>NZ_CP066339.1:916959-1222612 GCF_016406125.1 Alicyclobacillus sp. SO9 | reverse complement strand
CGTTGCAGGCGCTCTCATCCTCGCAATTCTTGGCGGAGCCATCACTAGCCGGGTGGCTGTCCCAAAGCAACGCGCGATGTGGCAACCGCTGTTTAATGCATTTCGGCAAATCGCCAAAGGGAACTTTGACGTTCACCTGGACGCCGATATGATTAAAGAGCCGGGGGGTGACAGACATCCGTTCCGAAGGCTTGTATACAGCATTAATGATATGGCGCAAGAACTGTCCAAATTGGAACAAATGCGCCAGGAATTCATCTCAAATGTCTCTCATGAGATTCAGTCACCGCTCACATCTATGGCGGGGTTTGCGGCCACACTCAAAAGCGGCGGCATTACAGTGGACCAGCAAAAGCGTTATCTCGATATCATTGAGACAGAAAGCAAGCGTCTCTCTCGACTTAGCGACAACCTGCTCAAACTCACCTCCCTTGAGTCCGGACACCACCCATTCCACCCGGAAACCTATCGTCTTGACCGGCAACTGCGGGAGGTTGTGCTGGCTTGTGAACCCATGTGGGTGGAGAAGCAAATTCAAATTGATGTAGGCGCCGAACACCTATCGATTGTTGCAGACAAAGACTTACTGAGCCAGGTTTGGTTAAATCTGGTGGTCAATGCTATTAAGTTTACTCGACCAGGGGGCAGTATTGTCATTCGTGCAAAGGCCGACTCCGAGGAAGTAACTGTCAACGTCACAGATACAGGCGTAGGCATGACACAGGAGGACGCAAGCCGTATCTTCGAACGCTTTTTTAAAGCAGACAAAGCCCACAGCCACCGCGCATTGGGAAGCGGTTTGGGGCTCTCCATCGCCAAAAAAATCATAGACCTGCACGACGGTTATGTTCAGGTTGAGACCGAGTTTGGAACGGGATCGACATTTACTGTGACACTGCCTGTATTGTCTCCCAAGACACCCTCCAAAGGTTAACCTTGTGTCCAATCAGACTTCAAGTTGACCGATGCATGGATACACAAATCCTTTGATTAGGAGGGCCATCTGTGTTTCTGTCTTTTCAAAATGAAGCCATTGCTCACGACGAATGTAATCCCTGATAGCACCATTTCAAGGTTGTTGAACAATTGATTCCAAGCCAACGTCGCATTTACAAACTTACCTGCTCCTGGAGCTGCCAAGTAGGTCATGTATCCACTGGAATTAATCCAAATTAACTCATTGGCATACACACTCACCAGAACGATTGAAAAGAATAAAACATACAGGTTTTAAAGCTCTCCTCTACGTCTTACCAAACTGAGGAGAGCTGGGGAAAGTTTAGCCACTGACGATTACAGAACTTGTGACTTGGGACGGTTATTACGTACGGCGCATATAGGCACGTACCGTCAACGGTGCAAACACAGCCACAACAATGGCCGCACCAAGCAGTGAAATGAGCAAGTCGCTCCCCACCGTTCCGGTGTTGACAAGAGTACGCACTGCCGTGACCAGATGCGAAATGGGATTCACTTTGACAAACCACTGCAGCCAGTTTGGCATGGTTTTCACGGGAACGAATGCGTTGGACAGGAATGTCAACGGAAACAACACAATCATGGAGATGCCTTGGACGCTGGATGCGGTGCGGGCAATGACACCGAAGAAGGCAAAAATCCAGCTTATCGCCCAGGAACAGACAACCACCAGAATGCCAGCCACAACCACGTGTCCAAATCCGGCAGCAGGCCGATAACCCATCAGATAGCCCATAGTAAATGTCAGCGTCGTTGCAATGGCATAGCGAACCGTATCGGCTAACAATGCCCCCGCCAGCGGTGCGATGCGGGCAATGGGCAGGGACTTGAATCTGTCAAAGACCCCTTTGTCCATGTCCTCTCTTAATTGCACTCCGGTTACAATGGACGTTGTGATCACCGTCTGGACCAGAATGCCGGGGATAATCACGGGCAAGTAGCTCTTCACGTCTCCGGAAATCGCTCCGCCAAAAATGTAGGTAAACATGACGGTAAAAATGATGGGCTGCAATGTGACATCAAACAATTGCTCTGGTGTCCGACGAATCTTCAACAAACCCCGGTAGGCCATTGTGAACGAGTTCCGGAGACTTTGACCCAGACTCGTATGGTTTTTCAATTTGCGCTTTGCACCTGGCGTAATCGTGAGACTGCTCATCCCCGTACTGCCTCCTTTTTGTTTTCTGCTGTCTGCGACTCCATGGCGTGGGTTGCCATTGCATCCGACGCCCCAGCCTGTGTTTCGACGCCATGTCCCGTAATCGCCAAGAACACTTCGTCAAGGGTCGGTTTTTGCACGCTGAACTCTGTCAAGTGAATCCCGGACTGGCGCAAAGCGACGAGCAGGTCCGTCACTCGGTCGGCATCTCTCAAAGGAGCCGTGAGTTTTCCGCTTTCCGGCGACTCCGTTGCCTGCACCTTCAGCACTCGGTTGACAATGTCCCTTGCTGTATTCATCTGATGTGTATCTTGCAGGCGCAACTGCAACGCTGCCGTGCCAGCAGTCTCCTTGAGTTCATCCACAGTTCCTTCCGCGACCACCCGGCCGCTGTCAATGACTGCGATGCGGTCTGCGAGTTGATCGGCTTCATCCAGGTACTGCGTTGTTAACAACACGGTCGATCCCGTTTTCACCAACCTCCGAATGGTCCCCCACATCTGTGCACGCGTTCTTGGATCGAGGCCCGTCGTCGGCTCGTCAAGGAAAATCAGCGGCGGCTGTGCAATCAAGCTTGCAGCGAGATCGAGACGGCGGCGCATTCCGCCTGAAAACTTCTTCAACGGACGTTTAGCAGCTTCCGTCAATCCGAATTCCTCCAGCAAATCATTAGCCTTGCGCCGTGCCTCACTTCGACTTAATCCCAGCAAGCGTGAGAAGAGTATCAGATTTTCTGTCGCACTCAGAGTTTCATCCACGGACGCATACTGTCCCGTGACACCAATCAACTGGCGAACAATCTGCGGCTCCTTCGTAACATCGTGGCCAAACACCCGCGCAGTACCTGCATCAGGTCGAAGCAATGTGGCCAACATGCGAATTGTCGTTGTCTTCCCTGCTCCATTTGGACCCAGCACGCCGTAAATCGTACCGGTTGGAACCTTCAGGTGAACCCCATCCACTGCACGGTTCTGGCCAAAGATTTTTACAAGCCCTTCTGCCTCCACTGCCCACTCGCTCGTCGTGCGAGAAACGCCGTTCGTTTGGGAGGCCTTCATTTGGGAGGCCTTCGTTTGGGAGGCCTTCATTTGGGAGGCCTTCATTTGGGACGCCTTTGTTTGGGACACCCCTCTCTCACGGTGTGTTCCATTTGTAGAAGAAGATGCTGTGCCGCTGAACGACGAGTTTGTTTGTGACGTTTTGTTTGATGTTTTGTTTGATGTTCCGTTCATAGAAAATGACGTTGTACCGATATGAGTACTCGGCGACGTCGTATCTGCCTGATTTGATGACTCATTCATTGCAATACCTCCTGTAGTCTGATTGGGTACAAGAAAACAATAAAGGACCTTTGTGAACTGAACATGAACAATGGTCTCCACTCGTAAGCAGCGGCGCTGGCATCACGAAAACCCCTGAAACATATAGGTAATATAGGAATATTTGTATATTTGTGGTCATGGGCGGATTTTCACCAATAATGTGTCTTAGAGTAAAAGAAGATTGATTCCGACCCTGACACTCTGTACAATTATTTACTGACGAGCACAGGTTAGGAGTTAGGTTTCATGGAGCTTCCATCTAAGAATCAAAAAGAACGTTATGTACGCGAGATGTTTAATGGAATTGCGCGACGATACGACGTCATGAATACACTGATGAGTTTTGGCAGGGACAAAGCCTGGCGGAAGTTTGCTATGCGCCGTGCTCGAATTCAAAACGGCATGAACGTACTTGATGTGTGCTGTGGTACGGCAGAATTTACTCTTGAAATTGCCGGCACGGTCGGTCCGAGCGGCCATGTCACAGGTCTTGACTTTTCAGAGGAAATGTTGGCTGTAGGTGAGCAAAAAGTCAAAGTTTCCGACATGAATAAGCAGATTGAACTCATTCAAGGCAACGCAATGGCATTGCCTTTTCCTGATAACTCGTTTGATGCTGCCACCGTTGGTTGGGGTTTGCGTAATGTTCCAGACATCGACAAGACACTTCAAGAGATGCGCCGAGTGGTGAAACCAGGCGGCTGGGTTGTGTCCGTCGACATGGCGAAACCCACTGCGCCTGTTTTCAAACAGGTATACTGGCTGTACTTCAATTGGCTTGTCCCTCTCATGGGGAAAATCACAGCCAAGCGAAAGAGTGCCTATCAGTATCTGCACGATTCATCCAAAGAATTTGATTCACAACAGCAACTGACGCAACGCTTTGCCAGTAACGGCCTCGCAAGGACCGCGTTTCACAACCTTATGGGTGGTGTTGTAGCTGTAGTGGAGGGACAAAAGGAAGATTAGAAGGGCATTAACGAGCATACATGAGGGGGCTGCCGGGGGGCTGTCCGGGGGACTGCTGGGACCGGCCGGGGGGCTGCCGGGGAATAAGCGCTTGTGAAGAGCCTATTCCGCTTCCCATTACCACGAGGTGGCGAATAAGCTCGTGAAAAGCGCTTATTCGGCATTTTCGAGCGTAAAACCGGCGAAAATGAACTTATAAGCCTCTCAGAAGCGCCTATTTTGCAGGCCCACCTCCAATGAACCATAATAAGCACTTCACGGATCTCTATTTTCCTCGGCATCCGACTTCTCTCGGAACTTAGAGATCCCATCGATCACTATTGACCCAAGTCTCTGAATTTAGTGATCCCGTTGATCACTATCCCTCTTCACCCTGAGCTTAACGATCCAATTGATCACTATTCCAACTCTCCTGCCGCTACGGAGGGCCAGTAGTGATCTTTTCCGACACTATGACCTTTCTCTGTCTCCGGGTAGTGATCTTTGCGATCACTATATCAGCTCCCTTTGACCGATAGTGATCATTGCGATCCCTATCGGCCCCGCCTACCTTCGACCTACCTCCCGCACCAACATCCGTTATTTTACAGTTGTTAGTGTAAGCTAGGATTCCATAGATGATAGACTCCCTTCACTGCAACCTTATACGTCCCTGCTTTTGAATTGCGCACTGTCCTCCCCAGCCTTCACGATCCATTAAAATGTGACCTCTTTAACAAAATCCATTTTTCACCATTGCACGATTTTCACGGTATACGCAACGCCCATGCCGGGCGCACAAAAAGAGGGTTAGCCGAATCATCGGCCAACCCTCGCATCCTGCTAGCATCTTGTATGTCACTAACTTTTTTCCATTCGATTCCATTCGATTCCATTCAATTCCATTCGATTCCATGCCATCCCCGCCATCGAATGCATCCCACCACGGGATGGCGGAGGCAAATTGCCTATGCTTTTGCTGGGGCCTCAAGCCAATCATTGACACTCGAACCTTCAAGAAACTTTTCAACATCCATGGCAGCTTTACATCCGCTTCCGGCAGCCGTAATGGCTTGGCGATAGTGAGAATCCATAACGTCTCCGCAAGCAAAGACACCTTCTACATTGGTCGCTGTTGATACGCCGCGAGTTTTGATATACCCCACTTTATCGACATCAATCTGGCCGTTTAAGAAAGCGGTATTCGGACGATGACCAATGGCCACAAACAGGCCCGTAGTCTCCACATCCTTAATTTCACCGGTTTCGTTGTCTTTTACAGACAAAGCATTGACCTTGTTTCCGTCGGATTTAACCTCGACGGGAGTCACATTCAAGAGCCATTTGATTTTCGGATTTTCACGGGCCCTGTCCTGCATAATCTGCGAGGCACGAAGTTCGTTTCTCCGATGGACAATCGTGACCTCCGAAGCAAACTTCGTTAAAAATGTGGCCTCCTCCATGGCAGAGTCTCCTCCGCCGACAACAATAATATTTTTGTTTCGGAAGAAAAATCCGTCACATGTAGCACAGGTTGAAACGCCTCGGCCAATGTTGTCAGATTCACCTGGTATTCCAAGCAGTTTAGCTGAAGCCCCCGTGGAGATGATCAAACTGTCCGATAGATACTCATCTTTTTCGTTAACAGTGACTTTAAATGGACGTTCGCTCATGTCAACGCCTGATACCCAGCCCATGACGAACTTTGCACCAAATTTCTTGGCCTGTTCACGCATGCTGTCCATTAGCTCAGGACCCATGATGCCATCTGGGAAACCAGGAAAGTTCTCCACCTCGGTAGTCAGAGTCAATTGGCCGCCTGGTTCATTTCCTTCTATAACCAGCGGTTCTAAATTTGCACGAGCGGCATAGATGGCCGCTGTAAGGCCGGCTGGACCGGTTCCTAGAATCATCACTCGTTGTTTTTCCATATCAAATTACCTCTCTTCTGGTTTAGACTGACGTGTTCCATAACGCAACTGCGCAGTCAACCAATCCCCTATCCAATATGATGCTGAGAAACCATGTAATTGTCAAATATCCTGGTACCTAAATCAGGCATTTCAATGTTATGATAAGTACAGTTACCCAAATCGGAGGATAGTCGTTATCCTTCCCGCACAGCATACGAATTACCCAAGATTAGACCAAATTCACCAGTCGCAATTCGCCCAAATGAATGTACAGAGGGAAACCGAGTAAAATAAGGTTCAATGTAAATTTTATGACAAGCTTTTCAAGTGCTGTTAGTTCCCGTGAGTTACTGTTGGTTCGCGGTTAAATTCAATCCTGAATGACCCAAAATGAGTAACTCAAAATGGTTTGTCGTCTACCTATTATAATAACTCTGTCAATAGAATCTAGGCTTCATTATGTGGCGCTGTAACACTCTCTTTTCGCAAAGCACATCCAAAGATTAGAACGGATTAGAAAGGAAGAATATCTGTAGTGAAATGGAGACCTTCACGACGGAAGCGGCAGTCTCTACGTAAACAGGCAAGTTCACATCAAACCGGAGGGAAGAATCAGAAGCGTACGCACATTGGGCGCCTAAACATTGTGTACGGTTTAGTGTTTCTGTCCTTTGGCTCTCTCATTCTGCGTTTGGGCTATCTTCAGGTATCACAGGGTCCCAAGTTTCGCAGCGATGCAATGACGACGGCCATTCAGCGCTTGCCCGTGCTGCCTGCCAGAGGAAGGATATATGATGCGGAAGGCCATCTTTTGGCATACGATAAGCCCAGTTACGGCCTTACGTACACGCGAATGAAGGGAGTCAATCAGCATCCCGCGCGCATAGCAGAAATGCTCGCTAAAGTGTTTAAGGAGCCCAGTTCGAAAATATATAATGACTTAGTCAATAAGAACAAAAACTACCGAACCATTAACCTCTTTAAGAAAATAACAAACAAACAAATGAGTTTTATAGCAGAAAACCAAGGAGATATGCCAGGTCTCCTAATCACGCAATCTTATACACGGACTTATCCAAACGGAGATCTGGCCGGTCACGTCTTAGGATACGTGGGTCCGATTCAGAAAGCTGACCAGAAAGAGTACGTCAAGAAGCTAAAATACCTCCAAAGCCAAATTGTAGGAGACACAGGCATTGAGGGGTATTATGAGTCATACCTTCAGGGCCAACGTGGATACAAGGTCCTGCAAGTCAGTACCAACGGTTCTGCAGCCGCCAACGTGGGTTATACACCGCCAACTTCCGGGAATAACTTGCAGCTCACCTTGGATGGACATGTGCAAGCTGTAGCTCAGCAGGACATTCAACACGCTGTTGCCACTTCAAAGCACAGAAGTTCCATCAATGATGTCGGTGCGGTCATGCTTAATGTTAAAACGGGTGGTGTATTATCCCTTGTCAGCTATCCTTACTACGATCCAAATTGGTTTGAGAACGGAGAATTCTCAAAACACCGCAACTACATGTTATCGTCGCATGCATCAATTAACTATGCAATTAGTCAGCCTCAGTACCCAGGGTCGACAGTGAAGCCGGCGAATTTGATTATCGGATTGGAGCATGGAGCCATCACGCCGTACACTGGATATCCAGTTCCGTACTGGCTTCAGATTACACCGGGCCCGAGCGGTAGGAAACACGACGACATGAATCACGGATATGTCAACGACGTAACAGCCATTGCAGTGTCATCGGACGTCTTTTTCTATAAACTTGCTCTAAGGGTCGGTCAGTGGTTTGGCTCGTCAGCTACCCATCCGGGAAGTCCGCCTGCTGGCATGTCTGCAACAAAGTGGAGTAGAACAGCAGCAGTAAAAGGATTAATTGACTTGTTTGGCGGAGAAGAACGTTTTGGCTTGGGCGTCTTAACCCATATAGACTTACCAGGCGAACAGCTTGGTAACTTCTATACGATTGATGCTGCAGCTCTTGGTAATGCGTATCCGTTCGATCTAAAAAAAGCGGAGGCTGCTTATAAGAGAAATCATCAATATGTCACCCAGGACCAGTACACGGAAGTCATTAAAGGAAAAAACGGCAAGAACCACACAGTGACAAGAAAGGCCACCAGATTTATCAGCCCAATCGGCATTGCGCTCTCCGGTATTGGTCAAGAGCAGCAATTTACTCCAATTGAATTGGGCCAATATGTGGCCACCATCGCGAACAATGGCACGAAGATTCAGCCGCACCTGCTGGACAAGGTACTCCAGCCAGGGCTTACGCCGGTAGGACAAGACCAGGTCTACAAGCAATTTAAACCGAGCGAGACAAACCTGCACATTAAGCCTCAATACTTGAAACTGGCGCAGCAGGGCATGTACGGTGTAACCCACGATCCGCTGGGCACTGGTTATTACGTGTTTCACAATACGCCGTATGACGCTGCAGGCAAAACGGGGACTGCAGACATTGTGCTCAACGGTCACAAGACTACGGATTCCGTGTTCATTGCCTATGCGCCTTACAATAATCCGCAGGTTGCCGTTGCCGTAATGGTGCCTGGAGGAGGATATGGTGCCACAACTGCGGCACCCATCGCAAAAGACATGCTGGATGCCTACTTTAAAGAACACCACGAATTCTTTAAAAAGAGTCAGTGGACAAATACGGATATTCCGAAGAACTGGAAACAAACGAAGGCTTACACGATTCCGGAGAACGCAAAGTAACCATTTTTGGAACAACCGTGCACAGCCGTAACTGCACGCACCTTCAATCACATGAGACTGAGCACATGCGTTTCACGGACAGCAAGCTCAGCTTAACGACAAAGAGGGGACGGATAAACTCGAGAGCGAGTATTGTCGTCCCCTTTTACGTGACTTTTTGTTATTCTGTGTATAGAAGCAGTTCGCAGCGTCATCTGCGTCGATGGTGGTCCTCAGCTGTATTGTATTCTAGAATGGACCTAGTGAATAAAGCGCTCAATCCGTTGATAGACTTCCTCTGGAGATAGTCCGTCCGCCGTTACGACGGGTACGTCGGCCAACTTATCCTCCATACCCATGATATTTTCGTCTCCGCCTGTGAGAACAATTGCGGCGGCGTCACCGACGTTGGAGCTGCCAGTGGCCATGTCTATGACTTGACAGCCTTTCTGCTCTAAATATGCTTTTACGGGATGTAATCCCTGTTCAACTGCGACTCGTTTCATACCTCGTTCCTCCCTTGGACTGTCATACACTGTTTCAAGTTAACCGGAACGAACCTGAATTATGCACTCATAGAAGGAGGTTCCTGCGTTGCAAGCCAGCACATTTAAGGATTCGTTAACCCAGCTTGCCAAGGAGTTTACGGTTTCAGATATCATCACTCCGTCTACGAAACTCATATTCATTCTCGAATCTCCTCATGTTCAGGAATTGAAGTACGGTGCCCCCGTCTCCGGGTCCTCCGGGAGTACAATGACGAAGCACTTGTTTGGAGATGAATATGCAAAGTTCCCTTTGGGGCGACTGATAAGACAGAATGTCGATCACGAAGTTCACCGTCCCCGCCTCGACGCCCTCGGCCTTGTTAATGTATGTAATGTACCTATGCAGGCTGCTGCCTACGGCAGCTCTCCACTACGTCAAATTCACGCAGATGCAATCCGTACTCTGGAGTTCATTCGCTCCAACAACCAACGAGACAGCTACTCCGATGAGCAGTGCAATCATGGACAAGCCTTATTGGTAGAGAGTCTGCGGCGAAAGTTGCTGAAACAAACAGATGCATCCCTTGTCGTCGTACCATGCGGCCGGTTCGCACAGAAGTTCTTTCGACTGGCCAATGTAACCAGTCCTCATTGGAAAGTCATTCACGGCATACCCCATCCCTCGTACAACTCTTGGGACAGAGCGCGGTATCAGGAGCCTGTTTCTGAATTGAAATCGGTATTCCAAACCTTGTAACATCCTCCCTCCACATACTGCTCCCTCCACATACTGCCTTCTGCGCAGGCGATATGACGGACGACTCCAATGCTGTGGACCTGCAAGGTATAGAGCAGCCCTTCTTGGCTCATTCTAGATGAGCACGAAGGGAGGTGTTCGTATGTTGTTCACCATTTTGTTTTTCCTTTATTTTACTTCCGTTATCGTATCTCTCATTATTGCCATTCGCGAGGTTCAGCGACCTATCCTTGCACTTACTTGGATTGTCTTCAGCCTCGTTATTCCGGTTCTCGCACCAATGGCCTATTTCTTATTGTCACAACGTCAGGTGCGCAGGTATTTGCAGGTGCGACGAGGACATAAAATCAAAACGGCAGTTACACTGCTGCACGGGGACGAAACAGGATCTGCCGAAGCACAGCCCTCTCTGGCTGGGCCCTCTCTGGCTAAGCCCTCTCTGGCTAAGCCCTCTGTGGCTGGGCAATCTCATGCAGGGTTTTCCCAGGAAAAGTATTCCGAAGCAGAGCCTTCACCTCGTCTCAACGCGAGAGCAGCACAAACGATTTCCGCATGGGCGACGCGCATGCTAGAGCGTCCTCCCCTGCCCGCTGAAGTCGTCATCCTCAAGAATGGCTTAGCGAAGTACAGAATGCTGCTTCGGACCCTTCGAAGCGCTAAGGAAACCATTGATATGGAGTACTACATATACAGGAACGACGAGGTGGGCCAGACTGTGACCAAGATTCTCATCGATAAATCGATGCACGGTGTTCGCGTTCGCCTGCTCCGTGATGGTCTCGGAAGTCGGAAACTGCCGAAAAGGGTTCTTCTGGCTATGGCGAATGCGGGAATTGAAGTCAGAACCGTGCATCCGCTGTCTGTCTGGTTTAGTCCAATGGTGACCCATCGCGATCACAATAAAATCGTCACCATAGACCAACACACTGGCCTCATCGGCGGAATGAACATTGGCGATGAATATACAGGTAAGAGTGAAGATGCGGGGTTTTGGCGCGACACACACTTGCAATTGACAGGCGAGGGAACGAAGTATTTGCAGCAAGTGTTCGATGCCATCTGGGACATCGGGGTTCCACTGAAGGTAAAGGGCAATCTCAACTACAGACACAAATGCAGACACAAAGGACGCTCGACGTCAAAGTTCGCGAACAAAGCCGGCGCACGCTCAAAAGCTTCCCTTCGCGACAAATTTCCGTTGATTGAAGCTGCGGAAGAACTGGCCGTGCCTACTCATGAATCACTGGTCGCGCAGGCGTCTTCAGATACACAGGAAATTTCTCCTTCGCAGCATACCTGGGTACAGACCGTGGACAGCGGTCCTGACAGTGACGCGGAACATGTTAGGGACCTGTTTTTCCTGTGTGCAACAGAGGCCAGGCACACACTTGATATCATCACACCCTACTTTGCACCAGATACGGATGTGGTGACGGCACTGAAGACTGCTGCCGCGAGGGGGGTGACGGTGCGGCTTGTCGTTCCAATGAAACCCGATCACAAGCTGATTGGGTGGGCTTGCCGAACTTTTTATACCGATTTGTTGCTCGCGGGCATCAATGTGTACCTCTACAAAAAAGGCATTCTCCACGCAAAATCCATCATTGTAGACAGTGAAGCGTGTGTCATAGGCGCCGCAAACTACGACCTGCTCAGTTTCCGGAACAATTACGAATCCTGTGAGGTTGTCTACAGTACCCAATTCGCGAAGTTGTTACAGAAGCAGTTTGCAGCGGACATTGCAGATTCCATCGAGCTCACACCACAAGAAATGGAAAGTGAGCCCATGTGGGCAAAAGTCAGAAACAAGGGTGCACGCCTTCTCGCACCCTTGTTGTAGCTGAAACACACAGGCCTACATTAATGTCGGATCACGTCTCGGGCACCTATGTACCTCGCACTCCAATACGGATTGCTGAACAAGTTCGTAACCATGAGCCCGCTGTCTTCGGAGTCAATCATCTGGTCACCGCCGATGTAAATCCCCACATGTGAGGCGCCTGGCGCATAGGTAGAGAAGAACACTAAGTCTCCAGGCTTCAAGTTATTCCGGCTGACCGGAAGTCCTACACCGAACTGCGCACCTGAAGTACGAGGCAAATTGATACCAAAGTGTCCATACACATATTGGGTAAAACCAGAACAGTCGAAGCCAGGATAAGGTGATGTGCCGCCCCACACATACGGCCTGCCTTCAAACCTCTCTGCGAAGGAAATTAATGCGCTCGTATTTGCGTTGCCGAGGGATTGCTTAGCCTGAGTCAAATATGACTTGCTTTTCATCTTAGCTTCGTCTCTTATGGTCTGAGCTTGAAGCGCCGCAACCTCGCTTTTTGTCAGATGAATCTGACTTTCGAGAACACCAGCTTGCTGCGTCCTGACTTGTGCGTCATGGGTTACCTGTTTCATCGCTTGATTCTTTTTCTTGACCAATTGCGCGTCAACCTGCACCAAAACCGCCAGTTGTGCATTCCGTGACGAGAGATGCTGATAGCTGCTCTGCTTTTGCTGTTGCTCCTGCTCCAACTGCTTCTTCAGCGTTGTCACTTGATTGACAAGTGCTTTCTGAGCTTTTGTCACTTCAGCCAAATCATTCAGTCGATTTAGAAAGTCTGACCATGATGTGGATTTAAACAGCACCTGTAAAAAGGAAACGTTTCCATCTTCGTAAGACGCACGGATCATTTGAGCCACATTGTTCTGATCTGTCTGCAACTGACTTTGCGTCTTGTTTATCTTATCGTTCATTTGCTGTATTTGTTGCTTTAGAGAAGACATTTGATTTTGATTTGTTGAGATGGAGGCTTTTAAGTTTTGAATAGAATCGCTATAGGCTTGAATCTGTTGCTTGAACTGTGATTTTTGATGCTGATCCTTGGAAAGTTGGGCCGAGTTCTGAGAAGCTTGATTCTTTAAATTCTGCAACTGCTGTTTCTTTTGACTAAGTGAACTTGCATTGGCGTGAGGTATAAAAAACCCTGACAGAGTTAAAAGCGAACCGACAGACAACGCCATTTTCCACCGAGAACTGCGCCCATTAGGCATACATTTGTCACATCCATGTCTGTTTTGTTTCAGGATTGTCAGACCCACTACTACGTCTCCCGATACTTCTCCATATACCTGACAAATTCCTGCCAAAACGACCGAAAAAAAGTGATTACATATTTTTTCAATGGCATGTTGCAACGTTTTAGTAGAAATCGTACATGTACCTGTATTCCCGGTAGTCTTGATGTATGCAGACATTGTGTGTTCTCGTGCAAGATGATACGGTGTCACGACCGAATGATGTAAAGGTTTGTCACAATTCGTTGATGTCAACGAGTTGGATAGTCTTTTATCTCCGGCGGTTCGACAAAAACAGCAGTCACAATCTCCCCTTTGCACACGGACTGGAGCGGTGACAATGCGACATGCACTGGTGCTGAAATGGCAAAAGACGAGTCCAAGCCCGAAGTGCGCGGGGTCAATCTCACAATCCTCCTCCCGTCTTTCAACAGCAGGTCTTGGACTGTTCCCTGGATTTTTACAATTGACTCAAATGAATTAAAATCTGCATATTTTGAATCCTGTTCATCGTGAACAACCACACCTCTGTCGGGATGCAGTGCATAGTACTTCCCCCCATCTTTCCAAAGGTGTTGATAACCTAAAAGTTTGGCTACGTTCCAATTTTGGGGTCTTGTCATCAAGGCATCAGGTGAATCTTCTTGCAGTATCTGTCCGTCATGGATAACACCGATGATACCAGCCATCTTCTGGGCCTCTTCCAGTTGATGGGTCACAAGGATAATTGTCATTTGCAAGCGCCGTTGAAAGTCCAGAACAACTTCCTGCATGTGGTTGCGCGATTGCCAGTCCAAAGCGGAGAAGGGTTCGTCCAAAAGCATGAGGTGAGGACGAGGAACAAGTGCACGAGCCAGTGCAGCACGTTGTGTCAATCCTCCGGACAACTGTTTTGGACGCATTGACAGGTAGGGCTCGAGTTCCAGGCGGTCGACAATCTCTTCGTACCATTCCTCCATTTCTGCAGCTTGCTCCTTGGAGAAGCGGCTCGGATTCATCCCAAAGCGAATGTTGTCACGTACACTTAAATGCGGAAACAATGGTACGGATTGTGTTAAATAGCCAATGCCTCGTTTCCAGGCCGGCGTAAACCGTGCCTTGTCACTGCCAGGACCGGATTCCAGCAACACCGACCCGTCCCATTCTATTTTCACTTCGTCATAGCCTGTTTCGAACCCGGATAAGACTGACAGAATGCTGGATTTTCCTGCTGCCGACGGTCCATACAAGCAATAAATAGATCCTTTTGGAACCGCAAAGTCCACATTCATATGAAAATAGCGTCGCGGGAGCTTGAGATGTAGTTTAAGCATGCAGCCTCCTCCAAAGTACCGCTGCCAGAGGCAGCGGCATGGAAATGAGCAATAACAGCAAGGCAAGCGGAAGGGCTGTTGGCAGCCCTTTTTCTTGTAACGCGATCCACACGCTGATGGGCAGTGTATGTGGATAATAGGCTACAACGACAACTGCACCGAAGGCTCCGACTGCCCGCGCGAAAGCCATCATAAATCCCACCGTCATTCCAGGCAGTGCCAACGGCAAGGTGATTTGCCGAAAGGTCTTCCAGGGACCCACGCCGAGAGACCAGGAGATTTGCTCATGAATGGCATCGACCTGATGAAACGCACCCTGGGCTGAAAATACGTAGTAAGGAATAGACTCGTAGATTTGGGCGATGACGACTGCTAACGCTGTATTCGTTGCAGACAGGTGCCATATACCCAAGAACTTGCCTACTGTGCCGTAAGGACCGTAAAAGTAGATTAAGAGCAGGCCGAGAACCAGAGGCGGCATCAGTAACGGAATCAGCATGAGGTATTCGACCCATTGCCACAGCCGGCTGCGGCCCCGCGCTAAGAGCCAGCCGAGGGGCGTGCCAAAGACAACGATGACCGCCATGCTGATAACGGCAGTCATCAGAGAGAGCCGCAGTGCACTCGCGCCTTCCGAAGACCAAACCTGCCACAAGCTGCTCCATGGAATGTGCAGCAGCAGGGCCGCTAGTGGCAGCAAGAGAAAGCTGACACAAAGCAAAGCAACCAATGCCAGCACGCCGCCTGTTGCACGCCAGCGCATGGTCACGGCTGTTTCAGCTCGGACTGAATGCTGCCCGGTATGTTCGCTTTGTTACCCCAGACTTTTGCCGGCGTCAACTGATAGCCATTTTGTTTATACAGGTTGAGCCCCTTTTGGGACAGCACAAAGTGGATAAAACTGTCCGCCGCTTGACCGTCAGGCGCAGTCTTCAGAGCCGCCACATAAATCTCAAGCGGTTTGCCGCTGACCGTTTTCCCGTTCTTTAGTTTAAGTTTGGCAGTGGCATACAGCTTGGCTTTCTTCGGATTGCCGAGATTAATCGAGTCTGGCAGTTTAATGTAGGGCAAGTTCCTTTGGATGGCTTCCGATTGATATGCGCTGGTTGCATCTAACTGGCCTGCCTGCAAACGTGATAAAATCCCGGTCTCCGAGAAGATTTGCTTACTATTGTTGACGCCGCCAAGCACTTTCGCGGCAGTCCCCGCCGGAAGTTTTAACTGGGACTGAGCCAGGCGCATCATGAACACAAATGCCTGCCCTTGCGGATCCGTTTGCGGATTCGTACGCCCCAAGTGAAAACTAGGTTTTTCCATGAGCGTGAACAAATCGCTAATGGGCTTCTGACCCTTGCGAATTGCATCCAGTTGCTTTGCAAACGGACTCTTTTCCGAGTACGCAATCACCAGCGGGGAACTGGCAAACCCTACGGCCCAATCTGCATATTTGCTGCCCAGGGCCTGGATTGGCGCCGTGCCGACACTTTCAAAGGCGTCAGCCTGAATTTCGCCGGACTTAATCAAGTTCGCGACAGCAAAGGACCCGCCCCCGCGACCCTGAAAGGTATATCCCGACTGTTTTTGAAAAGCGGGCCCAACGTATTTGTTGTTGGCCAGTTGCAGCGATCCCGCATACGCAATGTGCGCGATTCCCTTGCTTTCGCCTGACGTCTTTGCGCCGTTTCCAGCAGTATTTGAAGAACTGTTTACGGTGTTCGATCCCGTTGCACTGCTCCCGTTGCCGCTGTTAGTGCCTGTTCCGCTGTTACCACACCCCGCCAAAGTCAGAGCAGACAAACTCACGGCCGCTACAGCGGTGCCTCTGAACCCAACCTTCCATTTATTCATAGATTATAACCTCCCGTTGCATATGCATGGTATGTAATCCTCGTCAAAGTTCCAGTCCTGTGTTCGCAACGTCGTAGTCGCCGACAGCTGCCAGTTCCCAGCGAAAGGGATCGGACACGAGCGCATCCACCATGGCTTGAACCGAATCTTGGCGCAAATGCTGAGACGGAACCCACAGTTCACACCGTTCTGTATGAATCGGCATGAACTGAAGTCGCAGCGGTCCCGCGACGGAGGACAGTGCAATTCCAACATCTGCTGCTCCGTTCTCCACGGCTAACGCGACTTCCAAATGACTGCCTAGTTCAAAGTCATACCCAGGCACTTGTGCTGGATCTACTCCTGCATCCGCAAGCAACTGTTCGAGCAGTTTTCGGGTCCCCGCCCCTGAGTGCCGATTGGCAAGTCGAAACCGCCCTGTCAAGAAATTGGAAGCCTCTTGAAACCCTTTCGGGTTACCCTGTTTGACGACCCAGCCCAATTGCCACGAGGCAAAGTGAAACTTACGAATCCCATCATGTCTTTCAAAGCTGCTGTCGGCATCGGCAGCAGCGCTCAGAGTCACTGGGATGTGTACGGCCGCAGCGTGCACAAGTCCCTCTGTTAAAAGGTGTTTTGCCCGCCTGTTATCTGCATTACGCCACATCACCTGCTGTTTCGTGGTGTTTGCTGCAGTATCCGAGAGAAGTTGCAAACCTGGGTCACAGCCGGCAATGACGACTCCAGGTTCCAAAGTTCGGTAGGGGGAGGCTTGGATGCGCACCTGCTGATTCCCGAGCACTTCGTGAACCACAGCATCTGCATGTCCATGACGAGTGCTGGTCGCAATTGGGTGCACCCGGTGTGCAGCAAGCCTGTTGCCTGTGTCAGAGAGAAAAACGCGATCGCCCTCTGATACATCCTCATCTGCCGCCGCCGCCACTCTCACCGCCTCCTCGTCCAGAGTCTGAAACAAGTCTTCCACCCGAACAGAGAAGACCTGTGCCAGACGCAAAGCAGTAAAAGTGTTGGGAACCGTCTCCCCTGTCTCAATGTAACGCAACGCTTGGCGGGAAATACCAATACGTTTTGCCACATCAGCCTGTGACATTTGTAAGCGTTGCCGGACCTGGCGCACGCGATTCGTCAGCATCGTATTGTCCCTCCATATCTCGACTCCACACATTTTTTCAAGAGCGCCGCACGATGCGGTAAGACTAAGTCAGTTGACAATTACATTTTACACATGGGAAAGTATATTTGTCATCCAAAACATAAAATAATAGCCATAAGAACCTTACTGGACGCAGGTTAGGGAGCCGCATTTCGGCTCCCTTAGCACACTTTCTGTGAATGGCGTTTAGCCATGCTTGGATCTTCTTTGTGGATGGAGTTTCGTTATGGACGGAGTTCGATAAAAGACACTTCAGCGCGTGCTTTCAGCAAATGCAGCATTTTCGACGACAAACTCATAACCCGAAGCTTTAAGAACCTTCAATCCGGTTTCATAATTTAATTCGAAGGACACAATATCTGTTCCCACTTGCATATTCATGCACCGAATCGTTGTAATTCCCTGCGGCCATGTGGGGCGAAGAAGCAGTTGGCGAGCGTTCGCGTCAACCTTTAAGCCCATGATTGCTTCGACCATGGCCAAGGGCGTTCCAGCTGCCCAGGCTTGCGGCATACAAGCAACGGGATATTGGACAATGGTTCCCACATCCGAACCATGGCCGCAAAATAACTCCGGCAACCTCTGATACTCAAACTCTTCGCTGGCGCTGAGTAATGCAGCAAACAATTGATTCACGGCCTTTGCCTTCCCTGAAACTGCCAGACCAAGCAGTATTAGCGAATTATCGTGTGCCCAGACAGAGCCGTTGTGATAGCTGATTGGATTGTAAACCAATTCTTCAGCGCTCATCGTTCTGACGCCCCACCCTGAAAACAGTCCTGGTTTCATCAGCTGATTCACTACGGCCGAAACGTAGCGATGATCAACAATACCTGTCCAGAGGCATTGCCCTGGGTCTGACGTAATGGTTTGAACTTGATTTTTGTTACCATCTAATGCAATGGCGAAATACTGGCGGTCTTCCATCCAAAATTCTTTATTAAACTGCTCCTTTAGAGAGTTTGCAGCACGGGTCAGTTCCTCTGCTCGGGCGTCCTGCCCAAACTCGCGCAGCAGTTCTCCCCAGAGTTGTTTGGCCGCATACACGTACCCTTGTACTTCCGAAACAGCCATCGGGCTTTGTGCGATTTCACCGTCCGTATGGATCATGGAGTCGTAGGAGTCTTTCCAGGATTGGACCGAGAGGCCCTTGTCCTGATTTGAATGGTATTCCACGAAACCGTCACCATCCAAATCCCCAAAATCATCCAGCCACAAAAGTGCCTGTTTAAAATGCGGCATGAGCTCATTTATGAGTTCTCTGTCACCGGTTAATTTGTAATACTTCGCAGCAAGAATCAGGAACAGCGGCGTGCTGTCAACTGACCCGTAGTACTTCTTAAACGGAATCTCGTCCAGATTGGCCATTTCTCCTCGGCGAACTTCGTGGACAATCTTCCCAGGTTGCTCAACCCGCCACTCGTTGAGTTCCTGTCCTTGCAATCTGGCCAAGGTACGCAGGGTCCCGCGAGCGACTGATGGCTTGAACTGCAGCATCTGCAACGCAGCTATCAGACTGTCGCGGCCAAACGGTACAGCAAACCACGGAATGCCGGCCACAGGAAAAGGGCCGTCTCCCAAATCCGTTAACAGGGTACGGAGGTCCCTGAGTCCCCGCCCTATCATCTTGTTAAAGACTTCACTGTCAGTTGTGACCTGCAAGGACTGTTCTTCCCATTTCTTATAGTCACTTTCAAGGTTGTAGAGAGCTTCGGAGAAGCCTTTGACTTCAGCCCTTTGATTCGCTATGTCCGTAACCACAGTAATATTTATCACAAACGGCTTATTCGGGATAAGCAATTCGGTAATTTCAAATCCATTTTTGAACGTATCTGTAGCTTCATCACACTGGACATGAGTCCATCTTTCTATATCATCAAGCCCCCGGTAGCCGAATGAAACGGATTTCGAGGCAACCTTTGCAGGAAGTTCAATCCCGCGTTTTTCTCGAACCGCACCGCGTACTTCAAAGAGATCGGAAAAGCGACTGGAGACAGCTAAGGACAACGTAACATTCAGTGATTCTCGGGAAAAATTGGTCAACGTGATCCGCTCGTAAAAAACTTTTTTGTACACAACCTGCTCGCGCTTCACCTCAACTTGTTCCGGCCGCAGTTGCACCTTTCCATTCCGTATTTCTTCAGCGTTGGTTAAATAAACGCGGGATATATAATTTTCCTCGCAGGAACCATGCAAGCCAACGAGGGGCCCCTGGTTAAATTTGAGTTCATACTGGTCTAAAAACCGCGTGTCTTGAACATACAGCCCTTTCTCTGTTCCGGGCAAAATGTTGCCTTCTTGGTCTGTCAGCAAGAACATGTCCTGGTCCTTAATTACAAAATAATTCATTGCTCTCCGCTCCCTGTGTGCTTTTAGAGTCATCTTTTGTTCTTCTATTTTTATTTCTCTTGACTGCTGCGCAATTGGACTAAACAGACCCGCTTGTCACTGGATTTCAACCCGTCTACCGAATACCCGTGGTTGAAATCCCTTGAATAAATTGCTTCTGAAAAATTAAAAACACAATAATCATGGGAATCGTCAGCAAAACTACACCAGCCAGGACATTGTTCCAATACTGATTGTACTGGTTGTAAAAGGAACTCAACCCCACTGGCAAAGTGTACATGTGCTGACGCTGTTCAAGAATAACCGGCCACAAAAAGGAGTTCCAATTCCCTTGGAACGCGAAGATGGTTTCCGCTGCCAACAGCGGACGGCTGAGCGGCAGAAAGATCCGCCAGAACATTCCCCAATAGCTCAATCCATCGATACGACCCGCCTCTTCCAATTCCTTTGGAATGCCCAAGAAGAACTGTCGTGCAAGGAAAATCAAGAATGGATTCATTAAAAACGGGATGATGAGCCCTTGGTAGCTGTCCACCCACCCCAAATGGCTCAAAAGCATGTACATTGGAACCAACACGATTTGTCCGGGAATCATCATGATTCCTAAAAATATATAGAAAATCAAACCCCGTCCCGGAAATTTAAGACGTGCTAACGCATAGCCGGCTAAAGTATTCACAATCAGCGTTCCTATGGTAACGAACCCCGCCACCACAACACTGTTTAGAAACCACCGGGCAAATGGAAACTGTTTTAAGATGTAAGCGTAACTTCCAGCACTCAGATGGCTTAGAGGGACCCAGTTTTCGTATACCTGACTCGTCGGTTTGAAAGACGTGTAGATGGACCAAATAAAAGGTATTAATGTGACTGCGGCAAAACCTATTGCCACAATCCACATCCACAGTTTATGGTGCATCAGTTTGGAGACCCATTCCATATCACATCACTCCTCTCGTCCAAGTGCAAAGTTTTGAACCAAAGTCAGTATCAGAATAATTACAAACAAGACAAAGGCCATGGCTGACGCATATCCCATGTTCTGATTTTTGAAAGCTTGATTAAATAAATCGAGCACGACTGAGAGTGTTGAATTTAAAGGACCGCCGTTTCCTCCAGAAATGACGTACATTTGATCAAATACCTGGAACGATCCAATCAGCGACATGACCACAACTAGAAAGGTGGTGCGGCGCAACAGCGGTACGGTGATACTCGTGAGCATTCTCCACCCATGCGCTCCGTCCAGTTCTGCCGCTTCGTACACGTCGTCAGGGATGTCCTGGAGTCCCGCCAAGTAAATAATCATAAACTGACCCACAGTTGCCCAAATTGCCATGGCCATAATAGAAGGCAGTGCGAAATCAGGATTGTTGAAGTAATTGGGGCCATGAATGCCGAACAGACCCAAAAACCGATTCAGTAAGCCCTGCGGCTCAAAAATGAAGAGAAACATTACGCTGACTGCCACCGTTGACGTAACTGTGGGGAGGTAATAAGCCAATCGAAAAAACGTTTTCCCCTTAATTTTGTTGACAATTAGAGCGAGAAAAAGTGAGATAGCCGTTTGAATGGGAACCACACCAAAGGAATAAATTGATGTGTTCAGCAAAGCCCTTAAAAAGAGGGGATCATGAAACAATCTCACGTAATTCGCAAAGCCAATAAAGTGGGCATTCTGCGGGTCAAGAAACGAGAACTTGAAGAAACTAATATACAATGCGTAAAAAATCGGTCCAATTAGAAAAACAGACAGTGCGGCAATCGCTGGCAAGATAAACAGGTATCCTGCCATAGCTTGTTCGGTAGCGTTGCCCTTCCCAAAAAGTGAGGCGAGTCCGACGCTGTCCTTTCTCTTCATTTTAGCTTCCATTTAATTTCACCGCCTCCGGAAGGTGCAAACGGGCTCGATTGAGCCCGTTTTTCCTCAATTGATTTGTTTTATCCCTGCTGACTCTGAACAATCGATTGAGCCTTTTTCAGCATCTGCGAAGCAGTTTCTTTATTATCAAGAGCTCCCGGCAACTGATTGTCTACTGCACTAATTACATTCGAACCATGCAGACCAAAGGCAAAGGATACTGAATTAGATACACCGTCGACAAAAGCTTTCTCCTGTGGATGCTGTTGACTAAAGATTGCTTGTTGAGATTTTCGTGACGGAATCGCAAAACCGTCCACGGCCTCCAGCTTTTCCGCAGAGTCTCCCGTCATATAGAACAACAGTTTGGCAGAGGCCGCAGGATGTTTGGTATGCTTCGACATGGAATAGCTCACGGTAAAGGCTAAGTTGTAATCATTCCCGTTCAGACTTGGGAACTTCGCAATGCCGTACTTCATGTTCGGAGCCAGTTTCTTGAGCGATGGCACCGCCCAAGCCCCCGTCACCATCATTGCGGCCTTCTTGTTCGCAAAAACGGCGGTTGCATTGCTCTGCCCCAAGTTTTTTGGCTGAACGATATATTTTTTCTTAGCATTTTTTAAATAGAAGTTCAGCCCAGCAGCATTCTTCGGATTCGTGAGTGTCACCTTATTGGCTTTGGCATCGTAATAACTTCCGCCTTCATCCAAGATCCACGGGTAATAGCGACCGACAGATGGGTCCATCGCCAAAGGATTGATGCCCTTCGCTTTTAGTTTCGCGGCATCGCTTTGGAACTGGGTCCACGTGGTCGGGGCTGAGGATATGCCGGCTTTGGACAAGAGTGCTTTGTTATAATAAAGTCCCAAAGTGCCAAAGTCCTTGGGTATGCCATAAAGTGTTCCCTTCCATTCAAACGCTTTCAAAAGCGATGAACTAAAGTCACTCTTCTTAATACCATCCTTCTGCATGTATTTCTCCAGCGGCATCAGTACCCCCTTAGACTCATACAGTTGTGCATTGGAGGAATTTACATAGAACACGTCCGGTGCGGTATGCGCAGCCAGCATGGTTTGAATTTGTTGTTCATAGTTACCATTAATCACTTGGATATTTACGTGAATATTTGGAAATTTCTTCTCAAATCCTTTTACCTGTTTTTGCACCATAGCCTTTTCCGCAGGACTTGAAGACCACATTCCCAGGGTCAAACTGACAGGTTTACTAGAGGATGCGCCCGCCCCGTTGGATGTTGAAGAAGAATTGGAATTGGATCCGCATCCCGTTACGATTCCTAATGTCAAAACTCCAAGAGATGCAAAACCTAACGTCGCCTTTAGCTTACTCATTTGAAGTCTCCCCTTCTAACTAAATTCTATCTTCGTTAGCTCACAGAATTTTTCTATGCCGTCTATCCTTACCGACACAAGCTTTTCTAATGCATTCGAAAAGTGCATCGCCTCCTTTACATCACTCACAGGTCTCTTTCGAAGCAACCTTTACAATCCATTCTTTGGGAAGTGAGGGTATCTGAACCTTTTCAGGCGTGAATACGAACTTTACGGTTTGGCTGTCTAATGGCACATCTTCTATTGTCACCGAGCCTATCTTCATAGGCGAAGGACGCGCTGTAATTGTCTTGTTGACCGCATCAATGGAAAGACCCAAAACGCTGACAAGAAGGAGCCAAGGCGTTCCTGCAGCCCAAGCCTGGGGTGCACAGGCTAGCGGATACGGAAGTGGAAAAGGCTGCTCATCTGTTCGCGGGTGACCCGCAAACAGTTCCGGGAGGCGTGCGTCCGGAAACAAGTTGGCTGCCTCAATCATGGACTCTGACAACACTAAGGCTTCGTCCAAAAAGTGGGTCCCAGACATCCCCGCCACAACCAGGCTTGTATCGTGAGGCCACACACTGCCGCAGTGATAGCTGTACGGATTGTATGCATTCTCACTGGAACCCAACGTACGGATCCCCCAGCCGCTAAACAGTTCCTCTCCCATCAATCGATGGACAACTGCTTTACGATGAGATTGGGGAATAATATCTGTCCAAAGACACTGTCCAACATCAGAACTTAATACTTGTAATGGTGTCCCGTCTCGGTCTACCGCCATAGCGTAGTAGTGAATTGACTCCATCCAAAAACTCTTTTGAAATCTGTCCTGAAGTTGCACGGCTTGTTCGTCGAGCACTGCAGCGTCGTCGCATCTGTTAAGCGCATGATAGATTCTCGACATGGCTTTGAAAGCTTGATAGACGTAACCCTGGACTTCCGCAACTGCAAGCGGAGGCCGGGCAGTCGTTCCGTCGCTGTGTACCATGGAAGTGGAAGAGTCCTTCCATGACTGCACAACAAGGCCTTCAGACTCACTGGCTTCGAATGTGAGAAAACCAAGGCTGCTCCGGCCTAGTTCGTTTTGAATCCACGCCAGAGCAGCCTCGGCGTTTTCCAGGTATTGGTGCAGCAAATCATCCTTGCCTGTACGTCTCCACGTCGCTTCGAGAAGCGTAATGTACAAAGGAGTTACATCAACTGAACCGTAGTATTTTCGAAACGGAACGACCCCAGTATTGGACAGTTCTCCAACCCTTGTCTCATGCAGAATCTTCCCCGGCGCTTCTCCTGTAGCCGCACTGCGAACTCGCCCCTGCATATGGGCAAGTGTGGCTAAAGTACGTTCGGCATATAACGGTTGTGTAACCAGGAACTGAAATGCGGTAATGATAGCGTCTCGGCCAAACAGAGTTCCAAACCAAGGTAAACCAGCGACAGGAAGCGCCCCAAAACCAAAGTCTTGACGAAGCATTTCAATGTCTTCGGATGAACGTTTCAAGACTCTTTGCCAAATAGCATTCTCAATATCAAACACGGGTACATCATCCATACGGTGTTCATCGTGCATGACTAATCCGCCAGGTACCATCCAGGAGATTTCAAAGCGAAATGTCCCCGAAGGTGCAGTACCGTCCATCTTCCAGCGTTTGAATCCCAACTCATTATCAACAGGAGAGGGAGTTACAACTATGTTGAGTTCGCGCGTAACCCCGTCCTTACCGATGTATAGGTGGGATTCGCCGCCGCTTTCCCCCAACTCAGAACGCCGTGTTCCTTTTGACGGAGATTGAAATCCACGCAGTTCAAAAACATCCCGGAAATCAGGTGAGACATGAAGTTCAAAATCGCAATCTCGATTGCCGCCCCACCTCGTCCAAGACCATTCATCCACAAGCGACCTGTGATATAAGACGAGTTTTCGTCGAACGTCGAGTGTTCCGTCGCCGAGTTCCAGAACATAACGCATAGAAAAACCATTTTGTTGTACGTCAGTCCATACCGGTTGATGAACAACCCCGTCAATCTTGATTTGATACGTATTTAACCAGTGCGTGTCTGCGTAGAACACCCCTTGATTTCCTCTTTCCAGGTCTATCGTTCCTTTTTCCGACCAAAGACAAAACGCGGGCCCCTGCTTCAAAGTAATTCTTTCTGCTGCATAAGCTGCAGGTTTCGATTCAGGAGCGGCACCTGTGCTTTGTCGCACGACCAATTCCGGCATCAGGATATGTTGCTCTGGCACCTTCCCCTCCAACTGAGCGACCATTTGTCTTGCCATCTGTCTTCCCACATCAGTGGCATTCTGGGAAATGGTCGTTAAGGGGACCACTTGCTCGCTTGCCAGCGGAATATCGTCGAATCCAATGACTGAGAGGTCTCTCGGAATCTTCAAACCTTGTTCTAAAACCGCTTGCATGAGTCCTATGGCCATCACATCACTGGCGACAAAGACAGCAGAGGGTCTGGAATCCAACTGCAGAATTCTCTTGCCAAGTTGATAACCGCTTTCACGTGTCATAGCGCCTTCTTCGACCACAGGAACCAAACTGCTGTCCCAAGATAACAGGCAATCAACGTACCCCTGACGACGCAAGCGGCTAACCCTGTCATTTTTCGGACCAGACACATGAACAATTTTCCTGTGCCCCAGTTCCAAAAGATGAGAAGTAGCCATCCATGCACCACGGTAATTGTCGATGTCCACCCATCCAACAGGCAGCCTTGTCTGTCCGAATAAGACCACTGGAACCTCTTCCGATTTGAGCTCATGAATACGACGGTCATCTTCTTCAATCTCCATCAGAAACACACCGTCAATTAAATGATTTTGAATTTCGTTAACAACCTCTTCTCCTGTTACTTCGCCAGGCATCAGGATGGTAGGGTAATCCATTCTCCGCGCTTCTTCAGTGATCCCCGCCGCAACAAGTGAGAAGAATGGGTCTGTAACACCCCTGCCTTTCGGAGCAATCAGTCCAATAGCTTGAGCTTGTTTGGTCACAAGTGCACGTCCAGCCGCATTGCGTCGATAGTTGAGTTTTTCAGCAGCTTTAAGAACACGCTGTCGGGTGTCTTCTCGAATGTTTCCCTTTTCGTTTAGCACGTAGGAAACAGTTGCGACAGACACACCTGCCTCCTTGGCAACGTCTTGAATTCGGGTTCTCTTATCTCGCTGCTCCATAGCACTCATGCCTCCACAATCACTCAAGTCTTTCTGGCATTCATCTTGGGGATTTCCGACTCGTTTCAACTTTGCGATTTGAAAAATCTAAGTTAAACGTTTAAGTTAAAGATTAAATTACACTGCTTGAGATAGTGTGTCAACGGAATATTTTGTTTTTCACAGCTCGTCACAATGTATAAATCCCGTCTCAGAGCGGGTAAAACTATGCCAAGTATGAATCAAAAAGCAAGAAATCATTCGCAGAAGCACCGTTCGATGAAGCTCCGTTTGATGAAGCGGCTCGATGCAGAAATTTAAATTACCGTGAGGGGAAGGTCGTACAGATGGCACTTATTCGCTGTTACTTCAAGTCTGATATTTTGCAACTAAACACGTCAATGACGGTGATTCTACCAGAGGTGTCAACGTCAGGCTCCAAGACGAACTATCCTACGCTCTACTTATTGCACGGGTTGTCAGACGACGATACCATCTGGATGCGCAAAACGTCTATCGAACGCTACGTGGAACATCTCAATCTAGCAGTGATAATGCCTCAGGTTCATCGTAGCTTTTACACGGATATGGTTCATGGCAACAAGTACTGGACCTTCCTGACAGAGGAACTTCCCAAAGCCTCGCGAGCTTTCTTTCCACTGTCCAATCGTCGCGAAGACACTTTTGTTGCCGGTCTATCTATGGGCGGCTATGGTGCGCTGAAATGGGCATTGTCAAAACCGGGAGAGATATGTGCAGCAGCCAGTCTGTCTGGCGCAGTGGATGTTGCGGCTATGATGGAACATGAGCACTCTATGTCGGATGATTTTTCGAATGTGTTCGGCAATGAGTCTGTCCAGAACACAAAGCACGACCTGTTCTCCCTGCTTCACCGGATGACCAGCGGCGCAGGCCCAACGCCTCGAATTTTTCAATGCTGCGGCACCGAAGACTTTCTCTATGACGACAATCAGAAATTCCGAACGGCATGCGAAAACTCACGACTGGACTACCACTATCAAGAGAGCCCCGGGAATCACGATTGGGCGTACTGGGACATGCAAATACAATCCGTCATTGACTGGATACAGCAACACGGATAAACCAGACGAAAATACGGGCACACTTCCACCACACCATTTTCATATATGTTTGCTACACTGGTTGCAGGAGTCGAAAAGGAGGAGTGAAAAATGCCATTCGGCATCATTCACGGGTTTGGGGCCATTGGTGCGCTCATCGTAGTGTGGTGGTTTTTCCGCCTGCTGGTCGTTGGTGCTGTGGTTTTTCTGGTGGTTTACGCTGTCCGATCTCTATCTAAAGGAGATAACCGAATGCGCTATGGCAAAGGGCCCATCGCCCATGATGACAGTGCTAAACGGATTCTCGATGAACGCTATGCCCGCGGCGAAATTTCTGCGGAAGAGTATCGTGAAATGAAAGAGGAGTTGCGAAAATAAGCGCCGAAAACGGGCGAGGCGTTCACCCCTTAGAACGTGATTAACCAGTTCAATCAACGTCCAACAAGTCACTGGCGACTTTCTGACTCCTGCGCTTTTTCCGACGGCGGGGCTTGCCTGTCGAAACTTCCAAACAGTTTTTGGTACAATGCGGCATTCACGATTTGCAGCACCGCTGTTATGTAGAGCGGAATGTTGAGCCAGCCAATGTCGAACAGATAACCGCTGATGGTTGGTCCAATAGATGACGGAAGCCGCATGGACAACGCATTCAGGCTCACTGCCAAGCCCCGTCTGGTATCCCTCGTAAGACTCGTACTTAATGCGTTTCTATTCCCCATTGTGCCGCGATTGAGACCGCTTCTGACAATATATACAAACGATGCGAATCCAAAATTCGGCAACCAGGGCAGCAGTGCCATCAGCGACGATCCCGTCAGTCTCATGACAGTTACAGTCCTCACGACCCCCACGCGCCGAGCCAGCCTGGCATTCAGAACAGAAAACAGGGATGTCACAAGAAAGCCCACCGACAGCATTATTCCAATACCGCCTGTGTGTGCCCCAAATTTCAGACTAAACCAGTAGACCATCATGGGCCCTGTCATCCCCACTGCAATACCGTTCAATACGTTCAGCGATGCATATTTCAACATCGCACGGTTCTCCTTTTTTCGTATGTCGGCTTCCTCATCAGAGTCCACTTGTCCTTCAGGAGCAGCGGGATACTGTGAGGCTTTCTGAAGGTTTGCCCCTGCAGATTGCCCGCGTTTTTCCTCCGTGCCCCAAATTACAATGAAACACACAAGGGAAATTGCGCCGACAAAGATGAAGACTGGTCGAAACGCCCCAATGACTGTTGTGGCAGGAGAAAGGCTGGGCCAGCCTCCAATAATCGATCCCGCTGCCATTCCAAAAAATCCAACAGCCGCATTGTAACTGAACACACGTCCCCGGTCAGACCGGGTGATGTAATGAGCAAGCCAAGCCTGTTCGGCCGGTGCGAAAGGTCCTGCTCCACCATTTTGTCCTCGCCCAAATCCGGCAACGACTATCGCAATCACCAACGGCAGAGCAGCGTTGGTCAAAGTGGCCGTAAGAGCCGCCAGTATCGTTAAAATCTCATAAGTCACGAGAAATCGCTTTCGTCCAAATTTATCACTAAGTATACCTACGCCAAGTATTAATGCGGCACCGAACAGTCCAGCGCCAGTGGTAACCCCGCCAATCGCAGTCCCGTTCCAGTGCAGGTCCTTCAAATAGAGAACGAGATCGACCACCATGGCTCCCTGGCCCATACTGCGCAAACCGCGAATGACAATGAGCCTTTTGGCAACCGTATGGATTAATGGTGTATCTGACGACATCTGCCTCTCTCCCAGTTGCTGATGTTTCACCTAGCACAACACGACAATGCTGTCCCATGAATGTGTATAAGTAGCGACTGCCACCAAACGTACTAAAAATAACGCTTGAACTGACAGCTGCATGTGTTGGTTCAAATGGAAATATGGTAAGTTTGTATAGGAAAGAAATTCGTGCCCCGAAATAATGCAAGTATATCCGAACTAAACCCTAAAGTCATCACACAGGAGGAATCCGTGATTGTCTGAAATACATAATAAGAGATTGAAGCGTGCTCCAACCCGAAATATCCTTATTATCACAATCTCTCTCGGCATTCTGCTCAATCCACTGAACTCATCGATGATATCCGTCGCTTTGGCTCGAATTCAACAGGATTTCCATCTCACCTTCACGACATCATCCTGGCTTATCTCGTCGTATTACCTGACCAGCGCCATCAGTCAGCCCGTAATGGGGAAAATTGCAGACGTATTTGGCCGGAAGCGGGTCTTTATCACTGGATTGTTGCTCGTTGCACTGTCTTCTGTAACCGCTCCCTATTCACCCACATTTGGCTGGCTGATTACATTAAGACTGATTCAATCCCTCGGCAGCGGTGCATTGTATCCAGCCGGAATGGGGATTGTACGCCATCAAATTACGGAGCGTCAGGCCCAGGCTTTAGCTCTTTTATCTGTCTTTGCCTCCGGTGCGGCGGCATTTGGACCGTCCTTGGGCGGTATTGTCATGCACTGGGGCGACTGGCCGGCCATTTTCTGGGTCAACATCCCATTTATTATTGCCAGCGTATCAATGGCACTGTTTTTTCTGCCTCGGGATGCGAAGTCTGTGACGGGCGCAGAAGAGAAGAAGAGCAGTTTACTGAAAACAGTCATTTTGCGTCTGGACTTGTTTGGCATTGGCGTGTTTGCAGGCGGTATCGTAGCCAGCCTAGTATTCCTGCTCACGTTGGCCAACAGCATGCACCCTTTGACCGGTGTCCTCGCAGTGGCTTTAATAGGAGTGTTTATTTGGTGGGAAACTCGCAGCAAACTCCCGTTTATTGACCTTCGAATGCTCACCAAAAACATGAGTTTGACATGGGTGCTCATTCAGTTTGTTACAGTGAACATCATCTTCTACTCCATATTTTTCGGAATTCCGACGTACTTGCAGGATGTACGACACTTCAATCCTCAGGATACTGGATTCATCATGCTTGCAGTGGCCGGGTTCAGTGTCATTGTATCGCCTCTCACAGGACGGTGGGTTGAGCGGTCTGGAAGCCGCCCTCCTCTGCTGTTGGCGGGGCTGTGTTTAACCGTCGGCTCCATCCTGTTTGTGACGGTTCACTCCCAGTCACCCGTATGGTGGCTGGTTATCATCCTGTCCACACTGGGCCTCAGCAACGGATTTAACAATGTGGGCCTTCAAACTGCGTTGTTCCGGGTAACCCCCCAGGAAGTCATCAGTACTGCGTCGGGATTGTTTCAAATGTCCAGATATCTTGGAACCATCCTGTCTACGGTCCTCCTGGGGCTCATGTTTGGCAACCGCCTCTCCACATTGGAGTTGCGTCACCTGGGTCTCATTCTAGCCATATTTGGTATCTTAGTAATCGGAATGAGTTGGCGCCTTCCGAGAAAGGCGTAGTCAGGGTTGCCCATACTTTTTTGGGACTGCTCTAAGATAGGGAGCAAATCGATGTTTCAGGTCATCCACTTCCGTCATAGGTGGCACAATAGTACAGAGGATTGGTGTCCCTAAGTCATTCTTGAGACGTCGCCGAGTCGAACTATTCTGCCTTGAACATAGCGTAATAAAGCAAGTCGAGTTTAACCGCAACCATATTTTCTTCTGTCATTAAAGGCGGCGTCCCAGATAAAGTCATGTAAAAATAAGTGGCGTGCCTACTCATTTGGCACGCCACTTATTGCTAATCACACTGCAATTTAGTTGCTGTCTCAAGTGCAAGATCGTCAGCGATTAACGGCTTTCATGGCTTGTTCCGGGTATCGCAAACCGGCAGCAACCCCTTTCGGAGCGATGGCATCAATCTGGGCGAGTTCACCTTCCGTCAACTTCACCCGAAGTGATTCCACGTTCTCCTCGAGGTATTTGCGGCGTTTTGTCCCTGGAATGGGAACAATGTCCTTTCCTTGCGCAACCAGCCAAGCCAAAGCCAATTGAGCTGGGGAGCAACCCTTTGCCTTAGACAACTCTTCAATCTTTTCTACAAGAAGCAGATTCTTATCAAAATTTTCTCCTTGAAAGCGAGGTGAAAAGCGACGGTAATCATCTTCCGGCAAGTCCTCAAACTTCTTCAGTTGCCCTGTCAAAAAGCCTCGTCCCAACGGACTGTACGGTACAAAGCCAATGCCGAGTTCACGAACTGCGGGCAGTATTTCATCTTCGACATCCCGACTCCACAAGGAGTACTCGGTTTGCAAAGCCGAAATCGGGTGGGTTTCATGCGCTTTTCTAATGGTGGCCGGCGCTGCTTCAGACAGGCCGAGGTAGCGGACCTTGCCTTCCTTCACCAAATCAGCCATCGCTCCAACTGTTTCTTCGATGGGGACATCGGGATCGACCCGATGTTGGTAGTATAAATCAATATAATCGACACCCAAGCGCTTTAGACTGGCATCACATGCTGCTTTCACGTAGTCCGGCCGCCCGTTAATACCAAGGAATTTTCCGTCCTCTGAGCGGACATTACCAAATTTCGTGGCGAGGACAACTTCGTCTCTTCTATCCCGCAGCGCTTTACCGACCAATTCCTCATTCCGTCCAACACCATACATGTCGGCTGTATCAAAGAATGTAACACCCAAGTCAATGGCTCGGCGAATGGTTTCAATGGATTCGTTGTCATCTCGGTTGCTATAGAAATCTGACATCCCCATACAACCTAAGCCAAGTGTAGATATCGTCAGTCCTTGACTGCCTAATTTGCGTTGCTCCATGAGAGAATCGCCCTCCTCGTATGTAGTCTGTTTCGCACTGTGTGATTGTTTCCTGCAACCACAATTTCTAGTATAACGCGAAGGACGCGCTTATCAAAAGTGCGTTACTATAAGTCATCTGGTGATGCGAGCAGACACGTTCTTCCGTTGGACGACGCTGCAAAGACAACAGCGGTAAGTATCAGAGGCTCGGTGCTGGAGAGGCCACACGTGGGGAACCCACAGGTTATTAGGGATTGGTTGTGGAGTATTGGGGCCACTGTCTAAACGGGATCGCTAAGGCGCCTGTGCGTTTAAGCGCCCACATGGAGTGAATGAACTTTCAAGTCGAGAACAATCTCAGCAAATTTTTCTGCCAAATCCGGATCGAACTGCGTCCCTGCACAGTCTCGCAATTCCTTTATTGCTTCCTGTACACTCCTCTTTGCCTGATAAGGACGGCTGGAAGTCATAGCATCGAAGCTGTCCACCACAGTTAGGAGGCGCGCATAATAGGGAATATCGGTCCCGTCAATCCCGTCAGGATATCCTCTGCCGTCATAACGCTCATGGTGGTGTCGAATCATTTGATGGATAATCTCGTTGTCCAAAACCTGAGCAACCATTTCCTCTCCTGTAACAGGATGAACCTTAATCTGCTCCCACTCTTCATCGTTGACGCGGCCAGGCTTGGTGAGAATGTATCTGGGAATCTGGCACTTTCCAATGTCATGAAGCAATGCAGCACATTTGAAGTAGACCCAGTCTTCTTCAGGGATGCCGACCTGACTGGCTAAAGCAATGGCGTATTGCAGGACACGCTCACTGTGACGGTATGTATAGTGATCGACGTCACGAAGGTTTGCAACCAGTTCCTGCATTTCTTCGACGTTGACACCTTCAATTTCAGCCAGTTCCGGAACCAAGGAAAGCAAGTCCGATTTGTATAATTCGACGCGATTTCTGCCAAGGTTTTTCGCCTTGTACAAAGCCTCGTCAGCGTAAGCGATGACGTGATTGCGGTTTTTCGTCATATACGGAAATGATGAGACTCCAGTGGACACTGTGATGTGTTTTCCCGGCATACATTCAGTCCCGATAAATGCTGTATCAGCTATGGAATCGCACAGTTCTTGAGCCAGCTTTACAGCCCCGCTGAGAATGGCATTTGGCAAGATAACGGCAAACTCTTCTCCTCCGTAACGAAATACCGTTCCCTTGTCGCCAATAAATGTAACCATTTTGTCGGACAGTGTCTTTAACAGCCTGTCACCTTGAGGATGCCCCAGCGTGTCATTGTATGTTTTGAAAAAATCAACGTCCAACAGTAGAAGCGAAAACGGCTGGCCCTGTTCCACTAAACCAGACATCTGCGTTTGAAACTCTCTGTGATTATATGTATTGGTTACTTCGTCCTTGATGGACAGCGTCTTGAAGTGGGAGTAAATGCTAAAATAATGGCGGAATACTGAAGCTAAGCTACCCAGAACGAGGCTGAGGAAAAGTACGCCGGCAAGCCCTGTGTGCTGAAGAAGTACTATCGTTACGACTCCAAAACCCATCATCATGAAATAACTTAACAACACTTCAAGTTCAACGAAACCCTGAATACTCTGTGAGAAAGATACGCGTTCACGCAACATACGGTACATTGATACCAAAAGGATGTTTGCGACGAAATAAGAAGCGATAAACACCAAAGTATACGGGTGAGAGAAATTAAACGGCTTGCTAAGCTTACCCCCGATTGCCGTGAAAGCTTCAAAGCCCACATAGGAAGACAATCCAAACTGTACAGCATTGAAGATATGAATCTTCCAGTGACGAGGGGTTCTTAGAATGTTAAATACCCCAATCAACGTTACGGTCACGAATACGGAATTCATTCCCAAAGTTGTGCCTTCAGCCACCAACAAAGCTGATGTAAGAGTCAGGCCCTCGCCAGAAGGCAGAACAATGTCAAAAGCATCAAATATGAGTGCAAGTCCCCCTAGGACGAACGTCGAACGCCAAATGCCCAGAGTAAGGGGGCTGTACTGACTATGCCACAGCCACAAGAAGAAGATTAGTAGTATTGAGGAATATGCGTCAGTCAACCATGTACTTCGGGATCTGGATTTCAAACTATACTTCTCCTTGTGGCCCTTTGGATTTGAGCATCGAGGACTGTATAAATATAAAAACGCCAGCAGCGACCACCAAATCTCCCGCGCTCAATAAGGTTGGTATCGGGTAAGGATGTCCAACAAAAAATATGTCACCCAAATAATTCAGATGGGTGTGTATGGACATTGCAATCTGCTTACCGTAGGATCCAGCGATGAGGCTGTGAATCTGGCTACTGGAAGAAATTTTCTCGGCATCGGGTATATAGACTGGCATGCGTCCCCTATTAAACAGCATCACCGCGTAATTCATAACTATACCAATGAGAACTAAAAGAATTCCAAGAGATTTCCTATTTAGAAATGCTACTACTAGTACTGCTGTATACGTTATGAGGTCTATCATTCGAACATAGTGCGTATCAATAAAAATAGTCATAAACTGTACTGCAAAGGCGAGAATAATTATCCAATAAAAACGAAATTTCACGTCAACAAGGTTTTCCAACTTGCCTCCTCTAATCCACGCCACCAATACGGCAACTAAGATTAAAATGGCGGTATTAAAGACCACGGAACTCACCGTCCTAAAAAATACATGGAGGGGGAGTAATCTCCCCCAAGGATAACGATCAACTACGGTAGAATCTTATACCCCGCACTTACCGCCAACATTAATGTAGACAATACCACCAATACGCCTGCTACCTTCGCTGATTTCAATCGATTCACCTCCGTGGAAGAATAAGGATTGACCAAGGTCACTCTCGATGTTATCAGATAACACATTTTCATGAAAGATATTCCAAACTAGTATCGTAAACTATCGTGTCTATTTAAAGAAAAATTTAAGTGCATCAACTATGTTTCGAGATAATTTTAAGTTGCTTTCTAAATTATACCAGAGTTTTTCTAAACAGTCTTGTCTACTGATTCGACACAAGTGACAAAAACCTTCTTTTTATGTCGAATTCACTCACAAAATTCGACATAAGCTTTTGAATTTGCAGGTTGGCATTGTACACTTCACAATGAACCATACCTGCACATACCCTGTAGTGAATTGTACCTTAGACTATAAGGTCATCTAGGTATAAAATCATGGAACTCAAGACATAACTGGGCGCACTCGAACAAGGCTTGTCACAACAAAACACCACCGCCATTTTACACTTCCTTGGGGGACTCAATGATGAAATCCAGTCAGAATTCAACGTCCTTTTCCAGACGTAGATTTCCATCACAGTTTAATCAGCCAACTCAAACAGAGATTTGGGCACATCGTGGATTTTCGTCGCGCTTTCCTGAGAATACGCTTCCTGCCTTTGAAGCAGCTCTAGAGATTGGGGTGGATGGACTGGAGCTGGATATCCACAGATCAAAGGACGGGCATATTGTTGTGATGCACGATTACCAGGTGAGGAGGACCACGAACGCATCTGGATACATTTTCGAACTCACTCTGGATGAATTAAAATCCCTCGATGCGGGCCAGTGGAAGGGTCGACATTTCATTGGTTACGAAATACCTACATTAGCGGAAGTTCTCAGCCTTGTATCACATTGGAACAGTCCAGTCACGTTAAACATTGAAAGCAAATCAGGGAGGATTACGTACCCTGACCTGGAATCAGACGCATGGCAATTGGTAAAAGAGTATCACATGGAGCACCAAACCGTACTTTCATCGTTTAACCACCTTGCATTGCAGCAATTTAAGCAGACTTGCCCCGATGCATCAGTGGCTCCTTTGTACTGGGAAGGACTGGTCGACTCGTGGTTGTATGCTGAGCGGCTGGGAGCACCCGCTGTTCACCCTTTTAAAAACGCCTTCAATCACGAAGTCGTCAAGGCGTGCCACCAACATGGCATTAGGGTCCATGCGTTTGGAGTGGACGATGTTCGCACTGCAAGACGGCTGATAGCCTGGGGCGTAGACGCCCTTATCACAAACCATCCTGATGTACTGCTTGGAATCCAAGCGCGACCTTGACTTGTTGTCCTTCGCGCCTTAAAAGCCATACCCTGCCTTCTCACATTTTTTCATATATCTCCGCCAGCGTCTGAACCCGTCCCTGTGCATCTTTGTAGACCACATTCTGAGTGCTGAACTGAACTGGCGAATCCAATCCGGCTGCAGCCGCCAGCCGAAAGAGACCTTTTCGCAAGGTAATGACGTAATTAGCGACACGGTATTTCTTTTCGTCTACAACCAGGCCCTGCTGCAGATGCTCATCGGTCGTAGCTACACCCACCGGACATATATTTGCATGGCATTTTAACGACTGTATACAACCTATGGCAATCATAAGACCACGAGCGACATTGACTAAGTCAGCTCCCATAGAAAGGGCTATGGCAATCCTGTCGGGTGAAAACATTTTTCCGGAAGCAATGAGTATCACTCTGTCGCGAACTCCGTACCGCACCAGGGATTGGTGCATCAGAGGGAGTGATGATTTGATAGGCAGCCCGACACTGTCTGCCAGCTCTTGATAGGTGGCTCCTGTGCCGCCTTCCCCTCCGTCAATGGTGATAAAATCCGGGCCCGTGTGAGTCTTTGCCATAAACGAAGCCAATTCATCTGCTTCCTCCTTGCTCCCAACAACGATTTTTATTCCAACAGGCTTTCCTGTGTGTTCTTTCATTCGATTGATAAATTGGAACATTTCAGGAAGGCTATGGAACTCGTTAAACCTGTTGGGGCTGTCAATCGATTGGTACGGCTCAACCATACGAATGTCCGCAATCTCCTGCGTAACTTTTTCTCCGTCCACATGTCCGCCGCGTGCCTTGGCACCTTGCGCTAACTTCAACTCAAATGCCCTCACCTGAGAAATTTCACTCTTCTCCTTCAGCCTGTTCCAGTCGAAATTCCCGTCCTTATCCCGTACGCCGAACAGTCCGGGTCCAATCTGCATGATAATGTCAATGTCACCCTTCAAGTGATAGGGAGAAAGTCCGCCCTCACCCGTGTTCATCCAGGTTCCCTTCGCCATGGCAAGGCCCAAGGAAAGTGCTGAGATAGCATGATGGCCCAGTGCCCCAAAACTCATGGCCGACATACCCACTTGCCCTCTAACAACAAACGGGTAGCGGCAATCTCTCCCAATAACCACAGCATCTTCAGTGTTCAGCAGATAAGCGAGTGGATTGCTATTCTCAAACTTCTCTTTCCGGCTTGTAAACAGGGGATCCTTTAGCAACAAGTACTTCCGTGTCTCTACGGTCGCTTCCCTATCGAATTTCAGTTCCTGAGTCTGCTTGGGAAACAGAGCGTTTCGAATATAAAATCCAGCCTCATCGAAGTCACGGAGTGAACCAAAACTTAAAACATCACGTTGGTACTTTGCACTCTTAACCACCATTTCATAGTCAAAGCGTGAAAACGGCTTTCCTTCTGTGTCACTGTTATAAAGGTATTGCCGCAACTCTGGGCCGAGCTTTTCGAGAAAATACCGCATCTTCCCCAACAATGGATAATTTCGTAGAACGGGATGCTGTTTCTGATGTTTATCGTGATCATAAATAAGGCGAACTAGAACCAGCATTCCAATGAGAATGACAAGTCCGCCAATAAAGCCGACAATGACAAGATAATCCGCGAGGTTCATAGGCAGCGCTCCTGACTTGGAAAATGGGTCTTAAGACTTACTTTTTCCAATCAGAGGACGTCTTATTTTAGCTCGGGAACATCTTATTTTAGTTTGATTTTGGGCGCAGTCAGGTCAGCCGTACAGTGAGGGCACCTAGTCGCTTGTACTTGGATGACCTCCTTGCAGTACGGACACTTCGAGGCTGTTACTACCTTTGTCTTTTGACTGTTTCGCCGCAAAACGTTCAATTCACGCACCACAAAAAACAGAATAGCAGCAACGATGAGAAAGTTGAGAACATTTGTCAAGAACTCACCGTAATTCAGTGTCGGAGCCCCGGCTGCCTTAGCAGCAGCCAAAGACCTATAGTGGTGACCGGTCAGGCTAATAAACAAGTTGTTAAAGTTAATTTTGGCAACAATGAGTCCAACCGGCGGCATGATGATGTCATCGACAAGGGAATTGACGATTTTAGAGAACGCTGCTCCAATGATGATTCCAATCGCCATGTCCACAACGCTGCCCTTAAGGGCAAATTCCTTAAACTCCTCCCACAATTTTCTTCCCCCCAGAGCGGTCTGATGGCAGCCGCTCTCATCCAATGTCGACAAGCAGACATCTGAGATACCTTGTCCCATCCTGCTGCTTGTCAAGCCTGTCTTACTGACAGCTATATGTTAGGGGGACTTTTTTCATGAACGCAGGGTTATTTTTCGGGGGTGCAGACCAGCACGCTATTCGCAACACACACTGCTTTGTGTCTAAAGCAGTGTCAGGTCATCTACAATAAAGACTCTCACACCCATAGATCGGCAGTAGTCAATCTCTGCGGCTGTCCGCAAAGTCCAGACAACAAGTTCTAACCCTTCTTCGTGAACGCGATGGACCCATTGACTGTCAATCGATTCTATTGTCTCGTGCAAGCTGCTTAATGCAAGGGTACGGGCTGTGTAGAAAGGCGGCCACAGCTTTCCGGCATACAAAGCACCCAGTGCAATATCATTGTCAAGTTCCCTAATTTGCGCCAGCGCTTGATGATTGAAGGAAGAAATGAGCACCTGGTGTTTCTTCCCAGCTTGCTCAACCCTTTTCATCACAGCGTTGCCTAAGTCCGTAAAGTTTGCAGGCGTACCTTTCACTTCGATGTTTAGCGCGATGTGCTCCGGCAACCAATCTAACACTTCTGCCAAGCGTGGAACGTGAATACCTGAGGCTGCCCCATCGTAGAAGTGAATTCCTGCATCGAGTCTTGACACTTCTGCCCAGGTCGCATTTGCAACCATGCCGCTGCCGTTGGTTGTGCGGTCGAGAAATGCGTCATGAAGAACGATGACTTCTCCATCTGAAGTCATTTGCACATCCAATTCAATCATATGAGCGCCTAGTTCGACTGCTTTTTCAAAGGCCGGCATGGTGTTTTCCGGCATCTGTGCATTAGCGCCACGATGACCGACCCAGACCTCCTGTGTTCGTAGCAAGGATTGAATACGACTCAATCTCATCTCTCCATTCATCCTCGATTCCAATGTCAACCGCCGTGTTTGCACTACACATCGACGTTCCACATCGAACGTGATGAGTACATGAGTCATCATGCCGTGCTGACATTGTCTGCTTTCATTTTGCCAACATGGGCAAAGACCGCTTATCATAAGCAAATATAGCAAATCCATGTAAAGGATGAATGAAAAAAATATAAACGACGCGTAAAGATTTGCTGTGGAGTTTGAGTGCGACTATCGCCATCGCGAATCGCGAAAATGAGATTACACCAATGGATCATGAGGAGAACCCGGAACGGGCGAGTTCAAGGGGGGCAATCGGAGGTATTTAACACCATTAGCGATTATGACCGAGCCCGAAAATAGAGATCCGTCAGGTACTAGCGTTGCATTAACTTCAGTCGAAAATGTCAAGTGTTACGCGAGCACCGTTTCTCAGATAGGGTCAGAATATTTCGTGAATGAGCATTGAGGTGAATGAGCTAAAATGTCAAAGGGGATATAGACAGGTAGTCCGTTCCACATTTTACCTTATGAAGATGGGGTCGTACTCGCTGGTTTCTAAGTGCCCGACGTCTCCATTTACATATTGTTGTAAAGTTTGAGTAAAAGTCTGCTCATGGTTCATCCTCCTACGCCCACATGAACGCCGTGTCGGTGGTCGAGTCACGTAAAAGACGAATGTGTCAAATTTCTCGGCCCAATGACGTTGCAGGGATTTATAGACGGCGATCAGACGCCCGCTGTGTTTCACCCGTGCTTGCAGGAGTACAAGTAAGCAGAAGGTGATGAGCGCAATACGCAACTGGTTATAGACAGCATTCTCACTCTTGCCATAAAGCTGCTTCACTGTGAGATGTTGCTTAATCCACTTGAAGAACAGTTCAATCTGCCAGCGATTGCGGTACAGGTCACAAATCTCCTCAGCCGGTAAAGTCAGGTCATTGGTTAAGAAGATAACACGTTGCCCCTCTTTGTCTAAGGCCTCGATCCGACGGGTCGGATGCGCCATGCTCCGGAATTCGGAACCAAGCCGGATGACCGCATCACGTAACACAGGTGAATTCTCTGCAACGGGTCTTTCTTCTAACACTGCCATGGTGCCGGCATTGTGTCGGAGTCGTGTGACGAATTTGGTCCCACTTTGGCAATAGACGTCAAACTTTCGATAGTCGACGTAGCCACGGTCAAAGACAAACAGGGCATTTTCATCACAGGAAATGAGCTCATCCATTTGTGTTGTGTCTGCCGGCCTGGCTGGTGTAAGCGTTGCTTTATCCGGGTATACTCGTTCATTCATAAAGACGAGACGAAGGTGTAATTTGACGCCGGCTTTGTCTCGCTGGAAACTCGCCCATGGATACTGAGACAGGCACATAGTAATCGTGGAGGAGTCTACGAGATTCATTCGTCCTAACCGGTTTGTAGCCTTCTTCCATCCCAGAGCCTGAATGTTTTGGTCAACACACCGCCGAAAGACAGACTCAAGAAATCTCGTCTCCATCCGTAACTTGCGCGACAGTTGTGAGGTGCTGATGGATGCGAGACCAAGTTGCGCCTGCAGCTTTGGATCCTCATTTAAAAGGCCGCTGAGATTGGTCAATGATGTAACTTGTTGAATTTGTCCAAATACAAGCAGTTGAGTAAACGTGATAGCATCTAGCTTCTTCGTGTACTTGTCCAAACCCAAAGTTCGAATTTCGTCCAACATTTTCTCCGTATCCAAGGGAGAAAGGTATTTCATAAATGTGGATTTTGTAGTATCCTTGTCCATACTCTTTGGTTTCCTTAGTTTAGATTTGGACAGGACTACCTGTACTTTCTATTCTAAGGAAACTTTTATATTTCAGGGGTTACAGTTTCGTGAAGATTCCAATGATTGAAACAATGAAACTTGTCAACAGTACCCGTTGACAAGTCACAAAAAATTTAATGCAATGCTAGTATCCGTCAGGAGCTTATACGCATAGAGTTGGCCATATTGACTGATATAAGCTCTTCAGGGATGCTTAAACGGTTGTTTCCGCCGATTTTCGGCCATGACAAGCGCCATAAGCTCCTCTCAAGTGCTTAAGTGTACCCCTCCACGCTGACTCTAGCACATAAGCTCTTCTGAGAGGCTTATGCCCTCAATGCGAGTCAACCGAATGCTGGTACACTACACCAGTTCCCTCGACTGCACCTCATGCACCTCATGCACCTCATGCACCTCATGCACCTCGCGGGAACTGGCTGTCCATTTAGCTCACGTTCTGTTTCAGGCGTCCAAAGCGTCCCTTCGTTTCACCGGTCTCGTACCGCATGAGTCCACGGATGATACATAAATCGGGGGATTCCGCCGAAACGACCGGTATTTCAATGCGCTGACGCATACGTTCCAGGATGTACTGAGAATGGGCACCGCCGCCGACCAACATAATGCCTCTGTCCACAATGTCTCCAATCAATTCTGGAGGGCACGATTCAAGGGCTTCAACAATCAACTGCTGAATTGTATCCACGTAGCTTTCCAGAGACTTTTGCAGAAGCTTCTCATCCACCTTGCGCTTTCCAGGGAGTCTTGTCATCAGGTTTCTTCCGGATACCTCGAAGGCTTGTTCCCCTGGTGCGGCGCTGGCCAAATGTTTAAGACGTTCTGCAGAGGGTTGTCCGATTGTAAATCGGTATTCCTTTCTCAGCAATTCGACAATTTCATCGTCAATGGTTTTGCCGCCGACACTCTGGCGCCGACTGTGTACGACACCGCCCATGGACAAGATGGATACTTCTGTCGTTCCTCCACCCAAGTTAACTATCATACACCCGGTTGGATCCTCAATCGGTAGCTCCGCGCCCAAGGCTGCAGCAACAGAAGCGTCAACAAACTCAACCCGCCTTGACGTTCCTGCGGAAGCGGCTTCCTTTAAAGCCCCTTTTTCAACATCAGTCAGTTTCCAAGGTGATGAGAAGACAATATTGTAACGGTTTAAGTATTTGCTGGGAGAGCACTTCCCAATAATGTATTTGACGGTGTCCACTGCAGCGTCCAAGTCCTTAACAATTCCATCTTCAACAGGATAAGCAAGACGAATACCTCTGGGAATACGGCCAATCATACGGTTTGCCTCAGTGCCAACGATGACTTGACTGCCGCGATACGCCACGACGGAAGGCTCATTCACAAGCACTCCCTTCTCTTTCGTACCTGCACGAAAGTGGGAGGTGCCAAGATCGATAAATATATTCATATTGTCGGACATCCTTTCGCTGACTTGTCTGAGGAAGAGGGGAACTGATTTTATATAAAGTCTTCGTAGTCTAGTACCTGAATTGTGAGGGTTAAATCATAGATTTTGATATTGGGCTTGTTTCCTTTATCATTAGAGAAACAGCATTACAGGAAGGCAGGTTGATGAAATGATTGCGCTCCACAGTATTATTGGGTTAATTCTGATTGTGTTCATGCTCTGGATCGTCTTCCAACACTTACGAGGCGGTACAGCCGGAATGGATTCTAAGCGCAATCGTATGGCGTTTATCGGCCTGCTGGACTTGCAGGTACTGTTGGGGCTTATTACCTATATCATTCACCACCCCGGCGGATGGTTTCTATTTCACCCTTTGTTGATGCTCACAGCTGTGGTTATTCTCCACATCTACACAAAAGACACCCGGACCAAACGCACACAAGTGCAAGCGTACGTCTGGGCAGGTGTCTTAATGATTGCCGGTATGATTATGGGATTGGTGTAACCTAATTAGGTTACACCCACCCTCTTTCTGTCATCGCATTGGTGACGCGCTGCAACGCAATCATATACGCCGCTACACGAAGCGTAGTTTCATATTTTTTCGCTAGGTTGCTAACGGCGTGATAGCTGTCTACCATTACGGTCCGGAGTTCGTCAAGAACCCGGTCGTTTTTCCAATAAAATCGCGTAACATTCTGAACCCACTCAAAGTAGGAGACTGTTACACCGCCAGCATTGGCCAGCACATCCGGAATGACCACAATTCCTTTTTCGGCCAAAACCTGGTCTGCGTCTGGTGTAATCGGGCCATTCGCTGCCTCCGCAATGATGGATGCGTGGATTTTGTCTGCATTCTCGGCCGTAATCACATTGCCCAAAGCAGCCGGTATCAACACATCTGCTTCCAGTTCCAACAATTCATCTTGAGTAATACGTAACAGTGCTTCATCATCCACGACCGATCCCGTCTCTTTCAACACACTCAGATACTCCACATCGAGACCGGCGGGCGAATACACAGCACCCCTTGAGTCACTGACTGCAAGAATGTGAAAGCCAAGGTCAGACAGCAGCTTGGCAGCAGTTCGACCGGCGTTCCCAAAGCCTTGTACGACAGCTGTAGCACCCTTCATGTCTTTTCCCTTTTCTTTCATAGCTTCTACTACAGTCATGACACAGCCTCTGGCGGTCGCCTCGCTTCGGCCCTGTGAACCGCCGATGGACAAAGGCTTTCCCGTAATGGCTGCAGGAGAGTAGGTCTGTTGCATTCGACTGAGCGTGTCCATCATCCAGCCCATAACTTTAGGATTGGTGTAGACATCAGGAGCCGGGATATCCTTGTCAGGGCCAATAATCTGGGAAATGGCCTCAATAAATCCCCGACTGACTCGTTCCAGTTCGCCTGTGCTGAGCGTGCGCGGGTCACAGATAACTCCACCTTTTGCCCCGCCAAAGGGCAACCCTACAACCTGACACTTAATCGTCATCCACATGGACAACGCTTTGACTTCATCCACATGGACTTCCGGATGAAATCGAATTCCGCCTTTGCCAGGCCCTCCCGCATCATTGTGCTGTGACCGGTATCCCTCAAACACTTGGACCGAACCATCATCCATTCGTACCGGAAAGGACACAGACAGCACACGCTGGGGCCGCTTTAAAATCTCTACTACATCTTGGTTCAGCCCCAAGACTCCTGCTGCCAGCTGAATTTGACGCTGGGCAATGAGATAAGGATTCAGCGTTTCGCGCTCCTGTAACACTGTTGAACTCGACTCAGCCAAAGGGCAGACACTCCTTTTTGATAAATCTGCAGAATCTAATTTTTTTGAAGTTAAACATTAACACACATTTTAGCAGGGGAACTAGGGCTTGAACAGAAATATAACACACATTTCGTTAATTAGCGCACATTAATTCACCGATATCCGTTATTATGCTATACAATAACTTTACAATCGCGCATAATATTCCTTCGAATTATTTCCCAGATCAGTACGTTCCTTCTATCTGCCCTCTCACGGTTTCCGTGTGCAGGAATGCTAATGCAACACCCATTGATATTTTCCCATGAATCTTTGTGCTGTAAAGTACCAGAGGATTTGCAAGCTGACAAGCAGATAAGGTGTAAGACAGGCGGCAAGGTATGCTGCAGACAAGCCTTGATACGAAGCGCGAGGAAGCCATTCCCACAGACGGAGAAGAGGTGAAGTCCACATTTCGAGTCCGCCGTTCATCCATTCGTTTAACTGTCCATGTTCTATTGTCCAGAAACTTAGTGCTGATAGGCTGAGTCCGGGAAGTTGAGCCAGGATGATGTTCAATATCAGCGAGAGATGCTTTCCGGTCCGCTTTCCCCATGCATCTGCATAGAAGAGCAGAGCAAACAACCACAACAAAACAATGCTCATGTGCAGCCAACGGGGAACGAGTTCAAAAACAGACCACAGTACCATCAGGAAATAACTCCCGGAGAATACGCGAAATGGATGAGGAAGACGATGTTTTTGCGTCGGACTATTAGTGATTCTGGGTGACCTCATACCTGAGACCACCGTTTTATGGTGGTGAGTTTGGGACTGTGAACGAGATCGTCCGGAACGATCCAACGATGACGGGGGCACAGCCTCACACCCTGCCGTTGAAATGCCTGCCACACCAACTTACTGCAGTACTGACCACGTGAGTCGCAGACTGGAGAAAAGGGGTCGTACGGTTTTCCTACGTCTGCCAATGCGGTTTGAACTGCCTTCTCGCGAAGTGCCTTGGGTGCTTTTACCCGTAAGACCACCACAGCTTGATAGGTGCTGTAGGCTGAGACCGGGCGCCGGATAGTGCCTCGAACAAAGTCGTTGGAATCCACCGCTTCTCCTTTTCCAACATATAGGACCGCATGTGTCCAATATCCGTACCCGCCCTTGGGATTGTGGCACGCAATAATGTCTCCCGGTTCCAACCCTGTCTCTGAAATTCGGAATGAGTGTCCGGGGAACTCACCGCTCAAATGCCCGCGCGGGATTTCCTCTGCAAGGTTACGGACAAGCGTGAGTTCTGAAGATGCAGAGACCCATTCACCAGGGCACACGCCTACTGTTACGACAGCCAGCACAACCAGTCCCAACAGCCACACTTCAGGGAATGAGCGCAGCATAAAAAACAATCTCCTTCAGCGGCTGATCTCACAATCGTCAAACGTTGTGGTCTTCTCAGAATTCCCGTTGCGATCTGTTTCATCCATTTGATGAAACAAATAACATGAAGAAGTAAATGAGGTGGACCAACAGGTCGTGTCGAAAGAAGCTGTACGTATCCAGTGAATTCCGGCACTCCGACTACGGCGAAGCCGCACCCAGTGAATCTGCGACATCTATCCTCAGCCCGGTTCCTCAGCCTGTTTTCGCGGGCAAAGCTTCATCTACGCCTTCCCTGCCGGGTCCCAGTTCCAATTCCAGTCGTGGTAATCCGCTCGCAGTTTGGATTTTAAAAATTTCCCAGCAGATGTTCTCGGTATCTCATCAATAAATACGAACGCCTCTGGGACCCACCACTTTGGTACTGTCCTAGTTAAATACTCCTTCAATTCTTCTTCGGATACTGTTTGCCCTTGTTTTACGACGACCGCTGCAACAGGTCGCTCCTGCCACTTTGGGTGGGGAATTGCAAATACGGCAGCCTCGGCCACACCTGGATGCCCCATCAAGGTGTTTTCCAGATCCAAAGAACTAATCCACTCCCCCCCAGACTTGATGAGGTCCTTCGTCCGATCCGTTATCTTCATGTACCCGTACTCATCAATAGTAGCAACGTCGCCTGTACGGAACCAACCGTCTTCCGTAAAGCTTGCGGCCGTATCCGGTCGATTGTAGTAGTCCCTGGCAACCCACGGTCCTCGGACTTGCAGTTCTCCCATTGTCTGTCCATCCCGTGGAACAATTCCGTCTTCATTGACAATCCGCATATCAATAAAAGGTACACGCGAGCCTTGCTTCGCGCGAATCCGATAAACATCGTTTGCGTCCCATTCATCCATCAAAGCAAGGGGCTGGCTCACCGTCGCAAGCGGTGTGGTTTCTGTCATGCCCCAAGCGTGAATGACCTTCAGACCAAACTTGTCAAAGGTACGAATTAAACCTTCCGGCGCTGCTGACCCCCCGACTGCCATCCTTATATTTTTTAAAAGCCAGCCTTCTCGATTTTGCTCCAGCGCCTGGGCTATTCCCAGCCAAATGGTAGGAACTCCGGCAGCAAAAGTCACGTTCTCAGCCGCAAATAGATTGAGCAAACTTTGTGCATCGAGATGAGGCCCCGGAAACACCTGTTTGGCACCCACCAGAACGGATGCAAAAGGTACTCCCCAAGCATTTGCGTGAAACATCGGGACCACTGGACACACAGCGTCTCTTTCTCCGATGGCAAGTGTATCCACCAGCGCTGCCGCAAGCGAATGAAGGACTAAGGAACGATGTGAATAGACCACACCCTTCGGACGACCCGTTGTACCAGATGTATAACACATTCCTGCAGGTTCATTTTCATTGAGTTCAGGGAACTGAAACTCTCCCGCTGCCGTAGCCAAAAACATTTCATAGTCTTCATAGCGAGTGGGGATAGGGTGCTGTGATAAGGGCACCACAAAAATGCGTTCAAAAGAGACTTTGTCGATGAATTTCTCTAGGAGGGGGACAAGTACGTCATCTACAATCAAGAAGCGATCGGAGGCGTGATTTGCAATGTATGCGATTTCATCCGGATGAAGCCTAATATTTAACGTATGGTACACTCCGCCTGCTGCCGGAATACCGAAATAGGCTTCGAGGTGAGCATAGTGGTTCCACATCAAAGTTGCTACTCTGTCTCCTCGCTGCAAACCAGCCTGTTGCAAGGCTTCCGCCAACTGAATAGAACGGCTGTAAAACTCTCGATATGAATATCTATGCAAGGCCTTTTCGGGTGTCTGTGATACAATCTCAGATTTTGCGAACAAGTCTCCTGCTCGTTCTAAGATATGATTTAAGGTCAAGGGAAACTCCATCATTGTGGACTCAAACACATCAAGCCCTCCTTTAGTATTGTGTTCTAACATTATTATACTAATATTCAGTTAAATGTGGGTACTCCTGTCCAAAATTTGATGTGAGACTGATCTGCAAAAAGACATAACGTATCCTCCCGAAACGATACAGGACCCATGCCCTTTTTAGCGTTGTGCGGACCCAATTCGATTTCTCACGGATTTGAGCCAGTCCAATTCAGCTTTCACCAGCATCAGACGGTGCTCTACTGCTAAGTCGACGCCAACGCCAAATCCATGTCTTGGTGCATTTTCATACATCTCTGTCCAATACTGCAGTTTTTCGATGCGAGTCTTCACCGCGGCGAGAGCCTCTTCCTGAGACAAAGCATCCAAAAACATCAGGCCAATATCGTAAGGAGAAGACAAACCTTCAGCTTCCGTCAAATTCTCCCTAAGCAACTCATAAAATTGTGCCTCCCCCTGAGGCGTGATGGCGTAGACTTTGCGCGGTGGTCTATTTCCCTCCTGCTCCACAGTCACATCTACATAGCCGGCGGCACTAAGCCTATCCAAAATGGAATACGCAGTAGAACGTTTAATGTCAATAACGCGAGACAGATTTTGCTCAATAAATTCATTAATTTGATAGCCGTGCTGGCTTTGCGTTCTCAGCATACCCAACAACAGCAGGCTCCGTTCATCCATGATTCTTCCCCCAAATTAAAGTCAACATGCTATCGGAACGAGTCGAGTCCGTTTCGGAATCTCAGCAGGTCGACCTCAGTTATCCATGTCAATTATGGTCCGTCTCAGCAATTAGTCGAATTTGACTACTCATCATCGAGTACATTATACTGAAAACTGTCAAGGATGTTTCAACATTATAGGATTGTCAATTCAATTGTAACATAACCACAAATACCAGGAGGTTGATCGAACCATGTTTATTGCCGCAAACCGGATTGAAGTCTCAGAAGAAGAACAACAAAAGATGCAGCAAGGTTTCGCACATAATGCACCTAATTTGAAGGAATTTGACGGCTTTCTTGGTTTCGAACTCTGGACGGAAGAAGACGGAGCACTCCTTGCAGTATCGCGTTGGGAATCCAAAGAGGCTTTCGAAGGCTACATTCACAGTGACATGTTTAAACAACATCACGGTGGTGAAAGCGGACAGAAAATGCAGCCTCGTGCAAAGGTGACTTACTATACAGGAAAAGTAATTTCGTAGCCCCTCTATCTCAAATCTGCTGTCAAACTATGGTATACTTGATGATGTAAAATGACAGACAGTCAATGAATCGAGAAAGGTGGTATCCAGTTATCGTCATGGATTATTCGTTTGTACTCTAAGACCTGCTCTTATAAGGTTTGGATGCAGACGCTGCACGCAGCAGCAAGCATCGGTGAGTTCTTGCAGGAAGACCGTGTACGTTTGGATGTACACTTGCCTTTCCGTTTGACAAGGCTCTCTTGTGCTTGAATGATTCATGGAGAAACAAGCTGGGTACTTTTCAGGATGGAACTTGATTGATACGGCTGTCGCTATTGCTGCTGTATAGGTCCGGATTCTTTCGCTAGAAAACCTCAATGTTTCTCATCTGCCGTGGGCATTCTGCACCACGGCCTTTTTGTTGCAGGTCACGCGTCGTACACCACATCTATTTAAGCCGTGAACTGAATACAAGGAGGTCAAATATATGCAGGTACTGTCCGTAAACGGTGTAACCAAATCTTTTGGTGATAAAGAAGTCATTGCAAAAGCAACATTTACCATTCAGCACGGAAGTCGTACCGGACTCATCGGTGCAAACGGGTCTGGGAAATCAACTCTTATGAAAATTATGTCGGGCCTCGATGGACCAAGTGACGGTTATGTGAGGCGTGCCTCCAACGTGACTTTTGCTTATCTGCCGCAAACGATACAATTCTCGGACAGACATACGGTCGGTAGTTGGCTTGAAGAAGCCCAGCATCAGTTGCGAGCCATTCAACTTCACCTGGAACAATTGACGAAACAAATGGGTCTCTGTAAGGAACAGCAATCCCTAAACCGCATTATGGAAGAATACGGTGAATTGGCCGAACGGTTTGAAGCTTGCGGAGGATATGAGTTGGATTACAGAATTCAAGCAGTGCTTCATGGACTGGGACTGTCGTACCTCACTAAAAATCAACGAGTTAGTGCATTGTCTGGAGGAGAAAAGACTCGTCTGGGGCTCGCTGCTACTTTGATTCAGAATCCCGACGTACTGCTCCTCGACGAGCCAACGAACCACTTAGACTCCGCAGCGATAAATTGGTTGGAAGACTATCTCAATACATTTAAAGGGGCCCTAGTGGTAGTCTCTCACGACAGGACCTTTCTTGATAAAACAGTTACTAAAATTCTGGAGGTTAACGAATTTGACCACCAGGTACGCGAATACAGCGGAAACTACACCTTGTACATTCAGGAAAAACATGACGCACGCCGGCAATGGGAACAACGCTATGCACGCGAGCGGTTAAAAATACAGGAACTGCGCCTGCGCATATACGAATCAGCCAGACAAGTCGGGCACAACCGGCCTCCGAAAGACGGAAACAAAATGGCGTATTTTGGACACGGTCAAAAGGTTCAGCGCGCAGTCTCCAGTCGCGTTCGAGCAGCCGAAGTGGAACTGGAAAAGATTTTGGAAAATCCAACTCCCAGGCCGCCTGACCCCATGAAATTTGCTGCGTCGCTGCAGGCAGAGCAAGTGCACCGCCCTACGGTCGTCACGATTGCCCACGTCAATGTTACTAAGAGCGACGGTGCTGCAATCCTAAAAGATGTAAGCCTTACTCTGGGAAAACATCAGCATGTCCTTCTGACAGGCCCCAACGGTGCTGGTAAGACAACCCTTTTGAATATCATTGCAAACGCTGCAGCAGGAGGGTTCATGTATGAGACGGGCGGCTTGCAGATAACGGGTGAAGTCTTCGTCCCCCGGCACATTCACGCCGCATACATCCAACAAGAGTTTCAACCCCAGATCAAACACAGTTCCGAAGCCAACCCGGTCAGTGACAGACCTGCATCCGGAAACGAGGGCAATCAGTCGGATTTCTCTTTGTTAGACATATTTCGCCAATTATTGCCCGGGCAACGAGACGACCATGTCTCCAAACTTCTATCGTATCAGCTGTTCCAGTACAAGGACTTTCATTTGCCTGTCACATCTCTGAGTCCAGGGCAGCTCCGCAAACTAATGATTGCAAAGCTAATGGCAAAGGAGGCGAATCTACTCTTGATTGACGAACCCACAAACCACGTCAGTTTTGATATTCTCGAGGAGTTCGAGCGGGCATTAAATCAGTTTCCCGGACCTGTGGTTGCCGTTTCACACGACAGATGGTTCATTCAGCACTTTCAAGGCAGTGTTTGGACTTTAAATCACGGTATACTCACAACCAGCGTTGCTGATGGCATGAGCACTGAAGCTGAAAACAAAATGAGAGATGAAATTCAGGAATTAGGCCAGTATCAAGTCGACTAACGGACGACTGTCAGCATCCAGCTTGAAATGGTTGCGAAAGAAGCGCTGTTCAACAGTTTCTGTTGGCAGCGCTCCCCTCCTCCGTTTTTACTGCCTCTTGTGAGGAAATCATCATTCCACCAATGGTCTCTGCTCATTGGTCCATTTCACTCAAAGCTGTAGTGCACACCTGTTAAGTCCTCTGATACTCTCCATAGTTTCTGCGCCAACTCAGTATCATAGGAGCGGTCATTTGACTTTACGATGCCCGGATAGCCCTTCATGCCACTTTTTCCAACAGGTCCAATGTATTCGCCGCCGCGGAGGTTTTCATTGACCGCTGCGTACACAGTAGGCAAAGCCCCCATATAGGCACTTTGTGCAAATAGATTGGCAAAAGCCGCCAAACCGCGCCCGAACACCCCCATGTTCATACCAACCCCTGCAGCGGTTAGATTGGTCGCAGCAAAGCCTGGGTGACAAGCCACACTGATGACAGGCCACCCGGCCGCAGTCAGGCGCCTTTGCAACTCGTAGGCGAACAGAAGGTTTGCAAGTTTGCTCTGACCATAGAAGCGCCAGCGACTATACCCCTTTGCTGCATCCAAATTCTCAAAGTCGATTTGTCCCTGTACATGTGCCATGCTGCTTACTGATACCACGCGTCCACCTTCCTGTTTCAAGAAGGGCAAGAGCTGATGTGTTAGCACAAAATGACCAAGGTGGTTCGTTCCAAACTGAAGTTCAAATCCATCCGTCGTCTTTTTGAGCGGCGGCGCCATGACGCCCGCATTATTGACCAGTACATCCAACTTTACAAACCCTGCCTGATTCAGTTGTTCAGGAAACGCCCGGATACTGGCGAGATCGGCTAAATCGAGAGTCAGCGCCTTCACCCTCGCCGTTTGGTGCATCTGCTGAATTTTATCAGCAGCTTCCATTCCCTTTTTCAAATTCCGTACAGCTAACACAACGGTTGCGCCGTTCCCCGCCAATGCTTTTGCGGACTCAAACCCAATCCCGCTGTTCGCACCTGTAACCACAACGACCTTGCCGGACATTTGCGGCATGTTGGAAACGTCCCACTTCTCCATGGAAACACCCTCTCAGCTCTATGTACTGACTTAAGCATAGCAGAAAGCCAAGCCCGGTAAAGAACCAAGCTTGACTGGTGGCCTTTAATCTTTTTCATAGGGACCTCCCTTGGGGGCCCTCGTGTAAGAATCAACTGGCGCTGCGGCAATACCTGCCGGTTGACTGCCTGACTGAAAACCTGCATCCTATGTCGTGCAAAACTGTTTTATAATAGATTCAAATGTAGGATGGTTAGAAAGGAACAGCGTGAATGACAACATTTCAACGGAGCTATGACGCCATGGGATCCCGGTTTTCAGTGCGCCTGGACTTGTGGCCGAATTCTGATTCTTCCACCCCTATCAACAGTGGCGAGACAGAAGCGCTACTCACACAATTAGAAGAAAAAACAGAACAACTGGAGCAATCTCTATCACGCTTTCGCCAAGACAGCGAATTGATGACCCTGATAAATAGCATGGACCAGTGGACAACGCCCTCTCCTCATATGGAGGAGGTGCTAAAGATAGCAGAAGCAGCCATGGATTTGACAGCATGCGCTTTTGACCCGCGTATTTTGCCTCGCTTAGAAGAAATTGGCTACGCCGGCGCTGCCTTTAACAACAGCTTCCATCAATCAGAACCCTCATCCTGTGACCCCGCCAAGGTATTCCACAGAAATGAGCACGGCGAAATTAAGCTAGTTACCCCGATAGACCTTGGCGGCATTGGCAAAGGCTACACCGCAGACTGTTTGGCCGAGATGATTGAATCCGCCGTCAGCCCGTTCAACCTGGCAGGATATATCATTGATGCAGGCGGCGATCTCGTTGTGTCCGGCTGTCAGCACTCCGGCGACCCATGGAACATCGGTATTGAAAATCCACTTAATCCGTCTACCCTTTCAGCGGTCGCTTCACCTGTTGGAAACTATGGCCAAAAGACGGCGCTGTGCACCAGTTCCCTCTGGCGCAATGCATGGGTCCACGAAGGTAAGAAAGTCCATCACCTAATCGATCCTGCTACAGGCAGTCCTGTAGAAACCCAGCTCTACTCAGTTACGGCCCTGGCAGATTCAGCAGCCACAGCCGAAGTCGTGACTAAATATATTCTGCTTCGCGGATTTAGAGATGCCCCCTTGTGGCGGGATTACACGCCTCGCTGTTTGTGGATTACAAAAACGGGCAATATCCACATGAATGCAGACATGGAGCCTTTCATTGTTTGGCTTGCGACAGACTGACGCCAAAGCGTCATTTTGAAGACCATTCACGTCTGAAGTTCCGCGAGACCCGTTCTGCTACGCGCCTGACGCTTTTGTCGTGGCCTGTACTGGCGGAGGATTGGAAACGGTTACTGAAGGCGTCGGAACGGATACCTTGGCAGCCGCGTGTTGTGCATTCGACACATGAACAGCAGCTACCTGGATTCCACTCTTGAGTTTGTCAATTTGACTTCTCGCATCAGCCATCTTGGCTTCGATTTGGAGTTTTTTAGCGTGCTCTTTCGTCAGTGCCAAATGTAACTGGACCAAGGCAACTTGTTGTTTCTTCAACTCCGTCTCAAGTAATTGGTACTGTTCCTTTTCAGCACGAATCAGAGCCGCGTCATGGTTCGACTTCCGTGTATTTGCTTCAATGGAGTGCAGCAAAATCCCATATATACCGAGACTTGCAAGTACGCTAAGTGCCGCTTTTTGCCAAGGTTTAATCATCGTGTCCGCCACCACCATCATCGTCAGATTTCCCTGAAGCCCGAGTTACACTCTGGACTTTCGGCGGGCTAACTCGCTGGGCTAACTGACGCGCCTGCGCTGCAGAACGTGCCAAGGCGAGTTGCTGTGCCTGCTTGGCTGCGACCTGCTTGGCCGTCAACTGCTGTTGCAGAGACACTGCCTGTTTTTGCAATTTCTCAAGTGAGACACTAGCGTCTTTATCACTCTGCTGAGCCTGCTTGACCTCACTCGTGAGCTGTTTTATCTGTTTTTGGAGATCGGCTGTTTGTTGCTTCACTGCTGCGTTTAGCGACACATAATCCTGATTTGTCAGAGTCGCAGCACCCGGAGATTTAGGAATTAATCTGTGAAGCGGCTGTGCCTCAGCGTATCCAGTCACTGCAAAGCCAAGAGTGGCTGCGGCTAATAGTGCGCGTTTCCATGCTGGTTTCATATAGACCCTCCTTTCGGATTAGAAATTGTAGAACTGGCTAAATCAGGAGCATGGCTCGGAGTGCCTGTGCTCTCTGGAACCGGCTGCGGCGTTTGATTGGCTCGACGCCTTTGATTGTTGACCCAATGGCGCCAGTAAAAGGTGACAACCACAACCCCTGCAGATATCCAATACATCATCTGTAAGCGCACAGTATCTGTTCCGCCAAAAACCCCATGTGCAAAAACCAGTCCCCATACAAGCCAAGACATTCTGTGCAATGGTAACCACATTTTTGTGACTCTCCTCAATCCCAGACTTATCATGATGATAAGGAGACCGTAGACTGCAACCGCCCCTGCTACCATGGCCAAAGGATAATAGCGGGCGTGAATCGGAAACCATACCTGCTGCAATGTAACACCTGACTTCGGGTCAGACAGAGTGAAGAATAAGTGCAAACCAATGAGGATGAACAAAGCTGCCATCAACGACTGGTGCCATGACAAAAGGTGCACAGTCCAGCGCCACGTGTCTTTGTTTCTTGGATGGCTCAAGAGCAACCCAAGCACAACGATTAAGGTAAGAACCACGAAAGCCGCCACGGCAGCAGCGCGGCTTATCAGCCAGAAGGTCTCCCCGTGAACCCATTTGTCACTTTGAAGGCTGTAAAGACTTATCATAGAAATCAGAGGAATGGCAATTGCAATAACAATAATATTAGTAGCCAGCGGCGAGGCCTCAGTATCCTTCTTTGACTTGCGTTTTGGTTTGTTTGGTGGACGTGCCATATCGACCCTCCTTTTCAGTGGATTTTTACAAAATTTACTTCATAAACAAATCATGGAAAACACTGCAAATACAAAATAAAATCCGGCCTGAGGCCAGATTTATCACAATAGTGCAACCTGGCAACCCTTGCACAAAGTGCTTTAGGCCCATAGCTTTGCGTCCCTCAGTTTCCTGGGGTTTGCCAACAAATTATGCTTGATGTTGAAAAGCAACCCATGTCTATTTAGGGCCAAAGATGCCCCTTCTGCAACGTCTCCTGTGCATATACGCTCTTATTCTGCAGATGCTGTCGAAATCCTGCCTGCTCTGAGTATTAAGATTCATAAATTCTTGAGCAAGACGACATCGCGAAGCAGTGTGTAAAAGTAACGTGTGAAAGAACTGTGTAATTGTTACTTTTGACGGGAAACTCGCCACTCCTTGACATAGTCCTCAAGAACGCGGTGAAGTTCTCCGCCAATTTCTCGATAAGCCTGGTCCTCCAAATTTGCCAAGGAGACACGGATGGACCACTTTGGCCCATGAAATCCTCCGCCATTTAGCAGCACAATTGACGATTGTTCCGCTAAGCGAAAGAGAATGTCCAGGGGTTCATAATTCTCTTCCAGATGCTGTGCAAAGTCCTTCCCATAGTGATGGCCCGCCCAGTGCTGCAGATCAAACTCTGTGTAGTAGTCTGCATCGTTAGGGATTTTCGGCATGGGCAGTTCCAAACCTTCATAAAGCAGACGCATGCGTCGTTGACAGATATCCATAGTGAGGCGCTTATAAGTGTTTTTCGTGTCAAGAAGTGCAAATGCTGCAAACAAGGTCATTTGAATTTGCTGTGGTGTTGACAATCCGGCTGTGTGGTTCAAGGCAACTTGACGGCTGTCTGCGACGACCCTGTCAATAAATCGAATCGAGGCAGGTTCTTCCGTAATAGATGAATATCGTTGATTTAACATCTGGACTGTCTCTTCCGGGAGCCCTTTCAATAAATCGTCAAACACATTCTCTTTGTGTAAAGCAATCACACCAAGACGCCACCCAGTAACACCAAAGTATTTCGAGAGAGAATACACACACAGCGTATTGTAGGGCAATTCTGCTATCAAGGACCGGTATCCTTCTACAAACGTACTGTATACATCGTCCGAAATAATCATGAGACTGGGATTCGATTCCTTGATAATTGCTTTGAGGGTAGCCACGCTCTGCTTGTTCATAGCCACTGAAGGAGGATTACTGGGATTGACCAGAAACAACGCGTGAATTGACGTGTCCCGCAATTTATTGAGTTCAGACTCTGGATACTGCCATGTATGACGACCCTCTCCATCCGTGCCAAAAGCACGGATCTCTACGACGTCAAAATTGTATCGCCACAGTTTAGGAATCTCAACATAAGGCGGAAATATAGGAACCATGACAGCTACTTTAGCGCCTTTTGCAAGCAGACGATTCTCTTGGAGAGAATCAAATAGATAGCACATTGCTGCTGTTGCTCCCTCGACGGCAAACAAGTCAAACTTCCCCAAAGAAGTGTCATTCCCGCATAATTCCTGAAGTAAAAAATCGTGAACAATGCTCTCAGAGTGTACAAGCATCCTATCGGGCATGGGGTAGTTGTCGCCGATAATACCATCGACGAGTTCATGAATCCATTCGTCGGGCGAAAATCCATTGCGGTCAATGCCATAGTCCACAATGTCCTGAAGGAGTGCCACACCCTCCTCGTGTTGATGGCGGTCTATAAACTCTTTAAAACGCTGAGCAATGCCGTCGCCACTTGGCTTTCCTGCCAAGTCTTGTTGATTCCAGGTTCTCCGGCTCTCCTCAACAGCAAACCTTCCCAATGCGAAGAAAGCTTCTCTTGGCGTTGCTGCAATCCAGTTTGGATTTCCGCGTCCAGCATTCAACATCGCTTTCGCACTCTGTTTTTCGTGCTCTTTGGCTAGTGATATTAGTTTATTTTTGAACTCAAACGGACTGATTTTCTCATATGGTTTTTCTGCCCTTCTACGGTCTTCCAAACTCGATTTCACATCTGTCGTCATGGCACTTCTCCTCTTGCCTGCAGCAAAACAGGACCTCAATGAATGGTGTGTGTCTTTTCTCATTAAATTGGAGTATGTGCGATACAAATCCCCGCTATGCACAAATCTGGAGTAAGTCGAAGTCCCGGTCGTACCACTTCGGCCTCGCCAAAACGATATGGTGTGAATGAATCGGTTGATCGTCTCTGATAAACACTACGGAGGATGCAGATAAGCAGAAATGTCGTTATACTAAATAAAGACATAGAACCTTCAACAAATCTAAATTTACAGTCTTAATTAAACAAGGGGGAAGCGGCGTGCTTAGCGCACTGATCCATGCAAATCCGCGGGACTTATGGCAGCCCACTGTTTTCAGTGTGGCGATTCTCATTCAAATTATATATTTGATTCTTGTACACGGAAGCGTCGCAACCCGCTTGTTTGGAGAGCGACATTTAACTTCGTCCAAGCAAACAGCCTCATTTTTGGCTGGCTGTTGGCTGATGTATTTTTCTTTTGGCGGTCCACTCGATTATTTATCAGATAATTACTTGTTCAGCGCACATATGCTCCAGCATATGCTGGAGATTGTCGTCATGGCGCCGCTGATCCTGAAGGGCCTGCCTTTGCGCGCCTACCATTTCCTGTGGAATTCGCGAAAAACGCGCTGGCTCATTCGGAAGTGGGCCCATCCCCTCGTAGCAGGAGGCGTCTTTAATGTTGTACTATCGCTGTTTCACACACCACCATTGTATGGACTGGCACTCGTCAGTGACCCATTTCATTTCTTTGAACACAGCGTCTTCTTCATTATTGCAGCCTTCATGTGGGCACCTTTGTTAATTGAAAGCCCCCATCTTCCGAGATTGAAACCGGGACAGAGATTGCTGTACTTGCTCTACAACTACAACCTCATGATGCCGCTTGTCGTACTCTTGTTTATTGCCAAACACCCCTGGTATCCTTTTTACGTTCATGCCCCGAGAATGATTGCTTGGCTGTCACCGCTTGGCGATATGCAGTTGGGAGCACTGATTATGGCCTTTTTCATGGCGGGCGCCTACGGTATTTTTGCTCTGAAAGAGTATTTTGCCCAAGATGAACTGGTGTGGTACGCGTAATCCAGGATCCGTGCTTGGCCGAAACTTGTTTGATCATAACTCAAGCATTTCATTCGAGACCGGTTTACCTAACGGCTTGTTGCGAGTGGCAAGCCAATATATCCCTACGACAACTGTAAAAAGAAGTCCTGCGGTGAGCATGATGTACTTCGGTGCTACCACATTTGCCAACCACCCGTACCCCCAGTTTGCCAATGACATGAGGCCGGCTGCGAGTACGAGATACACACTTGTAACACGACCTCGAACGTGTTCAGCGGTTGCCTCTTGCACGAAAGCTACCGTCAGTGTCATGAACAGTGCTTGAGAGGCACCGACGAGTATAATTGCAACGACAGCCACAGTGTTGCTGCTGCTTTCACCAAGGAAAGACAACGACAAGCCACTCAGAACTGCGCTTGTCCAAAACAGTTTCATGCGCAGTGCGTGGCTCTTAACTCCAGCTAAAAATAAAGTACCAAAAATAGACCCTAGACCTACCATGCTCATTAAAACACCATAGAAACTCGATTTCGCTCCCAATCCTTGTTGAACGTACTTCGGCAACATTCCCAAGAATGCCATTGTCAAAGAGCAGTGCAGCCCGACCAGCACAATTATCCCAAAGATATATCGGTTCCTGTGAATATAACGAAAGCCGTTCCCCAGGGAGGCGAAAAACCCCTCTGAGACTTTCCGCTCCACCGTATTTGGAACTGACAGGAAAAGAGCAAAGACAATGGCGACAACATAAGTCGCTGCTCCGAAAAGATATACCGATTCCGGGCCAAAGGCCGCTAGAAGAGGGGCTGCCAAAAATGGGCCCACGAATTCTGTCCCGCGCTGCCCAACGGCCTGCAACGAATAGGCATTATACAAGACATCCTTGGGGACAAGCGTTGGCACTATAGCGTTAATGGACACACCCATTGTGCTTGTCGCCAATCCAAACAGAAGGGCCATAACAATCATGCCGCCAGAGTTCATGAGGTGTGCAGCCGTGAATCCGGCTAGCAACAACAGTACCGTAAGTGCAATCCCAACAGCAATAAAGATGAGACGTCGCCGCTCAATCTTGTCTGCGAGTACACCGACCACCGGGGCTCCAATGATATTCGGAAACATGGATGCAAACATGAGCGCCCCAGACCAAAAGGAGGAGTGTGTAAGATTATACACCTGCCATGTAACCGCCAGCGTAAAGACCCATTTCCCCGTGTTGGTCAGCGCTACGACAAGCCATAACCACAAATAGTTTCGATAGCGAAACGAGTGTAATAACTCGGACATTCGATTCTGCAATGTTCTCCCCTCGACTTGTCTATAACTCGAGCAAAGTGTGCCCTGTCGCGTAAACTTGTTTCGAAAACAATTTAGTACCCAATATAGTCCGCGGCCGCTTGAAACTCGGCAAAGTTGTAACCGACCACCACCCTGTCTCCAAATACGGTTACAGGTATTGCCATGACACTTGTCAACTGTTCAAATTCTTTGCGGTGTGCCTTATTAAACAAGATGTTTCTCTCTTCAAATAAAATTCCTTTCTCCGAAAGGAACCGCCTAGCGCGTTTGCACTGGGGTCAGAGCGGTATAACGTACATAATAACAGGTTTTTTCATGGAATCTCCTCCAAACAATTTTGTTCACCCCTTGCAATTATACCCCATGGGGTATAAAATGTGTGTACCTTAATCAAAGGAGTGGTCAATCAATGGTAGTTTCTATCACCCCACAGGAACTTCATGAACGATTGGAGAAAAACCCTACCGTCATTTTGGATGTTCGTGGAGTGGCAGCCTTTGATGAGTGGCATGTTAAGCATCAAAATGCAGAGATGCTCAACATTCAGACCTCAAAGCTGAAGGAAAATGGACCTGAAGCTTATCCGCAAATCCCTACCGATAAAGAAGTAGCGGTCATTTGTGCCAAAGGCAATGCCAGTAAAGAAGCATCACAGATTCTTGATGAACGTGGATATAAGGTCCTGAATGTCGAAGGCGGCATGCAGGCATGGAGCGAATTTTACTACAATGTGCCTGTGACGAAGTCTAATCAAGATGATTTGGAACTTCTGCAGGTCATTCGTCCAGCCAAAGGTTGCCTGTCCTATATGCTGGTTTCCGGTGACGAAGCGATTGTTGTTGACGCAGGACGTCACGACGACTATTATTCAAAACTTGCAGCAGATAAGGGTGCAAAGGTGCGCCACGTGCTTGACACGCATTGTCATGCGGACCATATATCCGGTGGACCGGTCCTTGCGAACCAAGAGAATGCAGAGTACTGGATTTCTGCTTCTGAGATGCAGGGATCAGACATGGAATTTAACGGCCTTACAGACGGGCAGACATTCAAGTTTGGCAAGGCAACTCTGCAAGTTCTTTCCATTCCTACGCCCGGACACACGCCTGGCAGTGTATCGTTCTTGGTAAACAACAAGTATCTCCTCTCCGGTGACACCGTATTTGTCAGTGGTATTGGCCGACCTGACCTGGGTGGTAAAGCCGAAGAATGGTCAGAACTGCTTTACAAAACCGTTCGTGATAAGTTGAGCACGCTTCCGGATGACGTTGTTATCTTGCCCGCTCACTTTGCTGACCTAAGTGAATTTACCAGTGAAGGCTACGTAGGCAGCGTTTTCTCTGACATTCGTTCATCCAACGAGTTTTTCCAAGACATGTCTGAAGCAGATTTTACAGACAAAATGGTTCAAAGGGCAGGTCAGACGCCGCCAAACTACACAACCATTGTCCAAATTAACCGGGGTGAATATGCACCAACCGAAACAGAGCGCTCAGAATTGGAAGTTGGCCCCAACCGATGCGCTGTGAAACATCTCGCGGGCTAAAGAGCTATCTTGTGCAGGTTGCGGGTCTTCCTACAGGATATCACTTACACTATACCTGAAGGGGTATTTATTTGCCCGATATATAAGAAAACAACCTAAGTTTGATTAGTAAAACTAATAACTGCATAGCAGTTTGTTCAGTATCATTATCAAAAAGGCCGTCCTAATCACAAGTTGACACGGGACGGCCTTTTTGAGTCGTTCAGCGATAAGAGGGGAATACTCCCCTCTTATCCGAGTCTCTAACGATCGTGCCACATATACGCCCTGCCCAAAGCTTCGCTGGCTATTTGAACTCCTACGTAGGTTCCCTGACCGGATGAAACGGCTGTCTGGCTGGGGATGTCAGCCAGTAATCCCGCAATGTACACCCCAGGCTTCGTCGTTCGCCCCTCAAAAGTTATGTTTTTAACCTTTCGAATTTTCTTGCTGGGTACAAACTCGTTCACTTCCAGTCCCAAATCCATGTCTTCAAGCAATGGATATCCGAGATTCACTGCAATAACAACGTAATCTGACGCAAAGGAGAGTTTCTCTCCTGTTTCCAAAGAGTTCGTAAAGACCTGGTAGGGCCTTTGCTTTAAATCAAACGCAGTGGCCTCTAGTTGTCTAATCTCAGCACCTGCATTTTCTGCCTGACTTCGGGCAGTAGCAACCCAATCTTCCCCCGAAATTCCCTTCGGCAATCCTGGAATATTATGCAACTCACTGACTTTCTTGAGTTGCGACATACCCGTATCCAGTACTGTAGTCGACAGGCCAGCCCTACTGGTATACAAGGCGCAACTTAAGCCTGCGACACCTCCGCCAACGACCAAGACATCAGTTTTCCTCATGAGTTCTCCTCTCGCTGCTCCTCGTGCTGTAATCAGAATCTAGTTTAATAACCTTCGCAACTGCTCCAGCCAACAAGAGGAAGGGACGTGTGTCCCCTCCTCTTGACAACACCATATTTTTACTGGAAAGAGCTTACCGGGCTCCACTAGGCACTTAAAGCGGTCAATCCGCCTTGCAGAGATTTTACATTCGTGAAACCACGTTGCTGGAGAATTTGACATGCTTCCTGGCTTCTATTGCCACTTCGACACATGATAATCACTTCTCTTTGCTTGTCAACATCTGGAATCAGGTGTGGCAGCACACCAACGGGAATCAGCACAGAGCCCTCTACGTGCCCGGAGCGATACTCTTCAATTTCCCGGACATCTAACATGAAGATGTCATCTCCACGAAATAGTTTTGACTGAAATTCTGGTGCGGTGATTTCTTGACACATTGAATCTGTTCCTCCTTTAAACAATTTGTCTCTTATACATATACCCCCATACGTATTTCAAAGTCAACCAAGAAAGACTGGAATTTTATTTGAAGAACTACATTAAACTGCAGGACAGTCCATGAAGCAATTTTAAAGTGAAGAATGCTCCACAGCATCGGTTGCCTGCTCACGTACATACAGGGTCCCCCCTGAGGCTGTTTCGGCTTCAGGGGGGACCCTCTCATTCCAAGTATCGTTATTCATAAACCTGCTTGAATCCTACTTTGCAAAGACTAACTGCCCATATTGCGCAACATAGGGCTGCTTTCGGACCCAACTAGCGGCCGGCGTCCCGCTCGGTGTGTAAAACACAAACGCACTAGGTACAATATTGTCGTGATATTTCAATACATCTAAAGCGGCCTGCCTGTCCGTGCTGCCTGGGCTGGAGTAGATGTATCCATTAAGGACGGGTGTGAACTGATAATGTCCGTTCGCGACTTGAAAAATCACGCCTTTGACGCTATTGGGATAATTCGGGCTGTGAACACGATTCATTATCACATCACCCACGGCAATTTTTGCTTTCATAGGTTGCGATCCCGCTTCGGCATGGATGAGATGCGTCATCCAATACAGGTCTGTGGAGCTATAGGATGATGAAGATTGGGAGGTTGTCGATACAAGAGGAGACTGTGTCGTTGTACCCGATGAATGTTGACTCGGTATAATCAACACCTTCCCAATTCTCAAGTTGACGGGGTTGATTCCCTTGTTTGCCGCTTGAAGACTTGTCGGCGTTACCCCATACTGTCGCGAAATTTTCCAAAGCGTATCACCAGACTGTACAGTATACAAACTCGGCAAACGCAAAATCGTACCAATCGCTAAATTGTTTGGACTCACGGAAGGATTTGCTTGTTCAAGAGACTGCACGCTAATATGGTGAGCATGTGCAATCTTCCACAGAGAGTCGCCTGATTGCACACGCACCGTATTTGTTGTCGCAGCAAATGCATTTGGTACTGTCGCCGCGCCAATGGTAATCACTGATGCAGCCGCAGCTATGCTCATTCCTGTTTTCTTGAAGCGCATGTTCTCATTCCTCTCTTTGGTTATGGTTGACACTATATCATGGTTAGGAATGAGGTTCATTGCCAAAAGTCTGGTAAAATAGGTATTTAAATTTCGGTTTGTACAAGCCAAAACATTAAAGCATGAAAAGCAAGTACTAATTTACTGTCATAACGGAGATGTGTTTCAGCATGAGTCATCTAAACCGGCACAACAACCTAAATTCTGTTCGAAACAACCGCAGGGCTTCAAAGAGGTATCCATGGCTAGTCCTGTCTGTAACATCCATTGGTGTCATGCTGACATTGCTGAACGTCGGAACACTGAACGTAGCGCTTCCGGACATTGCCAATCACTTTCATGCTGGATCAACTTCTGCCAGCTGGATACTTCTATCATATATGTTAGCGAATACTATTCTCATTCTCGTATTTGGGCGGATGGCAGATATATTTGGCCGAAAAAAGATGTATTTAGCAGGCTTTATTTTATTTACAGGAGTCAGTCTGCTCATTGGGATTTCTCCAAATGTAGCCGTATTGATTATTCTGCGTATGTTTCAGGCAGCAGGCGGCGCCATGATTATTACGAATACCACAGCACTGTTGACAGACAGCTTTCCCGAACCTTTGTTGAGCCGTGGACTAGGTATTAACGTTCTGGTGAGCTCTGTAGCCCAATTGGTGGGACCGGTTCTCGGCGGCTGGATTGCATTTCAATTGGGGTGGAGATGGGTTTTTTGGTTTAATGTCCCGCTTGGCGTTATAGGCGTAGTCTGGGCGGCATTCACGCTTCATGAAGGTACAAAACCCGAAAAGCGTGAAACCATCGACTGGGTTGGCAGTGGTCTCATATTCATTGTGCTGGCTGGACTCATCCTTGCTCTGTCCGAAGGAGGAGTATTAGGGTGGCTCAGCCCCATTGTCATGTTAGGAGCAGCAGTATTTGTCATCGGCCTCCCGATATTCGTTGTTCAACAACAACACAGTCCTGCTCCTGTTGTCGACCTGCAACTGCTTCGCAGCAGAAATATTTCTCTAAGCTATATTGCTGCACTGTTCAACAACATGGTGCGAACCTCAGTGGTATTGTTAATTGCTCTGTTTTTTGAAAGTACATCTGGTCTGAATCCATTTGCCGCAGGTCTACGCGTCCTTCCCGTCACCATCGGTATGATGCTCATGTCCCCGATTGCCGGCAGTTTAGCAGCTCGTTTTACATACCGTCTGCTGTCCGCTGTTGGCTTAGCTGTGACCATCATTGGATTGGCTTTGCTGGCGGGATTTCTGGGTGGCGGACACGCTCTGTTGCTTTCCCTTGTCGCCATGTTTCTCGTTGGTGCGGGGGCTGGATTGTTCATGACCCCCAACACGACATTTATCATGACCAGCGTGCCAACGGAGAGGCGGGGTATTGCCAACGGACTGAGGTCCATGCTGCAAAATATGGGACAAGTCATCGGAACAGCCTTGTCTCTGGCGCTCGTGACGTCTGGACTGCCAACCCGGTTGAAAAACGCCGTCTATGCTGGGCGCATGGCTCATGTATCCCACACTGATATTCAGTTGTTAACAACGGGTTTTCACTGGGCACTGACGGCGTTACTGGCAGCATCTGTGGCAGGCATTGTAGCAGCCCTGCTGCGCACCAAAGGTCGGCAGTGGGATATTTGAGGTGAAGAAAGGTCACGCTACATACGATGCAGCCTGGTGGTATGCCGAAGTGCGTCAATTGTAGGGACGCCAATACCAAACATGGCAATTCTGCACTGAAGTTCAATGCCTTCAAACAATTGATTTAACCGTTCTTCCGATTCCACCGCTGCTGCCAGGATGGAACGTCCAAATCCTGCCAAGTTTGCACCAAGCGCTAGGGCTTTAGCTGCGTCCAAACCGTTACTTAAACCGCCGCTGGCGATAACGGTACCCGCAGACGGACGCGACACAACGTCCACAATGCAGTTTGCTGTAGGATTCCCCCAGCCTTGAAAGACTTCTGCAGCAGCCTTTTTCACCTCATCGGGATTGCGGTATTTCTCGACCTGTATCCACGATGTGCCGCCTGCTCCTGCAACGTCAACAAAGCTCACGCCTCGTTGAAACAGTTCTTCGGCCAGTAATCCAGTTACACCAAACCCCACATCCTTCACACCGACCGGTACAGAGAGTTCGGTACAAAGCGTTTCGATTTGCGATAAAAGTCCTTTGAAGTCCGTATTTCCTTCAGGTTGAAAAACTTCTTGGAGACTATTCATATGCAGTATCAATCCGTCTGCTTGGGTTAATTCTACGGCTCTCTTGCATTCCTCTACGCCATAGCCGTAATTCAATTGAACAGCGCCAATGTTTGCTAAAATGGGGATACTCGGAGCATATCTTCGAACCTCGTATGTGTCACTTGTATCAGGGCGCTCAATAGCGGAACGGACCGAACCGAGGGCCATAGCCCAACCTCTCCGCTCAGCAACAGAGGCCAGTGTTTTATTTATGTTCTTGGCCCTGTCAGTCCCGCCAACCATTGAACTTATCAGAAAAGGTGTTTGCATCTTTTTCGAAAGAAACTGCGATGCCAGGCTAATCTCGTCAAAACGAATCTCAGGGAGGGACTGATGCTCAAAACGGTAGTCGTCGAAACCTGTTTTGATGCCGCGCCCTGTTACTTCCTTATTAAGTACGATATCAATATGTTCTTCTTTTCTCTTTGAAGTGGAAAAATCCATTATTCATCTCCTAACCCCGGGTCTACTCTGGCGTACGCAAGTCCTCAAACTTTGTACTTGCTGCCTTTATTTTTTCCAAAGCAACATTATCCATAAGTGCGGCCGACGTGCCGAACAAGTGCCTCCGAAACAAAGTGCTGTCCTGTGTTGTGATAAGACGCCATTAAGACTATCTTCCGAATACCCTCATTATAGCCTTGAATGGACACCGATGGGTCCCTCCCGCACGCAGACAACATAACAAAGCCCCCAGCATATCCGAATACCGGGGGCCCGTGATGTACACTTTGTTACAATTTTACTTCATTCAATTAGCTGTCACACTGACGTCATCCACAAAGAAGTCAGTCGGATTACTGGAATCATTTGTCCCGTCAAAATACACTTCAACCGTCTTTCCTGCATACCCGCTAATGTCGAACGACTGGCTCTTCCAGCCAGTAGCTGTAGCATCGCTCTGGGTTTGAATTGTCTTCAGAACATTGCCGTTAGCGTCTCTCAGTTCTACTTTCAGGAAGTCGTAGCTGTGAGTGGTCTCCGTGGTTTGGACATCCGTCCAATAGGACAACGTGACCTTCGTGGCAGAGCTCGGAATGGAAATGGTTTGGTAAATTGAATCGTTAGCATTATTGTACCCTGCCAAGTAAGCTGAATAGCTGCCTGTATGGGGGTTCGTTGTGTCAATCAGCTGATAGCCTCCCGAGCTTGATTCAACCCAAGGACTCGTACCGCTCTCAAAGCCGCCGTTTTGAATCAGTTGAGTCTGGGTTGTACCTCCGCCGGATCCGCCGCCGGTACCTCCCGTGGACGTTCCATTGATGTCACGAATGAGATTGTAGGCGTTCGGGGTTCCAATTCCGGAAGCCATATCGTAGCCAGATGTTGCGGGATAGTACAGGTTGTTCCCCTGTGTGACATCGTGATATGCCGGGTAAGTCTGTGTGGTGTTAAACATTTTGTAGAGGGTTGGATTTGCAAATCCTAAGGCTGACTTACCGTTCTTGGCAGCGTACTGGTTATTCAGAGCAGCCAGTCCAGCCCACAGCGGTGCTGCACAAGATGTCCCTCCGTACACCGTCCACGAACCCTGACTGTAGATGGAGTAGCCTGTGCTTGGATCTGCGTCGGCCGACACATCCGGCACCTCGCGCATCCCGTTGCTGTAACTGTTTTGTACGCCCGGTCCGGTTTGCCAACTCGGTTGACTGTACACCGTAGATAATCCTCCGCCGCCACCCGAATTGTTGGAAGAATTGGACCAGACAGATTCACTGCCATAGCTGCCGTTGGACAGGGTCAAATGCGTTCCGCCGACCCCTGTGACGTAAGGGTCATTGGAGGGGCTGTCCACAGCTAACTGGGAGCCGCCGCCGTCATAAGCCCCATTGTCTCCTGCAGCCGCGAACATGCTCTGACCTTGACTGGCCATCTGTTGAAAAATCGAATTCAAACTGTTCATAGTAGACGTATTACTTGATAACTCAGATTGCCCCCAACTGCTGCTGACTTGCTTTGCAGTGTCTGCGGTAGCAATCTTTTGATAGGTGTCAATGACACCCTGTGTACTGTTCGGCCCCTCATAAACAACAACGTTGGCCTTTGGTGCAATTGCGTTAATCACTTCGATGTCGAGTTCCACTTCGGGTTCTCCCTGGCCTGCAGCACCGCTGTATCCGTCGACGAGTACAGTTGACGGGGATGCGCTGCCCAAATTGTAGTAGCTGTCATATGTTGAAATATTGGACTGATTGTAACCATCCAGTTCGAACAGCGCCACGGTTTGACCCGATCCGTTGATACCAGCGGAAGTCAAGGGGCTCACATTGTAGGCCGATCGGAGTTCAGTTGGCGTGTAACCTCCCGCAGGACCGTTGCCAAGGTGAGGAGTAGTACTGTGATTCAGCATTGAAGCTAGTATGGTGTGATGAATTCCCGGAAGCCCTTTTTTGCTCTGCAGTGGTGTTGCACTGGCGTGATGCCAACTGGCCTTGTCGTTTAGCCCTGAAATTCCAATCACTTGGGCAGCCAGAGAAGTCGGCAGAGTCGGTGAAGTAGCATTCGCATAGAATTTCTTCCCTGAGCTATCCTTGTAATTGTTGATTTTGACGCTAAAAGCTTTCTCCATTTGGCCCACCGTCCCTTGCACTTGCACAAGGGTGCGCTCCTTAGACACGTGGGTGACTGTTAATCCATGGGATTTGGCGTATGCCTTGACCGCTGCAACTGTGGTTTTTGTCGGGCCAAATTCCTGTGCAAACTTTGCCGGTGTAAGAAACTTCTTGTAATCTGCGGATTGGGGGTTGTACTGATTTTGGATGAGCTGTTTGAGCTGTGCCTCATTTCGAAGCTTGAGACTAATCGTAACAGAGATCTTTCTCGACGCATTGGCATGTTTGAGGAACTTGCCGTGCTTCGCCGCGACAGGCGCAGCTCCTGGCAGCCGCATCTTGCCGGAGTGGTTTTGCGCAAGAGCCGTTGGCATTCCCGCCGTCAGCAGAAAACCGGCCAAAATGCTTGTACCTAAACTTAATTTTATTTTTTCTATACCATTTCTTTTCATCAATAGGACCCCGCATTCTAATTTGGAATGTTGTATCGAATCGCGCCTTCCTTAAACGTGTCCAGCCTCACTAGTGATGCCGGCTCAAGGAGCGGCTGTGAGTGCTGGAATCAGATTATTGGCCTGAGGACTGCCGATACCGGTAACGAGATCGTACCCTGGCTGTGCGGAATAGCCGCCGTTATTTCCTTGTGTGATGTCATGGAAGTACTTGTTGTAGCCAGTGCTTCCTGTCGTACCAGCCAAGTTGTAAATCTGGGAGATAGCATCACGGCTGGTCAGAGGTGATGTTCGACCTTGGTCTGCCAAGGCAATCAGGCCGGACCAACTCGGACTTGACACGCTTGTCCCGCCGACAACAAACCAGCCAGACTGTCCTTGATCGCTTGTGCTGTCGTATACTGCCACACCTGTACTCGGGTTGGCATCCCATGCGACGTCAGGAATACCCCTTTGCGATCCCGTCACACTCAACCAATTGTTCTGGTAACTCGGACGAGACTCATAGGTGCTCTGACCGCCGCCAGACCCAGACCAAGCTGTTTCACTGCCATAGCTGCCGCCCGACCCAAGATTCAGTGTCGTACCGCCTGTCCCAAGGACATCAGGAGAAGCTGCCGGCCATTCCGTGCCAGCGCCGCTATCGCCGGAAGAAGCCAGATAGACGACTCCGGTATGCTGAAAATAGGAGTTGTAGCTGGATTCCCCGGAGAACTCGGACCCGCCCCAACTATTGGATACTACCTGTGCGCCGTGTGAAGTTGCGTAGTTGATGGCTGACAGAAGATTGGATGTCGAAGCTGACTTTGCAACGACCAACATGATTTTGGCTCCTGGGGCTATTGCATGTGCCCATTCCACATCCAAGGAAGTTTCAAGCGCCCAGCCACTGTTTGTTTGATGCGGTTTGCCATTTGGATAGGCTATCTGTAGGTTTGCTGAGGACAATCCGAACTGGCTGTCAAACGACGCTAGGTCTTGTTGGATGGTAGGACTGCCATAGGCGTCCACAATAGCAATCGTTTGATTGGCACCTGTTACGGAAAGCTGATTGATGCCATATGCCGTACGAATCTGACTGGGGGTATAACCGCTCTGATACGTGGTCGTAGCATCTCGTTTGATGTGAATCGGGAGCTGTGCCGTCCATTTCGACGGGTGGCCTCCTGCGCGAGACGCGGGAGCATAGCCAACCAAAAACGTTAGTGCAGCAATACCAAATACACCTGCAGAAAGCTTGCGAACCTTGTTCTTCAATCGATACACCTCCAAAATTTTCGGATAATATCGAATTACCACATAAAATTTGGGAAGCCTGCAAGGTTCGCTATTAATAATAAAAAGAGCAGTTCTAGACTTCTCCCGTCTCCTTTCTTTGATTTTCTTCGTTTCTTGACCCTGATTCCGACTTGGCGTTGCCAAGGTCGTTGGCTGCCGCTGACTCCGCCCCTCCGGGCTCCGACTCTATTCCATTTGCGTCATCGCTAGTTTTATCGTCTGTTTTGAGCTCAAGTTTTGGCAGCAAACCTGCTACAGGTTCAAGATAAATTGTTCGAAACAATGCAGTACGATACATAGTAATCGCTTTGTACGCTTCAATGGGGAAAGAATCACCCGAAAGTTCGAGCAAAGCTTCTGCTGCAATCGCTCCCTGCATCGGTAACTGCTTCTCTTCAGCAATCGTGAGAATTTGCTCCGCAGCATCACGACGCTTTCTCGCATCTCGATAGATTCCAAGCACTGTTATGAGAGACCAGGTGATAGACCAGTCATCATTGACATTAAATGCGTGTCCGATGGCTTCAGACACTGACAGCTCGGCTTGAGAATATAGCCCTTTCCTGAACTGTATTCGAGCCAGAATACGATAATATACGGACAATGACGTGTCGCCAATGCCCTCAAAGTCCGGTGCAAGGTCCCGAAGCCGTTCCAGATACTTCTCAGCCTCATCGTACCTGGCCTGGGACTCCAACACGTCCACGGCAGACATGCTGACACGAAACTTGTCTTCCAGATTACCGTTGAATTTTTCCAACATGACAAAGGCATCATCTAGACTAGACATGGCTTCGTCCAATCTTCCGACCTTATGGTAAATGGCACCCCTGAGTCCGAGGGCTTTGGCGTACAGCCAAAACAGCTTGCTCTCCTGCTGACAAATGACCACGGCCTCAGCGCAATAGGTCGACGCAAGGTCATACTTGTCCATAAAGAAGTAGGTATATCCCAGATTGTACAAAACGGTTGCCCGAAGCTTTGAATCCAAGAGATTCCCTGCATGATTGGCTCTCAGCAAGTATTGCTCCGCTTCCATATAGTCAAAAGAATACAAGAGAAATTTCCCTTTTAAATTGCATGCCTTGTAGTAATGAATGGAGTCGAGCTTATTATTAATAGCCAAATCGACTAATTTTTCTGCATGTTCGCGATTTCCAAGATTAAAATAATACTCAGACAGTTGTACTGCGAGGTTTGTATGAAATGCAGTCCAACTGGCAGTATACTGCAGTAATGCCTCAAGAATTTCATCAGGGGGGATGTCGATGTAGTCATTTTTTTGCTCTGTCAATTCGGCATAAGTCAGGAGAACAGAATCATCTAGCTTTTCACCCAGCAGCCGCAGCAATTCAGGTTGAGGGGAGTGCTTCCCAGTCTCTAGCAGACTTAATGTCGGTTGACTGACGATTCCCCGAGCCAAGTAAGCTTGAGACATGCCGTGCTGTTTTCTCAGGGTCATGATGCGGTGACCGGCCATGAAGGCAAGTAGTTCGTCGCGTTGCTGAATGTCCACTAAAACCACCTCGATTGGAGATGTATAGTTATGAAGAAAACTTTAACCCTCTTGGCAATTGGTGTTGGTGCTCTGGCTTTGGCTGCATTGGCAGTATCGCCAGCAGAAAGTATTCCGCCAACTCCTGCCATTGTCAGTGCCGTCATGCACGTGCTCGGCTAAACTTCAATCATGCGAAACTGAGTGTCTGTTAGAGTTGAGACGCGTGCGGCATCCGTCGCACGCGTTCTTCACTTGCGATGGTCTTCATTCTATTTTACTCCAAGCCATATTCTTCATTTGCAACTCTACTTTCGTTGAAGAAATAGCAAACTCCTCTTTCTTCGATCAGTCCTCCAAAAAGATATTGTCATCGTGTCATCACTATTCTTCACTTTGATACTTGCTGAATCCAGCTAATAAGATGTAATAAGGTGATTAATGAATATATGATAAAATCCTGTAACAAAGATAGCCCGAAAGAGCCACCCTCTGTATTTGCATGGAGAGTTATGGTATTTGCGAACGCAATCATATCCATGACAGGGGGAACTTTCAAATGAAATCCAAGTTATTTGCTATTGCCGTTATCAGTCCAATTTTTGTCCTCGCAGGCTGCGGCACATCGAACAACTCTGCTAGTTCCAGTACAGCGCCGACCAACACATCAAATAGGAGTACGTCCCAACAAACATCTGCCAGCACCATTAAGACACACTTTAAAATTCAAGTAATTGTTGACAAGAAAAATGGAAAGCCAAAAATGGTTCCTGCATTCGTTCCAGCGAATCTGACTCTTCCTGAAAACAAAGATGTTACCATTACTGTCCAGAATTTTGATGACGGTGGAGCCGCCATCCCTTCAGGCGGAAACAAAGTCCAAGGAACTGTTAGCGGTACCATGACAGTAGACGGAAAAGCCGTATCATCGGTTCCCGTCAAAAAGGTGGCGCATACCATCACTATCGCGCAAACAAGTAGTTTTAAGGGCCTAAACATACCAATAGAAGCGCGTACTAGCAGTGAAAGGAGCAACAGCATTGTATTTACTTTTCATACTCCTTCAAAACCCACGCAATTAAAGTGGCAATGTGACGCTGCTTGCGGGTCCGGTTCCAGCGGAATGGGCGGCGTCATGGACCTCTCCAAGAACCCAGGTTATATGAACGGAACTTGGACTGTTAAATAAGCGTGATTTTGGAGAACACGAGAGCCCTGTACCGAATTGGCACAGGGCTCTACAGACTGCGATTCAAAACTAGTTTTTAAGCGTTTCGTCCGACCACAGAGCGCGGTATTAAAAGGCCCAGCAGCGCGGAGATGAGACCCGCACCTGCTAAAATCCAGAAAACGGTCAAAACATTCTGGTCTGTTACCCACAGCCCAATCACAAGCACTAACACAGCTCCAATGCCATTGGAGAAGCCAAGTGCGATTCCGGAGCCCATAGAGCGATTCTCTGGAAATATGTCCTGACCAATAAGAACTGTTGTGGATGCACTAAGAAACAGGAAAATACCAACAATCGCTGCTATAACCCAAATCCATGCTCCGGAAACGTGGGCGAGGACAGGTATCAAAACGGCAGAGAGAAAAGCAGATATGACCAAAACTGGACGTCGTCCGAACCTGTCAGCCAAGTGTCCTCCTCCAAGGTTGCCAATCACGCCAATTACAAGCATTGTCGTAATAATAGAGGCGCCTCCAACCAAGGTTCCGCCATACACTTTCCAAAGTATCGGGACAAAGGTGACCAAACCAAAGGTCATGAGTGCACGAAGTCCCGTATACCCGATGAGCAAAGACATAGGAGCAAGATGCTCGTTGATGTGAATCGGGTTTCCGTGAGTGCGTTTAGCCGGCAGCTTCGGTGCAAAACGCATCAAGAACGGTATTGTGATTAATGCAGGTACTGCAAAGATCCAGAGTGATGAGATGCCATGGTGAACAACGACAAAACTTGCAACGGTGGGCCATATGCCTCTTCCCAGTTCGCCACCGACCAGAAATACTGAAGTGGTCAACCCTTGCCTCGTTTGAGCCATACTTCTGACAACTGCCAAAGCTTGAGGGTGAAACAGTGAACTCCCAACTCCAATTAACAATAAGAGACCGATAAAAACCCAAGCGTAATGCGCGACGCCTAACAGAGCTCCGCCGAGAGAACTGCTGAGCAAGCCAATAATGATAAGACTTCTGCCGCCGACTCTGTCGGCAATCCACCCCATCAGAGGTTGTAGTGCCTGCCCAATCATAAGGGCTGCCATGAGTACTCCGGCCATTTTGACCGGTTCATGGAGGGAAATGAGAACTGCCGGGAGAATACCCGGCAGATAATTTGCCGCTCCGTCGTTTAAGAAATGTGACCAACTGAGGCCGAACAACCTTCCGTTCATCCTTCTATCTATTTCTTGAACATTGTCTGCTGTCGTCATTCCAACAACCCTCCACATAACTTCAATAGATAAAATATAAGTCACACGAAACACTATCGTATGCATTCTAAAGTATAACAGGCTCGTCAAGTAGGAATGATTCCTGTTTACGAAAGATACCATGCCTTGAGCTGAAAAGCAACTGGCATCTAATTGTGACAGTCAGTGAATAAGTCGGTGAGTCAGTGAGTAAGCCAGTAAGCTGGTTGCGGAACAGACCCAGGAACCCTTTGCGGCTTCTGTGTAAGAGGGCAACGATGAGACACAAGGAGACAATTGTACTAATGTAGTATTGCAGAAGGAGGATAAGACCACTGAAACTCAGCATTTCCAACTGGCCTCAGTCCAGTAAAGGTGTTTTGAAATTGTTGCGCAGATTTTCCGTATATCATTTGAAAACACTCGCTAAAAGACCGGTGCTTTAACTCCCGCAACAGTAAGCCAAGCCGGTTTATGCCGTATCTTCGAATCAAATATGACACACCCAAAGAGTCTTGAAATTCAACGTTGTATGGCAGATTGTCCTGCGCAACCGCAACACTCTCTGACGCAATAGACTGTAATTCTCCCGTACTTTGTGCTTTATGTAACTCTTGAAACAGGCGTACACGCGTCTGCTGTGAAGCTTCCTCATCAATACGCTCCTGTGCTTGTGTGCCGTTGTACCAGGCTAGTCCTTCGTTCATCCACTCCGGCATTTTTGGGGTCAAACTGTGCGAATTCAGTGTGACATGAGTCAGTTCATGCATCAGTGTGTCAGCTATAAATGCATTGTTGGAGTATTTGTACAGAGGAATGTACACAGTGGATGCTACCGTAAAACCGCCTGTTTCACTGAGCACCCATGCTACCTGGGACGCAGGAAACGCGCTCTTTGCCACTCTTTTATACTGTTTTTGGGTTGAATACAGATACACCTTGGTCTTCGAACTGGGGAGTTGCCCTAGGGTGGTTTGCAAAATGGACGCATTGGTCTTGATTAAGCGAGCGACATTCTTGACTTGCGCCTTAGGAACATCCCGGTCCCCGGCTATCACTTGTACAATACTGAACTGTGCGGGGTGTTGAAAGTCATTGGAAACAGAGGTGTTTGGTGTTTCTCGAAACAAAGAAACAGTCAGTTTGAAACGGCCAAGCGACTCGGAGTCCCCAACAACCCCGTATGCAAAGGGAAGCAGCAGCAAAACAAACAAAACAAGGATTACAACAAGCCACGGGCTGCGGCTTTGCCTCGACACATACCGTCACCTCGTTTGAATGTCATGAGAAGTATTCAAGTTCCCTACATAACAGTACGCTGCAGTGGCACAAAATTCCTTGACTCGAAAGGGCTATTTTTTAGGCAAATTGCTGTTTTTATTTTATCCCGTTCTTATCTCCTCCTTGGTCATCCTCCTCCTTTACCTCTCCCTATGTTTTCCTTGCGCGTATATGGCCAGTTGTACCCGGTTTTGAATATGTAATTTAGCCATAATGTTTTTCAAATGATTTTTTACTGTGTTCTCAGAAATAAACAGGTTCGATGCAATCTCCTTGTTTGATGCCCCAGTACTGACCCACTTCAAGATTTCCTGTTCTCGATGGGTCAATTTTTCAACCCCCTCAGTCCCAAACTGTCCTACACCCTCGTATTTAAACTCCGCCAGCAGTCGTTTTGCAATCTCTCGGGATACAGGCGTGTCCCCATCCATAATTCCATGCAAGTAATGAATCCAATCAGACGGCTGCATGCTCTTGACCAAATACCCCTGAGCACCGTTTCGAATCCCGTCAAACAAATCGGTTGCGTCATCCGATACGCTGAGAATGACGACTCGCACGTATGGAAATTCTTTTTTAATAAGACGCGTTGCTTCAAATCCATTGCAGTCCGGCATATTAATATCCATCAGCACTAAATCCGGCATGTGCTCACGCGTCTTCTCTATGGCCTGATTCCCAGTGGCGGCTTCCGCTACGACTTGGAATTGTTTGTCCGCATTTAAAAGCAGCCGGACAGCCTTACGAGATTTTTCGCTGTCATCTGCAATCACCACATGATAGGTTTCCATTTAGGGCACCACCCTAGCTTGTTAAATAAGTACTTTTATCATACTGCAGATAAGCAGACAACTGTTAGTTCAGAACGGTTAGCTTAAAAAAAAAGAACTGCTTCAATCGCCGTTGACGATTGAAGCAATCCCTGATGAACCTGGTCTAGACATTTTCCTTCTTCGGTTTGCTAGGCATTCCGTTGCCTATAGTTTTTCATGCCAATGCGCACCTTGCGGTAGATGTCCCAAGACATTAGCAGTGCACCGGCAGCAAAGAAGACGTCTCCCGGCATCCGCAGCCACTGCCAAACCAGTGTCTTGTTGTAGAATGCGACACTTCTGGCATAAACATAACTGTGCATAAACACTGCATTGAGCTGTTCAAAACCAATGGGCCAGAAGTTGAGCAGGCACCACAACAGCATTCCTATATTGTAGAACCAGAATGCCCATATTGCTGGCTTGTTGCTCCATCCGTTGTCTCCCACAAGATACCGCAATCCGAAGTACATGAGTCCAATCCCCAGGAGTCCAAAAGCACCGAACATCGACGTATGTGCGTGCGCCAGGGTCAAGAAGGTACCGTGTTCGTAGTAGTTGATTAAGGGGGCATTAATCAACCCGCCCATGACTCCGGCGCCGAAAAAGTTCCAGAAGCCAGAGCCCATCAAGTACGTCAATGCAACCTTATGTGCAAATCCCTTCTCGTTTTTCATGTGCTTTCTGTACTCAATTGCTTCGACAATCATGAGCAGCAAAGGAAGAACTTCAACAAAGGCAAACATACTCCCAATGCTCAGCCAAATCCAGGGTTCACCAATCCAGTACATGTGGTGTCCTGTACCGACAATACCGCCGAGGAAGACAAGAATTAATTCAAACCAGGTAGATCTTTCTGCAGTCTTTCTCGAAATGAAGCCGAGCACTACCAGGATATAAGCTGTAGCGACAATAGCAAAAAACTCAAACGTTCCTTCAACCCAGAGGTGTACAACCCACCAGCGCCAAAAATCTGTCAGCGTGAACGACTTCATAATCCAAGTGATGGGGAACATACCAAAGGCGTACATCGCAGCAATTGAGAACCCCGAGTAAAACAACAAATGCTCCAGTGTACCGAAGCCTTTCTTTCCACGCAGTGCCGGCCACAATGCCCGTGCAATGATAAATACCCAAAGGAAGAGGCCAATGAACAGGGCAAGTTGGTCGAACCGTCCCAACTGCAGATAAGTGAGTCCCTGGTTTCCGAACCAGAACCAACTGTTGCCAGGCAGCCAGCCTTTGATTCCCGCGTACAGACCTGCCAGCGTTCCAATTCCTACCGCCCAGATGGCGACAAACAGAATATCTACCAACAAACCCTGATGTTTCGGTTCCTTGCCGCTGATAAATGGCATTAGAAAGATTCCCGCACCAATCCAGGAGATAGCAATCCAAAATATCGCCGTTTGAATATGAATCGCCTTAAGCACATTAAAGGGCAGCAGACTAATGATGTTGAGTCCGAAAAATCCACCCCGTTCTGAATAATAGTGTGCCATGAGCACGCCAGCCAGAATCTGTATTAAAAACAACAGGGCAACACTGATAAAGTACTTGCCTGTTTTTCGTTGACTTGGAGTGAGTTTGGGAAAACCTTTAATAATAACTTCGCCAACGTCTTCTACAGGTGCTGAGATATGTGCAAAGTAGAAGTAAATAACGCCGCCAATACCTGCCAGCAGAAACCCAATGGAAACCCAAGTCCAAATGAATGTTGCTGATGTGGGAGTATTCCCTACCAAGGGATCGTAGGGCCAATTGTTGGTGTACGAGTAATTAACCCCAGGGCGATGAGCGACGGAAGTCCATGATGTGTACCAAAAAAAGTCTGCTGTATCTAGAGCTTTCGTCGCAGTTAGTGACCGCTCTTGGACATATCCCGTCCGTTTATTCGTATGCATGAGCTGATGCTGGGTCTTAACTACAACATCTTTTAGTGCCGCTGAAGCCGTATTGGACAGCGTCAGTACATTATTCTTCACTTTGGGATGTTGAAGCTGTGTTTGAACCTCGGCATTCACCGTCACCTTCTGCGCCTTTGAAAGCTTGTCGTAGGTAGTTTGATACTGCTGTTTGGCATACATTTGGTTCATCTGTAAAGCCCATTCGTGCAGCAGAGAGGCTGTGAAATCTTCTCCGAAATATGCACCGTTTCCGTAAACGCTGCCGTAGTCCATCAGGTCAGCTTCCTGAAAAGCAGCTTTTCCCCTTACAATGTTTGAGCTTGTCAGCAGCACTTCCCCGCTTTGCGATACAACTCTCTTCGGAATTGGAGGCGCTCCCTGATAAGTTTTCACAGTCCCCCAGATAAAGATGGAAGCACATCCAACTAGCACGAGAAGAAAAATTCTCTTGAGTATTTTCGTTATTGGATCTTTCATGAGTATTGACCCTCCTCTGCCCAGTTCAGTAAGTCTTCAACACCGCGGCTGCAGAGTCGGGCCTGTTCCCCTCCTCTCGGTTGTTTTGACTTCATCAATATAGTCTGAGCGGGAAGAGTCACACCTTGATTGACGTCAACTCAAATATGTCTGTTTCGTGACGGGCAGTGTCAAAGACTGATACAAGCAGACCTCCAAGTCTGGAGCACGTATCTCACTTTCTCTACAGTCCAGCGTCGCTGCGCCCTTTTTAGATGCCTCTTTTGGGGAAACGTGAGCAAACAGCCCGGGCAACCTGTCCCGAGAGGCCATAGTGTAGAGGTATAGGGGGAAAAGGAGGGGTAGACGTGGCTCATCCGCTTTATCATCATGCAGTGAGACTAACGGGCAGACCCGTATACGTTCACCACCTGGATGGCAGAGTGTCTCAGGGTATCCTGCACTCTGTCACTTATGACGGTGTTTATCTCCTAAATTGTCGACCTGCATATTTGGCAAGTTTCGAGGAACACGACACCCAATTGGATGTCTCTGACGCGTCCAACCGTGCCGAACCTGAGTTAATCTACGCGCCAGGCGCATTCTTCGCCTTTGGGGCGTTGGCAGGTTTTACTGCAGGGGCGTTGGCAGGGAGATACTGGTGGTAACAATTGCAACTGCCCTGACGGACATCAGGGCAGTTGCTCATACGTGCTGACCTACATAGAAAAACTTCAGTGATGTAAACCGTTAAGTCACAAAATTTTCACAAACTCAGATGACATCTTTCGACAAATTTTGTCCTCCGTACGGAATATCATAATCTCTGTCCTAGTGAAAGGAGTTAAGAGATGAACGGCATACCCAATGACAATCGCCTGTGGTGCATTTCCTGCAGCAGAATAGCCAAAATCGGAGTAAAAACCTCCGTCATGAAAACGGCCTATAAACTAACCGCCTTCGGCCCCATTCCTTACGGCCTTTGTGATAAGTGCAACTCACCTACACTACCCCAGCGGCAATAGCCGAAGATTCAAGGTTTTGCATACACCCGCTCTCAGGCAAATACAGTCGGACCTTTGTCCCTTGCCCCAGGGTACTGCTAATATGAATGGTGCCCCCATGGTTCTCCACAATCCGATATGTAACCATCAAGCCCAGTCCCGTGCCACGTTCCTTCGTCGTATAAAATGGCTGCCCAATCTTCTGCAGGGTTTCCTCGGAAATTCCGGCTCCGTCATCAACGATGTCAACACTGACTCCAGCACCGTTGTGCGAGAAGTCAATATAAAGAGTGCCTCCGTCTTCCATGGCTTCTACGGCATTTTTAATAATATTAATAAAGACCTGCTTCATGTGCGCTTTGACGCACGCCACCCGTGGAAGACTCTCTGCCCGATTGATATGAACAGAGATACTGTGCATATGTGTCTGACTTCCCATAAGGGTTAACACCTCATGAAGGACCTGTGTTAAGTCTTCATAACTCTGAGCCTGTGCTTGCGGCTTTGCCAACAACAAAAATTCATTGGTAATTTCGTTGATACGACTCACCTCACTCTGCAGCAGGTCCAAATACTTGATTTCACAGTTTGATTTCATGAGTTCCAAGAATCCAGAAACCGAAGTAAGCGGGTTCCTAATTTCATGAGCGATACCGGCTGCCAAAGATGCAACAAGTTGCATCTTCTCGGCGTTGAGAAAGACCTCTTCTGCTTGTTTCTGCTGAGTCAAGTCTTTCGAAATAAAGGATACGCCTGTGACGGTGCCATCACTGGAGTAAATCGGCGATCCCGTAGCACTCACGGTCACTTGAGACTTGTCCTTTCTTTGCACAACTAGCTCTTTCGTAAAACTCTCTTCACGGGTTAAGACACTTCGAAACATTTCTGTCATGGTAGCGGGAATCTGGCCTTTTACCTCCGCAAACTGCCACCCATACAGCTGCTCCCATGCGGGATTGACCAGAATCACCCTGCCTTGAACATCCAGAAAACTGATGGCGTCGGCCGTATTTTGGACCAAAGACTCAAGTCTGCTGTGCATTTCGTCCAATTCACGCTTCAGTCTCTTGTCCACAGTCACATCTCTCCCAATGCTAGCGATGGCAACGACATCACCTTTGGCATTGGTAATTGGAGATATTGTCAAATCAATTTCCACGAAATTGCCTGTTTTTGTGACACGCAGTGCATCTCTCGAGACTACCATCTTATTGTTGAGGACGTTTGCTACTGTCGTCTTCATGTCGTCCATCCAAGACTGTGGCACCAAGTCGTAGACGCTTCCGCCGACAATTTCAAGCTCGTCGTATTGGAAAGTTTGGACAAACCCGCGATTCACACTCAAAATGGTACCTTTTGCGTCGTAAATCGCAATGATATCGGTTGTGTTGTCAATAAGAGAAGTCAGCATATTCTTCGTTTCTCGCAGTTCCTCTTCGGCTCGGTTCTTCTCAGTCACGTCCTGCACAATGCTGTACGAGCCTGCCAATCTCCCGTTTCGATACATGGGGAAATAGGTAATATTCAAATCGACGCTCGAACGCTTATCTTTCCGCACAAATCGAGCCTGGTAACGGCTGGATTCCCCCGCTTGAGCGCGGCGCAAATGCTCTAACATCTCCAATCGGTTGCTTTCATCAGAGAAGTCGAGCCTTGGCTTGTTCTTCAATTCGTCCAAGCTATATCCCGTCATCTCCAAAAAGCTAGGGTTGGCATTGCAGAACTCTCCTCGCTCATTCAGCAAATACACTCCGTCAGTGTTATGATCAAACAGTGACCGATAATCCTGCTGGCTCTGTTCAAGCTCCATGTCAGCGCGTTTCAAGTTCCTGTACTCCTGTGAGATCCACAGCAGAACGACGGGAATTGCAAAAGCTACAGCGACACTCAACTTCACGATATGCAGCTTTAATGTACCAACAGGTATGTTCCAATGAGCCAGTACCGTTTCATCGCCGAGTTCATTCATGAGTTCAAGAACAGCGACCAAGACAAGCGTGCGAATTGACAGAATGATACGCTGACGCAGCAACGAACGCTTCAAATCCCATCCCCCTAGTTCACCATCAAGGTACGACATGTGATTAGTAATTCGATTTCAAGTATAACTTGTGAGAAATATAATTTTGTGACTTTTCCCTGAAAATTGTAAATCCCTCACTTATTTTTAGAGTGAGGGATTTACAATTTATTCTATTTAACTTGAAAAGTGAAGTGAGCGGAGACTGAACCTAAAGGCGTCGCGCTCGGCCACAAACATGCAAACATTTAGCTGCGGCTTGTGACCTGACCTCAAGCTGTGCTATGCCTGCGAATTGGCCTGCAAACCAGCCTTCACGTTGCCCTGTGAATTGGTCTGTGCCCCAGGCTGCGGTGGACTTACTGGGGCTTGCCGCGGACCTTTGCAACCCTTTTGCTCGACAAACTGTTTGACGTGAGAATTAAAATTGGAAAGCATCGTTGTTTCCCGAGATGACGTCAGTTTCCCGTTTTTAACCGCTTGATCTAAGTTGGACTTAAAGTCAGCCTTTAGCTTCGCAATCAGCGTTGCTTCACTCATTCCCTTACTCTGCGCTATCTGTGCAATGGATTCTCCTGATTGCAAATCGGACCGCAATGTGGTTGCACTGATGCCAAGAACAGTCGTAACATCAGCCATCCTTCCTCCAAAGCCCATTCTGCGTCCGTGCCACGCGCCTCCAGGACCAGCGAAACCGCCCGTACGCTCGACAAACTGTTTCGCGTGAGAATTAAAATTGGAGAGCATCGTTGTTTCTCGGGACGAAGTCAGCTTCCCATTTTTGACCGCTTGGTCCAGGTTTGTTTTCAAGTCAGCTTTTAACTTCGCAATCAGCGTTGCTTCACTGATTCCTTTACTTTTCGCAACCTCAGCAATGGATTTTCCTGACTGTAAATCCGTCTGAAGGGTCGTCTGCGTGACACCCAGAATCTTTGCAACCTCTAGCATTCGTCCAGAGCTAGGCCCACCGTGCCGATGCCATCCCTGCCCGGTCTGGGAAGGTGCTGATGATTTTACATTGTTTGTTCCCGATTGGCTGGATTGTGTTGCTGCAAAAACCGTAGTAGCTGAGCCAATGAGGCCAACTGCGACGGCAGAAGTAAGAATCGTATTTCTCCACTTCATCTGCAGTATTCCTCCTTGTGTAATGAGATGTTTTCCTCATTCCCTAAACCCAGCCTACCCAAGAAATATTGTGCTCTAGTGACGGAGATATGGAGATTTTATGTAGACAGCCTTCAGGCTGAGGGTGTCTGCCTCTCCCGTCGGAAAAAGTATCGAAATACCGTCCCTGCCATTCCAATCACAATCCACATAAGAAGCCAGTGAATTAACAAGACATAGGGCTTCGACGCAGTTTGGTTGTGATGAATGGTCAATGCGTTTGCAGCAACCGAACTGACGAATCCGTACAACAGCCAAAGCACGAACGGCAGTAATTTTGGAAACTGCAACAAATTTGAAACGTGCTCGAGCTTAGCACGAAGGTAGCCGTAAACCCCCAGCGCACCCCAGGCGACAGTCCATAGAATCAGCCAGGTGACTGCCCACCAACTCATCGATAAGTGCAGCCCTGGGGGAATGGCGAGGGGGACAAATGAGTTTTGCGGCCCACTGGTTTGAGTCATCCCAGCCAGGGAGTAGTGTAATGGAGAGAGTCCGCGCAGGAACATGGAAATGTGCCCTGCCATGGAAGTTCCCTGAACAAACGGAGCTGTTTGCGTAAGAGCAGGAGCTATACCTGGAGCAGTCTGCGGCAGGACAGCACTTCCAAGAGCCCAAGGAGTTGCAGACACCAACAGTGCCGTCAGTCCAGCGAGCAATCCCGTCGTAATAACCGACGCTGCCGCAAGTCCCACTGCCATCAGTGACACTTCCAAAAGAGCATTTTCAAATAGCCATAGTATGACTGATGACAGCGGTATGACCTGCTTGGCAAGGATATCGGCTATGACCAGAACAATAAAATTCACCATAAGACTTCCCAGGACCGCGCAGAGCGCAATCCCAATTTTGACACGTAACATATCAATCCGTCGGATTGGAAACGAAAACGTGTACCACATCGACCCTCTGCTTCGTTCCACACTCACCAACGAAATCATGAGACCCATTGCCACGACGGCAGCTATTGTATCTAAAGTCGGGGGACCTTTAATAAGATAGTCCGATGGATAATATGGATAGGACGAAGTCAACGTAAACTGAAAGTGATAGATCACAGGAAAAATCACCTGCCAAATCATCCCTTGCTTAACCCCTTGTAAAGGGGGCCGAAGCAAAGCACTTAGGAAGTCCAAAACCGGACTGTGCAGTAATAGAATGACCCCTGCAAACACCCACCACTTGTGTTCCTTCCATTCCTTGTATAAAAGCGGCTTAGGCAAGAAGGATTGAGTCACGTGAATATCCCTCCTTGGCCAGCAGATACGTGAACACCTCTTCCAAATCAAGCGGTACCAGTTCCACATGCGTACTCTCTGCCGACAGCATGGCCCTCACCGTACCGTCCGGGTCCTGTGCGACAACAGTCCAAACGCTGCCTCTTTGCTGAGTATGAAGAACCCTGTTGTGATGCCTCACTGCTTGTGGTAGTCCGTTTTGCAGAACCACTTGGTAGGAGCGAATACGCGTCTTCAAGTCATCTACGACTCCGTCAGCAATGATTCGCCCGTGGTACATCACAGCAACGGCATCTGCCATACGTTCCAAATCATTTACAGCGTGGGTAGCCATCACAATTGTCGTTCCATCACGAGCTGCCTCATCCAAAATAAGTTGCAGAAATTGACGTTTCACCACCGCGTCCAAACCGTTTGTGGGTTCATCCAGTAATAATAAGTCTGGATGTGCAGATAGGCTGACCGTCAATTTCAGTTGCATTCTCATTCCAGAAGAAAGACTCTTGATTCGCCTCTTTCGCGGTAATTCCAGCACGTCGATTAATGTATCACAACGTTTCTGATCCCACCTTTGATAGAGCCCGCTTGCATACCTTATCAAGTCCTCAACGTGAAACGAAGAGTAGATTTGTCCATCAGAGGCAACTAAATGAACACGTTGCCTGAACTCTGCTGCGTCCCTTGGAAGCGGTTTGCCAAACAGCCTGATTTCCCCTGTGTCCGGCCACATCAATCCGACAATCAATCTAAGTAGTGTACTTTTTCCGGCGCCATTAGCTCCGACAATTCCGTAGATAGAAGCCCCTGGTATGGATAAATTGACACGATTGACAACCGCTCTCCCCTGCAGCACCTTTGTCAAATCTGTTGTCTCCAGGACTTTGTCCATGTACTCACACCCTTTACTCTTCGTCCCGACGAGTTACATTCACACTGTCTTGGTTCCACTGGGTAATAACTTCTTTCAACATGAAAACCAGTTGGTCATCAGTGACTTGGAGATGATGAGCTTCAATTAACATCCTCTCCATCTGGTTTCGAATGTCTCTGATGCGCTCCGCACGGTCAGGGGCGATGTTTGTTTCTGCCACAAATGTTCCTCGTCCGCGCAGCACCTCAATGACTTTGCTCCGTTCCAGTTCCCGATAGGCTTTGGCAACTGTGTTGTGGTTGAGCATGAGGTCTACCGCAAGTTCTCGAATGGAGGGTATTTTGTCCCCAGGTTTCAAAACATCTTTGGCAACAGCCGCTTTGACTCCATCTACAATTTGCTGATAAATGGGAACAGGCGACCTGGCATCAATTTGCAGCCACATTTCACACCTCCAACTCCTCCGATAAACTTTGTCTATGATGAGAGCGATAAGACCGCAGGTCAGCACCTCTTGTACTATTACAAGTAGTACACTATAAACAATATGCTATTGTTTTACTCTTTGTCAAGAACCAACCTTCTGTTGGAGACGTCCTGCTCAGGTGTCTTCGTTCTAGGATTCAGTGTTTCTGTGACAGGATAGTATGGTACATTTATCAGAGTAGTAATAATTATCTTATTTCTAATAGAACTTACATTTACAACTTACATTGGGGGGGATAGTTGTGAGTGACCGACGGCTTCCTGCACGGCTTGTACGGGCACAGTCCCGAATTGTTGAAAAAGCAGCCGCAGAAATTGGCGAAATTATTGGCACGTTTGATGGTTTGACCGCTGATGCAAGGGCACAGATTAGAGGTGTGATGGACAAACACCTTGGTGAACTGGAGTATTTTGTACTCGTGCGCAGGGACAGCTATGGTGAGATACATACCAATCACCTGAGAGAAGGCAGGTACTTCAGTGATGCCGTTGGCGTCCAATGCGCTAAAGCAGAGCAAACGACCGCTTTCTATTATCCTCGTGATACTGGAGAACAGCTTATTGATGTATCTACACCAATCATTGTAGGCAAAACAAGCGAACGAGCGCAAACCAAGGCTGAAGTCTACGTCTTGCGATCCGGTCAGATTTTGCCATCTGCCTCCAGGAAAACAAAGTTTTTATTACCTTTGATCCTTCTTTCTTTCTTAGCCGCACTCTCTCCATTTTTGCCTTCAAGAGTGCTGCAATTATCCGCTCTATGGATTTTTCTAGCACTTTCTGTTGTGCTAATAATCTTGTACGAAAACTCATTTCAGCAATCATACAAAAAGTGGGTTCAATTCATGCGGAACATCGGCAAGGGGTCGTTAAACGGTCAACTGTCAGCGCGGACACGTGACGAATTGGGACAAATCAACTTTGAACTGAACAAGATGGCTCTTGGCGTGAAAAACATTATTCATCAGGTCTCCACAAGTGCATCACAAGTTGCCGCGGCATCCGAGGAATTATCGGCCAGCGTACAAGAGACGACCGCCACCACACAAGGTATCGTAAACAGCATCCAGGTGCTTGCAGCCGGCGCGGAAAGCCAAGCTCAAAGTACCCGAGGGAGCTTAGCGGGATCGGAAGATATATCCGGCAAAACCAAATACGCTTCGGAGGAATCCGAAAGTATTGCCAAGGCGTCTCAGGAAACACAAAAGCTAGCATATAAGGGCAGAGACACACTTCGGGACGCGACAACGCACATGAATGAAATGAATACGACGCTAACCAATCTTTCATCTGTCGTGGGCAGCCTCAGCCAGCAAACGGAAAAGATTCAAGCTCTGGTTTCAACTGTCGGAGGCATTTCCAAACAGACAAATCTTCTGGCACTCAACGCATCCATTGAAGCCGTCAATGCTGGAGAAAGCGGGCGGGGATTTGCTGTGGTAGCAGAAGAAGTACGGAAACTCGCTGAGCAGTCTCGGTACGCAACTGATGATATTCAGACGTCTGTCGAGAAGATACAGACGGAAATGGACAGCACGGTACAATTAATGAATGAAGCTACCCGCGACATGACGCAAGAGATTGAATTAGTATCAAACTCCAACCATTCATTCGAGCAGATAGTTGAAGCCGTGTCAGATATCAGCCAGCAGATTGCACAGATTTCCGGCGTCTTTTCAGAGGTAGCACAGGACAGTGACAGCATCCGACAGTCCTTGGGGGAAATCAACTCCATTGCTGTAGCAGCCTCCAAGTCTTCACAGCAAATGTCGGCAGGTACGGAAGAGCAGTTGGCCGCTATGGAACAAATTTCGGCTTCATCTACAGAGTTAGCCACTATGGCAGAAGAGCTTCGCACCATTGTCAATCGTTTTAGCCTGGAGTAATTGTCTCTGGTAAACACCATTGATTGAATCTGGAGGGAATTCCATGCAAAAGAAGGCATTGGACACACATGTTGTCCATACGAACCAAAGAAAGAATCGACTGCAAGAGACACCCACAGTAAGTCCCGTACAATTCAGCAATACGTACACACTGGAAAGTCCCTCTGAAATGGATGAAATTCTGGGCGGCGAGCGGACAGGATTTACCTACGGGCGACATGGAAATCCAACAGTATCAGAACTAGAAGTCGTCCTTGCAGGAATGGAACAGGGAGAATCGGCAAAGGTATACGCGTCTGGAATGGCCGCACTGCAGGGAGCGTTGCTCGCGTGCGACCTGTCCAGCGGACACGTGGTGCTCGCCAGCCGAGACTTGTACGGAGCTACCGTGACGCTAATGAAAGACATCTTTGGCAGCTTTGGCATTGAAATTGTCAGTGTGAACATGTCGGACACGAACGAGGCAGTCCGATGGCTGAAAAATTCCAGGGTGAAGGCGGTTGTTCTGGAGAGCATATCCAACCCTCTGCTTCGCGTTGTCGATATGCCAGCGCTGCTTAAAGCCGCAAACCAACACGGCGTCAAGAGTATTGTCGACAATACGTTTGCGACCCCTTATTTGTGCAACCCGCTCAACTTGGGAGCGACGATGGTCGTCCACAGTCTGACAAAGTACCTCAACGGACATGGCGACAGCATGAGTGGAGCTGTTGTCACCTCTGAAATTAACAAGGCAAAACTGACCTCTCAACAGAAACTGACCGGCAGTGTTCTGGGACCGATGGAGGCGTGGTTGACCCTGCGAGGACTCAAGACATTTGTAGTGCGATTCGAAAGGCAGTTGCAATCGGCCAAGATTCTCGCTGTGCGCTTGAGCCAGCATGCGCGAATAAAGCGTGTTTATCATCCAGGGCTCACAACCCACCCCGATTATGAGCAGGCACTGAAACTGTTCCCAAAGGGACAAGGTGCCGTACTGTCTTTTGAAATCGACGGAGGAAAGGACAGCGTTTTTCTCCTCATGCAGAACCTGCAGGTGGTTGTCCCTGCAACGACCGTCGGTGATGTTTACTCCCTTTTGTTGTACCCGGTAATGGCTTCGCACCGCAGCTTAACAGACGAAGAACGTCGTTCTTCCGGTATTACTGAGGGGCTTGTGAGGCTATCCGTCGGCATTGAGCATGTCGATGACATTTGGAATGATTTGAATCAGGCGCTAAATCGCGTTTGACTAGACAGCGACAGCAGTCACAGTAATACTGCCTCAGTCCGCACCCGTTCGGTGCAGCCTGAGGCAGTTTCACAAGAAAGCGGTCGTCATCACAGCAGCCGACATGCCTCCATGATGAACTTATTCCACTGCAAAGGCAGCCGGTGAACGTCCCAAGACACTTTCGATTTCTACTTCCGAGAACGTCTCTCTAAACACGCGGTAGTAAGCCATCTCCTCCTGTGTTGTCAGTGGAGGATCTAACTCGTTTCGATTTTTACGGAAATCCTCCTCGCTCACAGTCGATGCCAACGCATCTCTCAATACCGAGTCCATTCCGCTGCCTTCGTTGAATTGAGACTTTTTTCTCCATAAGATGGCGTCTGGCAAATATCCCTCAAAAGCCTTCCGCAACACCCATTTTTCAACCTGGTTTTCACCATGGAGTTTCCATTCTACCGGCATACGCAGTGCTAATTGAATTACGTCGACATCAAGGAATGGAACTCTGGCTTCAAGGCTGTGGGCCATCGTCATCCTGTCACACCGTTGCAAATTCAAGTGATGCAGTTCCTTGACAGTACGAATCAGCTCCCGATGGAGTTCTTCCTCGTCACTGATGCCTTTGTGATACTTGTATCCGGCAAACAGTTCATCCGCTCCCTCGCCGGTTAACACCACTTTGACATGCCGCGCCGTCAACTCGGCAATCATATAGTTCGCTACGGCGCTCTCAACTAAGCTCGGATCAAATGACTCCATCATCCGCACCACTTCGGGTACAATCGCTACCGCAGCTTCCGGAGTATAGACCCACTCATAGTGATCCGTTCCAAGAAACTCAGCCACTTCCCTAGCCGCAACCAAATCTGGACTCCCTTTCAGTCCAACGGAAAAGGACTTGATTTGGCGTCCTTCTTCGGCTGCAATCCTGCTGGCAATCGCTGAAATCAAGCTGCTGTCAAGACCGCCGGACAAGAAAACACCAACAGGAACATCCGCCATCATTCTCCGCCTGACAGCTGCTATTAGTGTCTCGCGCAACTTTTGCAGTTCCATCGCTGAAGGGTTAGGCTCAGCACGAAAGCGAGAGGCTTTTGTACTCGTAGCTGAAACCTCTGGAACAGGCAACTCGGTAAATGACTGCAACCCTTGTTCTTTTGTAAAATAATGCCCCGGTGGAAATGCCTCAATATACGGATGCCACCGTTTATCGAACGCCTTCATTTCGGAGGAAAAGAGAATTGTTTCTCCTGTTCTGACCCAATACAAAGGTTTGATACCCAGAGCATCGCGGGCAGCTATCAAAGAACCGTCCGGTCCCGCTGCAACAAAGGCAAACATCCCGCGCAGCTGTGTTATGCCCTCAACGCCGTATTCTTCAAGCAAATGAAGAATGGCCTCATTATCCGAAGATGTCGCATAGTTGTGAGTAGACAACTTGCTGCGAAGCTCAAGATGATTGTATATTTCACCGTTTCCAACCAGCCACAATGACTCATCTTCATTGTGCAATGGTTGTTGACCCATTTCTAAATCCACTATAGACAAACGACGGTGACCCAACCAATATGGACCCACATGGCGCCGGCCAGAATTGTCAGGACCTCGATGAGCCAGTCGCTCCAGCATCCGCTCACATTCTTCTGCCGGGACATCTGTCGATGCCGCTACAATGCCACACATAAAAATAAATCCTCCCAGAATTCTCAATGACCAGCAAAGTCGTTGCTTTCAACTTCTTAGAAATTAAACACTGTCACCAGTTCCATTGAGTGATAGATCTAGCAAAACGAGTGATAGATCTTAAACCAACTAAAATGTTGACACACACCCTCGGAATCAGCAAACCACGAATTGAGTATGTAAAGTCATAAATAGGCCTAACTGCATGAGAGTCTCTCTCTCATGCAGTTATCAGGCTGATACTCAATAACCTGTAGTTGTGCAGCATGTTGTTGCTCCATATGGAATCAGCAACATAAACAGCACAAAGATGATGAGGAATACAATCGCCCAACGGGTATACCCGCCAAGTACGCCGCCATCGTACATACCTGCTCCCTCCCTCTGCTCGGTATGATGCACAATATGTATGTGTACAACCCGAGAGAAGCGGTATCTGCCCTCGCCATTCGCACAGATTCAGTATTTACAATTGCCGAGGTGAACCACAGGGGAATTTGGTATAATCGTTTGATACACAGAGGAAAAAGCATCTAGACTCGAAAGTAGATTTAAATGGAGGTGAGCTCTTGCCGACTCGAACACAGCAAACACCAAACACAGAGTCACGAAACACCAAGACATGTGATGATATCAAGCTACGGTTTGCGAAGCACAAAGCTATGGGTTTCATAACTACGACTGCCTTAGTATTCACAGTCACTGGATGCGGTACTATATCACATTCACCAGCGTCCGGGGGATCCCAGTCTGGGACATCTTCGACGAAAGCGACACAAACAAAAGAGCTGACCGCAAAGTGGATGAAAATTCATTCGACTGACAAAACCGTCGATTTGACTCTTATAGGAGCTATGCATAACAAGTTTAACTTTAACGGTTACGAAAATGGATTTATGACGATTCATGTCCCAACAGGATGGCATGTAAAAGTCACTTTTACCAACAAAGGAAATTTGCCAAACAGCGCCATCATTGTGCCTTACAGCCAAGTGAAAAATCACCAGAAACTTCAAGCTGCCTTCAAGGGATCGGAAACACCCCACTCCAAAACAGGTGCGCAACCGGGAGTGACTCAGCACTTTGAGTTCACCGCGTCAAAGGCTGGTACCTACGCCGTTGTTTCTGCCACATCCGGCATGTGGGACTACTTTGATGTCGCCAAGTTGAGTCAGCCTTTTATCACTGTGAAATAACCGCAGACGTGTAGTGATTGAACATTTGATTCCGGTTATCTCCATGCAATAGTTGAAAGTGAAACACCTCATCGTGCTGTCTCGTCTATATACTGTCATACACACGAGGAGGTTCATCATGAACAAGTATCTTGCTTTCATACCCATGACAGCCTTGGTGTTGTTAACAACTGCGGGATGTGCCACCAACCCTAGTGGAAATGGGACTAGTAATCACTCACCCGTAAACACAATATCCAATGCATCTGACGTAAACGTTGCAACCAATACGGACAATGCCACAAACAGCGTATCCGCTTCCCAAAGCGGCACGACAACTTCACAATCCAGCTTTATGAGTGAAATTGCACTAATGAAAAAGAAGGGTTACTCCGTGAAGGCGAACAAAGCCACTCCGAATGCGTCAGTAAAAACTGCGTCTGGCAGCACTTTGACGGCATGGATTGCAATTGCTGCCAAGTCACAGGACGGCTACAACCAACTTGTTTTCTTTTTTTTGAACGGCAAGTATTTAGGGACCGATACCGCTAAGCCAAGTATCTCAATCACAAGTGCAAAAGCTGTTGGGCATGGCATTGCAGTTACCTATCCTGTGTATAACAAAAATGATTCCTTTGCCAATCCAACCGGAACGCCTGTGACAATTACGTACACTTGGAAGAACTCAAAACTGGTTCCTAATAAACCTTATCCAAAGCAGTTCCAAGCAAACACCCACCTGTCTAGCACACTGGCATCGAGAATGAAAAATGTGGCTGGTATATCCAATCCCGCTGCATTCGTCCAAGGGTTCAATCAACTGCGGTCCGATGTTGCTCAAGGGGACAAGACAAAGGTGGCTTCATTCGTCTCTTATCCTATTAGGGTAACTATCGACGGAAAATTACAAACTATCACCAATGCGCAAGGTTTCATCCAAAACTACAATCTCATTATGACCCATAAGGTGAAATCTGCCCTCCTAGCTCAACAGGTTAACAAGTTGTCGGCTAATGACCAAGGTGTCATGGTTGGAAACGGAGAAGTGTGGCTTGAGCAGCACTCCAGCAGTAAATGCACGATTTTTGCAATAAACAACTAACAGCCAGCGGCCTTTTCTTTTTCTGTCATCCGACAATGCGTTGCTTTAGATATTGTGATTGTTAACGAATGTGATCGTCCCACGTCTGTTTAGGAAAGGAGCCATTCCTGTAATGAATTAATTTCGGGTTTGTAACAAAAAGAGCGCCTCCTGTATGCTGGGTTCCGAATGCAGACACATTCATTCCCTAATTGAGGAGGACGCTCAACGTGAAGTATAAGATCCAACAGAAGCAAAATCAACGAATTCAACAAATTACCGACGCTACCATCATTGTGGGAGCCGACATTGCGAAGCAAACCCATGTGGCGAGAGCCATTGACTTCCGTGGAATTGAGCTCGGTAAAGAGTGTGTTTTTAACAATGACGATGAGGGCCTGACGAAACTCGTAACGTGGATGAAGGAGTTGCAACGGCTGCACGGCAAGACGGATGTCGTCTTTGGTGTTGAGCCGACCGGACACTACTGGTTTCCGTTAGGTGCCTTCATGCAAGGCTTGAGCGTTCGATTCGTGCTAGTGAATCCGCACCACGTCAACAAGAGCAAAGAGTTGGAAGATAACTCGCCAACGAAGAACGACTACAAGGATGCCAAGGTTATTGCGAATCTCGTCAAGGACGGCAAGTACACCGAGCCTAAACTCCCAACAGGTATCTATGCGGATTTACGAATCCTCATGAACCTGAGAGAGAAGGTCGTGGTGAATCTGGGGCAAGTGCAAATGCGGATTCAGAACTGGCTCGACCGGTTCTTTCCGGAATACACCCAGGTGTTTAAGGACTGGGAAGGTAAGACGTCACTCATCACACTGCGTAAGTCTCCGTTTCCACAGGACCTCGTCTCACTCGGCGCCAGCGAGATTGTGGGTCAGTGGAAAAGGGGCGGTGTGAAGCGGGCTGTCGGTATGAAGCGAGCAACACGGCTTGTGAGTACCGCTAAAAAGTCTATTGGTCTGAAAGAGGGGCTTACGGCAGCTCGGTTGGAACTAATGGCTTTGCTAGAACAGTATGAGATGTTCACTCGGCAGCGTGATGAAATCATGGCTCAGGTGGAGCAACTGCTGAACCAGATTCCAGGCACTGAAGAGATGCTGAGCGTACCAGGGATGGGTGTCACCACACTTGCCGGATTCCTGGCTGAAGTGGGCGACCTACGGGGATACGACCATGGACAGCAGATTATCCGGCTCGCTGGACTGAATCTGAAAGAGAACAGTTCTGGCAAGAGGAAAGGGAAAACAGGAATCTCGAAGCGGGGTCGCTCCCGGCTCAGGGCACTACTCTTTCGAGCCATATTGCCGATGGTTGCCAAGAACGCCGAGTTCAAGGCGTTGCACGATTATTACACGACCCGAACGTGCAATCCCTTGAAGAAGAAACAGTCACTGATTGCGCTGTGTGGAAAACTCATTCGTGTTCTACACACATTGGGGACAAAGCAAGTTCAGTACAACGCTGAGGATTTACTGGGGCCACTTCGGAGGTCCCAACTACAGGTGGCAGCTTAACCGATTTGATTCAAACTCGTCAGTTCGATTTACTCGCTTGTACACGATGAATCGCCAAGACAAACAGAAGCACGGATAAGCCGTAGTATCTACACCATAAGGGCAACGACCCAGTAAAGGAGCAAGAAACGGCATCCACCCCTTGAGAGGTAGTACGAAGGAATGTGAGGGCATAGACCCAGTGTGACATGGGAGGGTAAACCGCAAGGGAACGTGTGGACATCCAAATGTGCGAACATAATTATGTTCCATGTATTGGTAAAACAGCACCAATCTCTGTTCCTGCTACGGACTACCCGTTTGAAAATTGGCACATCTAGCATTCTGGTAATCTCTCTCAAATTGTCAAGGTACGTAATCGTGAGAATAAGAGAGTAAATAGGAGAAAACATTAATTTATAGTGGGAGGTTTAATCTAAAAATCCAACCACAATTGAAATCACGGGTACGTTTTCCAATGAAGTTATGATTCCAAGTTTCGTGACCAGACAATTTTTCCGGTTTTGTCGTATGCAGTAATGGAATCGAGATGCAAAAATGTATCTCCTGCTAGTTTATCCACCCATATTGGTAAAGCCCCCACTTTCTTCAAAGAGAACACGGTTGCCTTTTGATTGTTTTCAAGCCGTACGTCAACAGTCACCTTTGCAATGGTGAGTTTCTTTGGTACACCTACTCCAATGAAATCAAATCCGTTTGTAATATGCGTCCAGCCTGCTGGCAATGACTTGGATTTAGGGTCGTATTTGACGCTAAGTCCTTGAAAGTTCCAATTGCCGTTGTTCTTTGAGACAAACAGTATTCTGTAATGGGTGTTTCCACTCGGTGTCGTAGTCTGGGTGGCCACAAACTCGCCGCTAGGTATTGTTGCGATATTATGAGTGACCTTCTCGACAGTTCCAGGCATGTTTTTATTTAGAAAGGGTTGAATCCGTTTATTAATGTACTGCTGCACGGCTATTTCAGCAGGGGTGGCAGTGCTGTACTGTGGTGCGGAACGCTTCATCACACCTATTGTGACGACAGCAGCGACACAAACTGCCGCAAGAACAGCCATTGTGCCTTGGACCCATCCAAATGTTCTGCGGTAACGCGAGTCTGGCTTTCGAACGTAAACTTGCTGTAAGCCCTTCGGTAGCTCCTCTGAATTTTCCATGATCCGTTGTTCAATTTTATTCCATACTTCTTGCTGCTTAGTATAGGTCATCTTCCGTTGGTTTTTTGCAGTTGTAATCAAGTCCCGCATTTTCTGTTCAGATGTCACGATGGCTCATCCCCTCGTCATTCAAACCTAGATATTTACGCAGTTTGATGATTGCCCTATGGCTCGTCGAACGAACCCTTGCTTCAGACCAGCCCAATACTTGACTTGTTTCGCGGATGGAAAGGTTATGAATGTATCGTAAGATAATGGCTTGGCGGTGGGTCTGCTTCATATGTGCTAAGGCAGATTCGAGATCGACCGTTTCATGGATAGTCATTGATTCATCGACGATTGCATCTGGCACAGAATCCTGAAAGACACTCTTTTCGATGCTTTGTTTCCTATACATATCATAGAGATAATTCCGCGTAATACTCATTAACCATGTCCTCGGATTTGAATCATGGCGAAATGAGTGCCAAGACCGGAATGCACGAAAGAATACTTCTTGCACTACATCTTCTGCTTTTGAATTACTGCCAAGGCTGTACCATGCGTAACGATAAATGTCTTGCGAATAAAGCTCGTAGAGTCTGCCAATAGCATCACTTGCAGAGGCGTCTTCGTTAATTTCCGATTCCAATGAATCTTGCCCCCTTCCATCCAATTAGACGTACGAGTTCGAATTTTATCGCGTTTGCACTTTGAACGAATTCCCACTATCCTAATTTGACATCCATAACGACATCTACGAATCATGAATATCGCGTAGCTTTGCATCGTTCTTCGACGAAGCTTCAAGTAAATAGTTCGGCCATCAATCAACCCCCAAATACGGGACTTGCCGAGTATGTCGGGGCTTTCGGCGCAACCAAATTTCAGATGCCTAAGAATGCCTTAAAGGCTTTAAACCAATTTGTTTTGTCGGTGTCACCAAAAGCGCAACAAAATTCAATCAATCTTGGTAACGGCATAAGTGGTAACATGTTCCTTTTTAATAATGAGGCAACTGTGGAGTGGAACGAAGGCAATTGGAAGTGCCAGGTTTCAGGGAGTAACAAGAGCTATGTTATAAACGAATCTCAGAAGATTGTTTCCTACTTACACATCCATCTATTACCTAAAACCATGGGTACATTAGGCGTTATGCAAACTAACGGTGGGAACCACACTGAACTGCACTGGGCGATTGGTAACGTTTTGTTTGCGGCTAGTAATTACCACCAAGCAATGAACGCCATTAAGATGGTCATATCCATGAGAATGTACCCATCTGGTAAGTCAACTGGCGTACAGTATTAGATGTGGCTTCTCGTAGAATGCGGCGGACCGCCGGTGATGGCTTCTGCCAGCCGGGCGATACCTAGCGCTGCCTCGGTAGGCGACAGCCGGACATAGTTAAGTCGGGCAAAGCCGTCCTCGGCACCGTACAGTCTTCCCGGTGCATAAGTGACGCCGGAATTCACAGCCGTCTCCACGCGTAGTTCATCCGGCATCGCGCCGCCGAGTTTTAACCAAAAGTGAAGCCCGCCAGCAGGGACTGTCCACGTCGCGCCCCGTGCGGCGAAAGTACTGAGAGAATGAGCAAAGGCATCGCGCCGCTGCCGCAGAGCCTGTGACACGGTTCGGCGGTGACTCTGCCATCCCGGGCTACTGAGAAATGCTGCCGCGAGCCCCTGTACGAGACCGGGGGTGCCTGAGTCAATTTGGCTGCGAATCTCAGCGAGTCGGGTGATGATGGCTCGCGGTCCTGCGACCCAGCCGATGCGAAGACCGGGAGCGACGACCTTTGAGAGGCTGCCTACGTAAAGAACCGATGATTGCTCAGCGAGTCGAAAAAGGGGCGACGGCACCTTCGGCGTACCAGCAACCTGCAGGTGTGCGAAGGTATCGTCCTCGACGATAGGCAGGTTCCATGCGTTGCAGATCGCCACGACCGCTTGACGCCGCTCTAGGTTTAACGTCACCCCAGTTGGATTGTGGTAGGTGGGATTGAGCCACACCATTGCCGGACGGTGTTTGCGGACGAGTTCCTTGAGGGCATCGGGCAACACGCCATCCTTATCCATGGGGATGGGCAAAAGTCGCACGCCGCACGATTGGAAAAGGGCCTGCGAATAATAGAAAGATGGCTTCTCAATGGCGATGGAATCGCCCGGATGCAAAAGACCCCTGGCCAAGAGGTAAAGGGCCTGTTGAGCACCGGCGGTGATTAAGAGGGATTCAGGGTCAACCTTCACATTCAAATTGCGTTTGATTTCACTGCTTACGGTCTCGCGTAAGGCTGGCAATCCAAGGGGATGGCCGAAGCCAAGTACCTCATTTAGGTCGACTCCGGCAAGCAGCCGCTGCATGCTTTCCACCGGCCAGACCTCCGGCCCAATATTGCCGTCCGAGAAATCCAGAATATCTCTTCGCTGACGAGTCTCAGCGATCTTACGAGCGAGTGGAGCCAGCGGCCGGAACGCTGCCTGTTCCAGGTAGCGTGGCCAATCCGGAGTGATGCCCCAGAGATCGTCGCGTACATACGTACCGCTGCCTTGTCTCCGGTCCACAAGGCCTCTTGCCTGAAGTTCAAGATAGGCCGTGGCCACTGTGCTGCGGTTCAGCCCAAATTGGTCTGCGAGGCTGCGCTCGGGAGGCAAGCGCGTCTTGGGCAGCCATACACCTTCGTGAATGCTGGTGACGAGCCATTCCACCAGTTCCCGTACGGTTTTCGGATCATCTTTCATCCACTCAATCACTCACTCCTCCTAAAATGGCTGACAATAAGGCAGCAAATTGGCTGGTGATTTGAGGTCCAATTGTTTCTATAATAGCATCTAGCACTGCATCTTCCATATACGATGCAAGTCAGGAGGCTGATTATGGTGCCATTTTTCACGCCAATCGTTCGAGGGTTGGTACCGCCCAGCGGACGAAATCGTCTTTGGCTCCGCCTGACCCGACTGCTGGTCGGGCTTGTACTCTATGGTACCAGCGATTCACTCCTGGTTCTTGCGCATCTTGGCATAGACCCCTGGGATGTCTTTCAACAAGGGCTCGCACTTCATACGGGCATACCGATTGGAACCTGGGCCATTCTCGTCGGCCTTGCCGTCTTGTTCCTGTGGATCCCTTTACGACAGCGGCCTGGCCTCGGCACGGTACTGAACGTGCTCATAGTCGGGAGCGTGATGGACCTCGTCCTGGCCCACGTTCCGCCCCCGACTGCGCTTCCTGCACGCATTGTCGTGCTCCTTTTAGGTGTGGGTCTCAACGGCGCAGCGACGGGCTGGTACATTGGAGCAGGACTCGGTCCTGGGCCGAGAGACGGACTGATGGTCGGTCTCTCGGCTCGCGGGCTGTCCATTAGGGTGGTACGCACCACGATTGAAGTGACGGTCCTTGTCGCAGGCTGGATACTCGGAGGAAATGTTGGTTGGGGAACACTTCTTTACGCCGTCTCGATAGGTCCATTGGCACAGATTTTCATTCCACTCTTCACAGTGCACGCCATCCAAGATACCAACTCTGCTATTCCGCCTACGTCTCCAAAGTGAAGTCAAACTTGTGCCAAACCACTATGAGTTTCTCGCTGGCCTGTACCCGCGAACAAGAACAAGAAACAAGAGCACTGCACCAATATCAAGAACTGCAATGACGATTCCCATGGGAGCGGCTGTCGTGTTGCCAAACAGCCCAACAACAGGCGCTGCGGCGGCGCCGAGTATTAACTGTGACATGCCAATCACTGCAGATGCACTGCCGGCATGCCTGCCTTTGCGCTCCATCGCAAGCGCAGAGCCTGTTGTAGCAACGGCTCCTACACTGGAAACCACGATGAATAGAGATACGAGGATTCCCGCCAAATTTCCTCTACCCGCCGCTGTTACCACCAGGAGCAAGCTGCCGGCCCCTGCTGCAGCGAGACTTCCTCGCAAAACCGCTGTCTCACTGTAGCGCCTGGACAGGCCCGCACTGACCTGACTGGCTATAATGATTCCTGTGCCGTTCATCGCGAAGACAACGCTGAACATTTGTGGTGAAAGTCCAAAAATCTGCTGAAGCACAAATGGCGATCCCGATATATACGCAAACATAGCCCCAAAAACCAGCCCTTGTGAAAAAGCGTATCCTGTAAAAACCCTGTCTGTCACCAAATCCTTCATTGTCTTCAGCGTCTGCCGGAAGCCTCCGACGGAGCGACGACTGTTAGGCAGGCTTTCTGGCAAACCCAAGGTCACAGACACCAGCATTAAAATGCCAAGGCCCGCAAGAACCAGGAACACAATGCGCCACGACGCTAACAGCAACAACTGTCCACCCAAAATAGGAGCAAGGATAGGAGCGATTCCATTCACCAGCATGAGAAGGGCGAAAAACTTTGTCAATTCAGGTCCGCTAAAGTAGTCACGCAGAATGGCTCTCGCAATGACAATTCCGGTCGAACCGGCCAGTCCCTGAATCAAGCGCAACAAAATGAGAACCCAGACGGACGGAGTCAGTGCGCACAAGAGCGCGGCAACAATATACAACCCTAAGCCAACAATCAATGGGCCTCTCCGACCGCGGGCATCGCTGATGGGCCCCGCCAGCAACTGACCGAAGGCCAAGCCTAACAAGCAGAAAGTCAAGCTTAACTGCCCCAAGGAAGTGCTCGTATGAAGGTCTCTCGTCAGTGTAGGCAGGGCCGGCAAATACATATCAATGGACAGTGGACCCAATGCAGTTAAAGCTCCGAGCAGGGAGATGAGCCAGATTCTCTTCCCCTTTGTCTGAGGTGCCTGACCAGAGCCGCCGCTCCTTGACCCGCGTCCCTCGCGTGTCGTCACTGTTGTTGAATTCTTCATTGAGTGCGTGTCAGCTTCTGAGTCTGATTGTAGGTTAGAAACTTTCAAAACCACCTGTCAGGAGTGTAAGTCCTCCATCCACTTTAATCACCTGTCCAGTAATGAAACGGGACAGGTCACTGGCTAAAAACACGGCTGCATCAGCCACATCCTCTGGCGCTGCCAACCGCCCTAAAGGCGTATGGGCAATGACATCTGCGTTGTATTGGTCGTAATTGTCGCCCCCGTAAAACTTTGCGGACTCCGTGTCCACTACACCCGGATTCAAAGCGTTGGCTGTAATGCCCTTCGGACCCAGTTCAGATGCAAGATAGCGGGTGAGCGATTCCAGTGCTGCCTTCGCCGTTCCCAGTGTGATGTAACGCGGCAGCGTATACTCCCCGCCCATACTCGACATCGTTATAATCCGCCCGTTTCTTCCCTCCATTAAGGGAATGCACCGCTGAACGGCAAACACAGTACTGTGAACCACGGTATGATAGGTTTTATCCAAATGATAGTCTTTCAGTTGATGGACGGCTTTGAATGCACTCGCAGCCGCATTAGCCATAAAGATATCTAACTTTCCCCATTCTCGTTCAATTACATCAAAGGCCGCGTTAATCTCGTCCTGGCTCTCAAGTTCCGCTTTCACCAACAGTGTACGCTGACCAAGGGCATGAATTTCCCGAACCACGTTTTCCGCCTCGTCCTGTGATCGACGATAATGAACTACGATGTCCGCACCTTCCCGCGCCATTGCCAATGCAGCGGCCCGACCGATTCCTCGGCTGCTTCCAGTAATAAATGCTCTCTTTCCTTCCAATAATCCTGGCATACTTTCAGCTCCTTATGGATTCCTTTCTTGCATGAATCGGCGTCATAAACCTGCTTTCAACATCACGAAAGCTGATAAGCCGTCTCAAAAGCCTCGCGAATTGCCCTTGCTGCATTAATGCCTTGGCTGTCTCTCGCGCCGCCCACTAGATGTACATTTGTGCGCTCTTGTAGTTGCCGTAGAGGGAACTCTTCCGGTTCTTGACCAGTGCACAGCACGACTTGTGCCGCAGGTACCAGAACCTCCCCCGCATCTGTATAACCCACAACACCATGTTGCGTAATCTCTTTAAATTCGAAGTTTAAGATCACATCGATTCCGAGCCGCTGCATCTCCTGTTTTACTACCCACCTTGTGCTGCTGCCAATGCCTTTTCCGTAATGACCGCTTCGTGCAAGAACAGTGATTTTTCTGGGTACAGCAGGTGGACTCTGTAACGCGTGGTCTTTGAAGAAAGCAGAAACCTGTGATGGTACAAGACTTCCTTCAGCCAAGTACGTAGCTACATCGCAGCCGATGCCGCCTGCTCCAACAATGGCGACCGTCTCTGCAGGTGACACCTCTCCGGTGAGAAGCTGCGGATAGGAAACCACATTGGGCAGCGATGTTCCGGGAATCTCTGGGAGGCGCGGCTTAACACCGTGTGCCATAATAACGTGATCATATCGACTCAGTTCGTCTACAGACGGAGAAGTTTCCAGTTTCACAGTTACATTCAAGCGCTGCAACTGCTCGCTGTAGTAACGGATGGTTTCATAGAACTCGTACTTCCCTGGAATTTTTCCCGCCATGCGAAACTGCCCGCCAATTTCAGACTGGCGTTCATACAACACTACACCGTGTCCGCGCTCGGCAGCAGTCAACGCGGCCTGTAAGCCCGCAGGACCGGCTCCAACAACAGCGACGCTCTTTTGCTTCGGCGCAACCACTTTGGGCCACAGCACTTCCTGACCCGCCCTCGGATTGACCAAGCAGCTCACAGCTTTGTGAGGCCGTACCAGAGTATGGTCTAGACAGGACTGGTTGCAAGCAATACAGACATTGATTGCTTCCCTGTCTCCTTCCAGAGTTTTGGCTGCCAACCGACTATCAGCCAGCCATGGACGTGCCGGAGCGACAAAATCCAGGTAGCCTGAAGCTACCAATTCATCTGCAACTTCGGGCACATTTAATCGGTTGGCACCAATCACAGGAATGCCCACCTCGCGGCGAATAGCACGGGCAACGACGGCGAAACCGGCTCTTGGGACCACTTGTTGCACCGTCGGGACACGTGCCTCGTGCCAGCCAATGCCAATGTTCAAAGCATCAACACCGGAGGCTTCCAATGCCTTCGCGAATGCCAACGTCTCCTCTTCGGTCGTGCTGCCGGGCATGCAATCCAAGCCCGACATTCGGAAAATCACTGGATAATCACCACCGACTCGGTGTCGAATGGCTTCCATCACTTCCAGACTGAAGCGCATGCGGTTTTGTAAGGAACCGCCGTATTTATCATTGCGATGGTTTGTCACTGGGGAGAGAAATTGATTGAGAAGGTAGCCTTCAGAACCCATGATTTCAACCGCGTCGTAACCGACACTCTGTGCCTTTTGCGCTGCCTCCGCATATCTGAGAATCGTTGTCTCAATGTCCTCCACGGTCATTTCTTTGGGTGTTTCCCGGGTGAGCCTGGATGGAATGGGACTGGGCGCCACAGGCTGCATTCCAATTTCATCCGATATGGCATAACGTCCGGAGTGAAACAATTGCAGGGCAATCTTGCCTCCTGCTTCATGGACCGCAGGAGGCAATTGGCCCAAAGCGGTTACATCCGCATCCTCTGTCATAACGTACATATTGTCGGCTCCGCCCTCTTTGACGACAGCAGCTCCGCCCGTGATAATCAGGGCCGCCTGCCCAACGGCGCGCTCGCGGTAGAATTCTGTCAGCATGTCCAACGTACCCTCGCGCCCCTCAAGTCCCATATGCATGGAACCCATGAGGATTCGATGAGGAAGTTCAAGGCTCCCAATTTTCCCAGGTCGACTTAACGCCTTATATTGAACTTGTCGACTGTGTCCCCCGTTCTTTTGTGCAGCGTCCATTCCAGATCTCCTTTACCGTTTCATGATAATTTGATGACATTTCACGTTCTGTCCATGATATTTATGAATATGATAGAGAATGTTCTGGCTATGAGTTTTTACTAGTATCCGTGTTCGTATTGCATCGATCTTAGCACCATAATTTGAAGAATGCTATGTCACAGTGATAAAGTTAGTAAGTGCGTTAAGATATAGATACAATGGTAGTATTTATAACATGAGACGCACTGAATTTTCAAAGTATATCTCTACTACTACCCATAGTCTTGAATTCCAGAGGAGGCGTAGTCATGTCTTACTTGGCTATTAAACCTACGCTACATTCGATTCAAGGCACAATTGCGGTGCCCTGTTCCAAATACCATCTGCACCGTGCCTTGATATTCGGATCACTGGCGGAGGGTACTACCACGATTCACGGGCACTCCGATGCAAAGCACATCCAGGATACCTTGAATGCCTTGTATGACCTCGGTGCCAATGTTGAAGATGTGCGGTCCGGATACCGTGTAGAAGGCGGTCCGTACAATCCGCGGAGTCAGCTTGTTCGCTTGGGCAGCTCTGGATCTACCACACAATTTCTTCTGGGTCTAGGCTCAAGAGCCGCAGAACCTGTTACCTTTGACGGCGTTCAAGCACTTCGAAATCGACCCATTGGCCCTCTCCTAAACGCGCTCAACCAACTCGGTGTCAAAAACAAATCCATGAATGACAGACTCCCTGTCACGGTTTTCCCTGGAGGACCGGCTGGCGGCAACATCGCCATCCAAGGTACTCTGAGTCAATGGATTTCCGGGCTGATGATGGCAGCGCCGTTTGCGGCCAATGACACACATATTAAAATTCTCAATCCATTTAATGAACAAACTTACATTCGTCTAACGACATCAATGCTCAACACCTTCGGAATTCGCGTTCTCGTGGACGACAGCGGTCGAAATTTCACGGTGCCGGCACAGCAAAACTACCGTGGAGCAGAAATAGAGTTGGAAGCAGACTTCTCTTCAGCAGCGTTTCCTTTGGTGTATGCTGCGCTGCACGAAGGAGAAGTGGTATTGACTGACATTGATGGTGCCGGACACCATCCCGAAGGTGAAGTCATCGATATTTTGCAAAACATGGGTGTCCATCTCACAATTGACGAGGCAAATCGACAAATCACTGTACGCAACGAAGGCATCAGGCCGAAGGGGACTGAAATTGACATGGCTCACATCCCTGACTTAATTCCGATTCTTTCTGTTCTGGCCAGCGTGTCGGAGGGCCGCACGGTACTGCGCAATATTGGTCCTGGCCGCTACAAGGAATCCAATCGAGTCGAAGCCATGCAGCAACTGTGCAAAATGGGTGCACAGATTCGCGAGGACAACGACGACCTGATAATCGATGGTGTTGAAAGCCTCTGCGGAGCGGAAATTGACGTTCACGACGACCACCGGGTTCAAATGGCCTTTGCTGTCGCCGGCAGCCTTGCCAAAGGGGAAACCATCCTGAATTACCCCAGCGCATTTGAGATTTCCTATCCAGAGTTTCTCCGTCACATGTCGCAACTTGGCATGAACATTGAATTAACGGAGGATGTCATGGTAAAGGAGCTGAATTCTAGTGGATCTCGCTAAGGCTCCACTGGTCCTGGACAAAATTCACCGGACTATCGTCGATACACCGAATGCAGTCGCTATCGTAGATTTGAGTACGGAAACGCCCGTACAACTCACGTATGAGCAACTGAACGACTTAGCCGACAGATGTGCAGCACGGTTACTGCAGCTTGGGATTGAAGCAGGTGAGCCAGTAGCTTATCAATTGCCCGGCGGCTGGGAGTTTATCGTATTGACATTGGCTTTGTGGCGCATTAGTGCGGTTCCCTGCCCTCTCCTGCCTTCCCTTAGGGAACGGGAAGCAGCATTCATTTTAAAGTCGTCTCGAAGCAGAGTCTTCATTGTTCCGGATAGTTTCCGCAAATTTGATTATCCTTCAATGGTCGAGACCCTTCGACCCGACGTCCCAAACTTGGAGCATGTATTTATCCTCAACATGAGTGAACGCAATCCAGAGTACTCAAACATCGGCGGACTGTTGGCCAAGACGCCTGTGAGTACAGCAGCACTGCAGGCTGTTCGCGCCAAGTCCACCACTTATGCACAGCTCCTTTATACCTCAGGGACTACCGGAGAACCAAAGGGCGTGCTACATACACATCAGAGCCTCTCTAGTGCATTACTCGCGCATACAAGAACCCTTGGTCTACAGTCGTCGGACAAAATTTGGATTCCTTCCCCATTAGCCCATCAAACAGGTTTCCTATACGGGATGATGGTTAGTTTTTATATCGGTGCGACGGCCATTGTCCAAGCCGTGTGGAACGTGGATACAGCCCGCATCGCCATCGAGGAATTTGGAGCCACCTTTGTGCAGGCAGCCATGCCGTTTCTCGCGGATCTGACCAAAAACCCACGTCCGCCCAAGGGGTTGCGCCTCTTCATTGCGACGGGAGCCGCAATTCCTCGTCAGTTGGCACAGCAGGCTCGTTCGGCTTTAGACTGCACGATTGTAGGAGCGTGGGGATCGACGGAGGCTTGCCTAGTAACCGTCGGCCGTCCATCGGATGCCGTTGAAAAACTCTGGGGCACAGATGGCCGCGTGATAGATGGAATGCAAATTCGCATCGTAGATGAGAACGGAATGGTCCTGCCGGCTGGACACGAGGGTAATTTCCAAATCAAAACACCTGCTATGTTTCTGACTTACCTTCATCACCACGAATGGTACGAAGAAGGCTTCTCTGATGACGGTTATTTCGATACTGGCGATCTCGCTGTCATTGACGAAGACGGCTACCTCAGGATTACCGGGCGTAAAAAGGACGTCGTGAACCGTGGCGGTGAAAAAATTCCAGTCGTCGAAATTGAAGACCTGCTGTATCAACATGAGGCAATTGCCGATGCAGCGGTCGTAGCAATGCCTGATAACCGACTCGGTGAACGCGCATGCCTATACATTGTTGTGAATGACAAATTTCCAGCCCCTGCTCTGGACGATGTTAGACGTTTTCTAGCAAATCAGGGAATGGCAAAAATTTATTGGCCTGAAAGACTGGAAACCATCTCAGAAATGCCCCGCACAGCCAGCGGAAAGATTCAAAAATACATTTTGCGTAACGACATTGTTGAGAAGTTGAGTCACAGTACACAGAACGTATAACTCTTCGGCCCCGACTCTCGGCACAATTTTGCAGTACTGATTTGTGACTCCGACTCTGCGATTGGGAAAGAAGGGTAAACAGTGGCTGCAACAGTAAATAATGCAACACCAAACGATGCAACAGAGAACAGTGCAGCAGTAAACGAATGGAATAAAAAAGTTACAATGTATGTCGAGGGTCCTGCACAAAGCTGGGCCCGTACTATTGAACAAAAAAAGCAAGTTCCCACTGAGGTGTGGCAGGACTTGAATGACCGCGGGTTTCTCCGCCTCACTGCCCCCGCAGGGTACGGCGGCTTTGGACTGACCTTCACAGATTACCTGAAACTGCTGGAACGCTTCGCTCATATGCATGGGTCGATGCGTGTGATTGTGCACGTCATGAACAGCTTGTGGCGGGCTTTGGATAGTAAAGCCGACGATGCACAACGGCAAAAGTTTGTCTTACCCTTCATTCAGGGGCAACACCGCGTTACATTTACACTGACAGAGCCAAATTCGGGGTCTGGAGCCGATATGAAAACCACAGCTCGCCGTGATGGGGACGACTACGTTTTAAACGGTGAGAAATGGATGATTATTTTCAGTGACGTAGCGGACTACTTTTTGCTCTTTTGTCGTCTGGAAGGTACATCCGGCACAGAGGGTACTATGGCCCTGTTGGTTCCAAGGAATGCCCCTGGTTTAGACATTGAAATGATGCCTGCAGCCATGGGGATAACAGGTACGGGACACGGGCATCTCCGTCTGAGGGACTGCCGTGTCCCCGTGTCCCACCGCCTTGGTTCAGAAGGAGACGGTTTGGAAGTGGCATTTCGGGGGTTTCTCGACCCAAGTCGAACTGCTATTGGTATGACTTGTGTAGGGGCGGCAGGCAGGTCTTTGCAGCTCGCAACTCAGCATGCCATTGGCCGGACTACATTTGGCAAACCGTTGGTTAAGCGACAGACAATTCAAATGTGGCTGGCTGAAATGGCAACGGATATTGAGGCGGCACGTCGACTCTGCCTGCACGCCGCGGAGTGCTTTGACAATGGAGAGTCAATTACGACCGAAGCAGCTATGGCCAAGCTGTTTGGGACAGAAATGTTGCAGAGGGTTACAGATAAAGCCCTGCAAATACACGGGGGCATCGGCTATTTTACGTCGTCAGAAATCGAGCGTATTTATCGAGATGCACGGATGCAAAGGTTTGAGGAAGGCACTTCAGAAATCCAAAAAATGGTCATTGCACGAGACGTCGTTTCAACAGCAATGCAGGAAAAAGCAGCACAGACAGAAGCAGCACAGACAGAAGGGAGCGAACGGTAATGGTCATCGAACTCGTCAAAGAGGTACAAGCAACCCAAACAAGGCACATATTGAGTGTGCTTGAAAAAGAAGGTCTTACAGGTTATCTCACAAATGCCAAGGCGATTGTCGTACCTGTCAAGGAAGACTCCGATAAACTGCGCACCATGCTAAAAAAGGTGCCGGGTGTTAGCGACGTGATTCCGATACACAGTCGTTATCCTTTAGTGAGCCGGGAATACCATCCTGAAAACACGGTTGTCAGTGTTAACGGACACCTGGTGGGCGCGTCCCAGCCGACCATCATGGCAGGGCCCTGCAGTGTGGAAACGCAGGAGAGCATCATTGACATCGCCCGGGGTGTGAAAAAAGCTGGGGGGCATGTGCTGCGGGGCGGGGCGTTTAAACCGAGATCGTCGCCATACAGCTTCCAGGGACACGGCGCAGAAGGCCTCAAGATGCTTGCTGAGGCCCGGGCGGAAACAGGTTTGCCTGTCATCTCCGAAGTCATGTCGCCGGATACCGTTGAGTTGGTGGCTGCCTACGTGGACATCTTACAGGTTGGCGCCCGCAGCATGCAAAACTATCCTCTTCTCAAAGCTGTTGGCCAAAGCCAAAAGCCAGTGCTGCTAAAGAGAGGGCTGTCAGCAACGATTGAAGAATGGCTGCTCGCGGCTGAATACATTCTCGGGCAGGGAAACACAAATGTCATACTGTGTGAACGTGGAATCCGTACCTTTGAAAATGCAACACGGAACACAATGGACTTGAATGCAGTACCTGTAGTGCAAAAACTGACTCATTTACCGGTGTTGGTTGATCCCAGTCACGGTGTGGGAACATCCGAATTTGTCCCAGCATTGGCCAGAGCGGGAATTGCAGCGGGGGCTGCTGGTGTCCTCGTAGAAGTTCATTCAAATCCGGCAGAGGCGTGGTCGGACGGGGCACAGACCATTAACTTGACGGAGTTTCAGAATATGGCGGAAGACATTTCGCTGATTTATGAAGCTCTGGCGCAGAAGTATCACTCTGCCAAATTAGTTCACGCATGATGAGTGCAGGCCGTGTGCCTCGCCAGTTTACGGCTTGGCGCCGGCCCGCCGAATACTGCCTGTAGCTGCTTAATTCTGTTGTCAACGCTTAAACGAAGCTGCACCGTCGTCGACAAAATACTCATGTCCATTTAAGAAAGAAGCTTCGTCGCTGGCTAAAAAAGCAACCACATTTGCTACTTGCTCAGCGGTGCCAAACTTGCGCCTCATATGCGCCTTTTGCACTGTATTCCAGACGTGTTCATCTTCACGCCAGGGGTCTATAAGGGCCGTGTCAATCATGCCTGGAGCGATTGCAACCACGCGAATATTGTATTTGGCCAACTCCAGTGCCGCTGCCTTGGTCATGCCGACCACGGCGGCTTTGGTGGCGTGATAGGGCAGTTGATTCCTGTCAGCAATAAAAGCATAGATGGACGCCGTATTGATAATCACACCACCGCGTTCCTTCATTACATTGGCAGCCGCTTTTATTCCATAAAAAACACCGTCCTGATTTATAGCTACCATCCGTCGATATGTTTCGACTGGCATGTTTATGACATTTTCAGCCCCATCTCCAAAAATGCCTGCATTGTTGAACATGATGTCCAACCCTCCGTATGTACGCACCGTGAAGTCTGCCAGTGTCTGTACACTGTGGTAATCAGATACATCCACGGGATGAAACACTGCGTCATTGCCGTCCTGCTCAATCTGCCTGACTGACTCTTGTCCGGAAGCTTCATCAATATCTGCCACCACTACCCGAGCCCCTTGATTGGCAAGCAGCTTAGCGCTGGCTCGGCCGATTCCGCCTGCTCCTCCTGTCACGACAGCGACCTCTCCGTGAAAACGCATTCCTAATTCCCCCGTTCGTAAACTTCGATTGTGTGTCTCCAAGAGTCCGGAACAGCGGCAGGCTGTTTTGTTTCGGAATTCACATATACATACACTGTCTGAGCGTTGAACAATACCTGCTCAAATCGAGTGATTACAAAGTCTACCGTCATACTCGTTTGTCCGATGCGGCTTGTTCGCAACCACACGGACAAAACATCGTCAAATTGAGCTGATTGTTTAAACTCAAGGGTTGTTTTCGCAATGACCGTGTCCGGCATCCCATCTGACAACTTCAACTCTCGGCGCAGATACTCGGCATAGGCAATATCCATATACGTAAGATAGTTTCCATTGAAAACAATCCGCTGCCCGTCAACTTCTGACCAACGTACACGTACATCATGATGAAACCGATAGTTCTCCATAAATCAGCCTCCTCTCTATTATTCTACCAAGGAAACCCGATGCGAGAAAAACGGCCGGATAGTAGAGAAGGAGAAGGCTCTCACTATTCGATAGACTCTTCGGGTATAATTTTGAAATTCAGTCCACATAATTTATAATGGAAACATATTCTTGGAGGGGAGGAATCAATACATGTCACTGGCACGTTTGAATGAACCCGCACCAGAATTTGAAGCTGCATCAACGCATGGAAAAATCAAACTCTCCGATTACAAAGGAAAATGGGTAGTCCTGTTTTCCCACCCGGCCGATTTCACCCCAGTTTGTACAACAGAATTCGGCGGTTTCGCAGAACGCACTGCAGAGTTTGAAAAACGCGGCGTACAATTAATTGGTTTGTCTGTGGATGGAGTACAGTCGCATATTGCTTGGGCACAAGATATCGAACAGATTTTCGGACATAAAGTTACATTTCCCATCATTGCTGATTTAGACCGAGAGGTATCCAATGCATACGGTATGGTTCAGCCTGGGGAAAGCAGTACAAATGCAGTGCGCGCCGTCTTTTTCATTGACGATAAAGGCACGTTGCGCGCTATGATTTACTATCCACTTAACGTCGGACGAAATATGGCCGAGATATTGCGCGTCGTAGATGCTCTGCAGACCGCAGATGCCAACGGTGTCGCGACACCTGCAAACTGGGAGCCAGGGAAGCCTGTCGTTGTGCCGCCCCCGGCGAACTCTAACGCGGTCGAAACGCAAGAAGAAGCGAAGCAAAAAGGATACGACTATAAGCGCTGGTACCTGCGAATGAAAAACCTGTAACACTCCTTGACAGGTGAAATTTGATTAACCTTTGGAGACTGCCCGAACCTGAGAGACTCTCATGTCGCGGCAGTCTTCATTTTGTTTGCGCACCCTACTCCATCCCAGTTCTGCACTGGATACAACACTGAAATCGTGTTATATTGAGCCAATCGTACGTTTCGGAGAAAAAACCCTCCTCGTCACAGTCGGTTTTGCAGGATTTCTCGAAATTTTACACAAAGGTTTTGCACCAATCTATGCCTAAAAGGAGTTTGTAATATATGATTCGCGTGAAAGACGTGTCAGTCTCGTTCGGAAGCCGTACCTTGTTTGAAGATGTCAACCTGAGTTTTGACGAAGGCAACCGCTATGGCCTCATTGGAGCCAACGGATCGGGGAAATCAACCTTCATGAAAATCCTTGTGGGTGACTTTGAACCTACGACGGGTGATGTGAGTATTGCAGAGGGTATACGTGTTGGTGTACTTCAGCAGGATCACTACAAATACGATGAAGAAACCGTGTTAAATACGGTGCTGATGGGGCATCCGGAACTGTGGTCCGTTATGAAAGAACGCGAACGCCTCTACGCACTTGCGGAGATGACGGAAGAAGACGGCATGAAAGTTGGCGAACTGGAAAGTGCCTATGCTGAGATGGACGGGTATTCAGCGGAGTATTTTGCAGCAGAGTTGCTGGAAGGGCTGGGCATCCCGGTTGAGAAGCACGCCAATAAAATGGATACGCTCACTGGCGGTTTCAAACTCCGTGTTCTTCTGGCTCAAGTCCTGTTCGGACGACCTGATGTACTGCTGCTCGATGAGCCCACGAACCATTTGGATTTAGACACCATTCGCTGGTTGGAGAACTTCCTGCTGAACCATAAGGGCACAATGGTCATCATTTCTCATGATCGGCATTTCTTGAATACCGTCTGCACACACATGGTGGACGTCGACTACAACCAAATTTCCATGTTTTCGGGAAACTACGATTACTTTGTTGCAGCCAGTACACTGGCTAGAGAACAACTGCAAGCTGAGAACGCAAAAAACCTTGAAAAGATTGCAGAACTGAAAGACTTCGTGGCCCGATTTTCAGCCAATAAGAGTAAAGCAAAGCAGGCAACAAGCCGGCAAAAACAAATCGAGAAAATTGAGATACAAGAAATTCGTCCGTCTTCCAGAGTCTCCCCGTACATCAAGTTTACGTCACTGCAACCTCTGGGAAAACAAGTTGTATCTGTGGACCGTATCCACAAGTCCTTTGCTGATTTGCATGTCTTGAAAGACATCAGTCTGGATATTATGAATGGAGAAAAGGTAGCGGTTATTGGCCCCAACGGTATTGGGAAGACGACGCTCCTCAACGTCATTATGGGCGAACTTCAACCTGACGAGGGAAGCGTTACCTGGGGGCAATCTGCTCAGCCTACGTATTTTACACAGGATCACAATGAGACAATCCCCAACGACACTACTGTTTATGAATGGCTGGGCAGTTTCGACGAAGAAGCAGATACCCAAACGCTCCGAAGCATTCTCGGCCGGATGCTGTTTTCCAAAGATGAGGTACACAAGTCTACAGATGTGTTATCGGGCGGAGAGACAGCTCGCCTTGCATTGGGAAAAATGCTGCTGTTGCAAGGCAATGTGCTGGTCCTTGACGAACCGACTAACCATCTCGATTTGGAATCGATTGATGCGTTGACGAAGGCCTTAGTAGACTTCGACGGCAGCGTCATCTTTGTTTCACATGCGCGACAAATGGTGACAGACGTGGCCACCCGTATCATTGAATTGACGCCAAGCGGAATTGTGGACTTTTCAGGACGATACGATGAGTACCTGGAGAAAAGAGAATCGTTGTTGGCAATTTAGTTGTTTGCAATTTGAATCGACACCAGATAGGAGTTGATTGCATGGGTGCAAAGAACGGTCAAAACCGGAAAGACATCCATTCCGGCCTTACAGTAGACATTGTTTTGAAACAAGACCAGCGGACCGGAAGATTAACTCGGGGCGTCGTCAAAGATATCTTGACGAAGTCCCCGACTCATCCTCATGGCATCAAAGTGCGCCTGCAAGACGGCCAAGTAGGCCGTGTACAGGCCATTATTGGCGAATGAATCACAACTGGAACAGACTCCAGACAGCTTGCTGATATTCTGACGTGCAACCCGTGAGACAACTGAGTTGCTAAAACGAGTACTGCCTGCGTCGGAATATCGCCACTGCCAGTATGAACACCAGAACCGTTGCTGCTGCCAGTCCAATTGCACTCCAAGTAACGGCACCCTTTCCACGTAAAATGTTGGCCGGCGAATACAGCGCAAACACTGAGAAGTGCTTCAGCCACGCTACTTTATCGGTCAACTTCGCCAACAGGTCCAGAACATAAAAAATGAGTGTTATGACAGTGCTGGCAGCTCGAGCACGTCTTTCGTTGTCAAAGATGCAGGAAAAGACAAATGAGTATGCCGCTATAACAGAGAACAACAGTGCTACCATTAAATTCATTTGTATGAATCGCGCGCTATCAAGGGGATTGTGGGGTGCAAACCAAGCAGCACCAGCGATTCCCCCAACGACAGCAAGTAAACAGACACTCCACAAAGTCGTGAGCGTTACACCTATTTGCGTAATAGCCAATCTGGTTCTGGATACGGGAGTAGCCAAAAGATAGGCCAACGAGCCCCTGTCTGCCAAACCTGATACGAGTTTTGTTGCCACAGAAATCGTAAAGATGGCGAGAATCAATAAAAGGATGAGACCGTAGAACTTCTCCGCGAGAAAGACGCCAAGATTTTGAACACCCCCCTCTGCACCGAACGCCTTTAAAACACTTTGCGGCATGGAGTCAAGAATCTTGTTCATCGCAGGAGATGAAACATATGGATAGGCCCAGATTAAGATCCACAAATACAAAATCGTACCAATACCATAGCTTAACGTGGACGAGAGATTCATCCGCAACGTTGCCTTATACAATGAAATGTTCATTTGGCCGTGACCTCCTGGTCATAGAGGTGCATAAAAGTATCTTCCAACCCTAACGCATGGCTCTCAAAGCGCAGTATGTTACATTCGGACAGCGTGGCAAAAAGTTCTTTTAGGTTCCCGCGCACTTCCACCTGCAGCGACAGTCCATCTTGACGCAACACGGTTACGCCTGAGTTAACAATTCGAGACACATCCTCGTCTTCGGCCAGCCAAATAGTATATCTAATTGGCTGCTGTTCTCTCCACTTTTCAATCGAGTTGACAGAGACCATGCGCCCATCCTTGATAAACCCCACTCTGTCCGCGACGCGTTCCACCTCCTGAAATACGTGTGAAGACATCAAAATCGTTTTCCCCTTACTCCTCTCCTCCAAGACAAGACTCAAGAACTCTTGTTGCATTAAGGGATCTAATCCGGAGGTGGGTTCATCCAGAATGAGTATCTCAGGATTATGCATAAATGCTGCTACAATGCCCAGTTTCTGCTTTGTGCCCTTTGACATCTTCCGAATGACAGGCTTCGTATCCAATTGAAACCGCTCCATGAGTGCATCCCTTCGTCCGGTCTGTTTCATCCCTCTCATATCTCCCAGTAATCGAAGAAATGCGGACCCTGTCATGCCTTCGAGAAATTCCATTTCTCCTGGAAGATAACCAATCATGGTTTGATTTTCAGCAGCCTCTGCCCAACAATCCCTTTCAGAAATTGTTGCCGTTCCCTCGTCGGCCTTCAAAAATCCCATTAGATGGCGAATGGTTGTAGACTTTCCTGCACCGTTTGGGCCCAAAAACCCAAACACTTCACCTTGATTTACTTCAAAGTCCAGGTTAAAAATTCCCTTGCCGTTTGAAAATGTTTTTGTAAGCCTGCTCACACGAATCATGACTTCATCTCCGATTCTTTGTAGACTCCATGCCGCAGAATTGCAAAGTATGATTCCATTTCAAGAAGCAATGTGTCAAAGAACCTGTCAAACTCTTTGCTGTCAGCCGTCTCAGGAATGCTATTCAGGTATTTCTGCAGCAGCCCGTCAGACACCCATATGAGTGTCGACACCACTTGTTCAATCGTTACACCTGCTCTGAGTCTATCTGCTGAAATATGAGCTAAAATCTCCTCTAACATCTGTTGTGCACTGGCCAGTGCAGACCGATAGACTGTCGCGTACACAGGATGTGTCTGTTGCTTGGACATATGAGTCACAAAGCGATATACTTCCGGATGTCCCTTGTAGTACTTTATTTTTTCAAGAGTAAGACGCGATAAGAAGCCAAAAATATCTTCGTTTAATTCCGGTTTAATGGCCAGCGCTGCCTGCATGTCTGAAGCCACCTGTTGATAGATATAACGAAACAGTCCTTCCTTATCAGTGAAATACTTAAACAGTGCACCTTTGGAAATCCCCGCAGCTTTAACCATCCGGTTTGTCGATGCTAAATCATAACCGTAATAAGCGAACTCGCTCAGGCAAGCATTCGTAATGGTTCCCCGAGTTGCTGCTGAGAGTCTGTAAAATTGCTCTGAAGGCACTTGTTCACCACCCTTCGTGACCACGTGGTCACATACAAGGTATACCTTTTTGATGATGGAGTCAATTACCCACCAAAATGAATTAGAAACACAATTGAGTAAGCCTCATAAAGGTTTTTACTGAGCTCGCCATTCCCTTCGTAACAAACTATACGTCACCAAGTTCACGTAATGGTCATAAAGCCACTGTCCATCCCGAGCAATTCCCTCTTCTCGGAATCCCAAACTAACGGGTATCGCTCGGCTTCTGCTGTTTTCCGTCGCACATTGAATCAGTATCTTGTTCAGTTGTAACTCATCGAAGACATGGTGTATAAGGGATCTCACACAACTCGTGACAATTCCCTTCCCTTGATGTTTTTCCGACACAAAGTACCCAATGCTCGTTATTCTGTTTTTCCAGTCAATATAATGAAGACCAATCATTCCGACCAGTTCTCCGTCATACCGAATACCTGCATCAAATCCGTTGTTTTCGGCATAGTTTCTAATCCAAAGACGGATGATAGGCTCGAAGTCCTCTGCTGATTTCCTTTTATCAACCCAAAGAAGCCACTTACGAAGGTACTCACGGTTACTGTCAATTACTGCGAATAGTTCTTCTTTGTTATGTTGTTGAAGCAAATCAATGCTTGTCCGCTCACTGACGCGTACTGAGAACACAGCCGTCCCCCCTGTCATTTCTAACCATTGTACTACGACAGCGCAAATCAAGAATTGCTCTGCTGCCCAGTGGCTCCGCGGACCTTCCAGCTAAGCTATTTGTTGTGAGCCATCACTGTAAGCGCTCCCTCAGGCTTTAGGTCTTTTCTCAAGTCCACGGAGACATTTGAAAATCCAGCTTGGCTTACCAAATCGACAATCTCCTGAGACATGTCTTCGATATCTTGAAAAGATTTCGCCCACATCGGAGTGAGGGTGATAACTAGACGTCCACTAGGTTTCAAAACACGCCGTACCTCTCTCATGCTCCGTTCCGGTTGGGGCCATAGCATCACATTATTGACAGAACACTGTCAGTGCGCATGTATTTCACCAAAAAGCCCCTGTTGAGTTATACATCTGCACAACTGCTGATATTTCAGTTTTGGTTACACCGTGTACGTAGAGGTGTTCCGATTCAAAAAACAAAATATACCTCCCTTCAAGACAAGTCGTTACGCAGGACCAACACAGTTACGGTGTTACTGAAAAGTATTATCGAGCATTGAAACTTCCAGTGTAGGTAAGTCTACATTCACTCAATCATCTAGGAGTTTCTCAGGGCTATCTACCCACATGTGGACCACTTCACCGCACTTCGTGCAGACAGATAATTTCAACGGCAGTCTGTTCCCAAATGCTCCCGTATGACTTGCTTTTACATTTACTGCACCATACACAACACACTCCAGAGCCGTATTCTCTTTACAATGAGGACAATTAGCGTAGTTTGGCTTACTTTGCACGTGTTCACCTTCATTTTCACAATGATAACTTAGAGCCTTCGCCTCGTTATGTACTCATCAAACCAATTAAACCATTTATTAGAATATTTAAGTTGGATTGGTATTGCAGTAATTTGCTCAAATGCGACACAGGCCACAAAATTCCTTGCTTGATACTTACTGATCCATCTACACGAATCCTTCCTTAAAATAAGCCGTAGCTGGTTTGTGTTTATCTCTTATATGTTAATCCATCTTTACTAATCATGAATTCGATTCTCAGTAAGCCTCTTGAATTTGGCGTTATTTACAGTCCACACATATGTCGTTATTGTAATATTCACAAGCAGTAAGAACAGTATAGCGCGGAATACACCATGCGTTCGTCGTTTTTTGAAGGAAATCATCTGCTGTCCCAAACATTAGTTTATTTACTTGAATAAAGTAACACATCGGGTGGCCACCCTGAACCAAATTTCAGGAGGTGAACGCAGTGCTCAACGTAATTGCTGCTCACGCAGGTATGTTGGTCATGATGTGGATTGTTTTAATCGCGACAGGTGTGGAGATGCTCGTTTACCTCGCACAGAATCTCCGCCAAAAGTCAGATATCCGCAGTGCTGCGAAAGCTGTTACAGAACCGCTTGTTTTCTCCATTCTTCCTCTTTTGATATTGTCCTGGCTGACAGCCATCGATGGAACAGGAATTCTTATTCGAATTTGGTATTACGTTGCGGCTGTATTGCTTGTCATTCGCGCCTTGATTCAATTGACTACAGCGATACAAAAGTGATTTTAAAACCGCAGCTCACTGCACCAACAAACAGGCGGCCTCCTCAATCAGGGGCCGCCTGTTCTTTCCCCTTCTGCCGTGTTCTGGCTTCTATGCTCCTTGGGATTTCTCCATGACACGCAGCAATGACGAGCGGCAAAACATCATCCTGCCGACCTACGTTGACTTTCTCGGGAAGTATGCTATTCTGTCTGCATTCACAATCACGGCTATGTTTGTTCATTAGCTCGTATAATAGTGGGAATATGGCTCACGAGTTTCTACCAAACGACCGTAAATCGTTTGACTACGAGTGAAAGTGTGCCTAGGGTTCCGCTTTGCTGACTGCAAAGGTCTGGTCCAAGCGGTACAAATCCACGTTGTCTCATCAACCTGGATACACCAGAGGGATAAAAACCCAGATGGAGAGGTTTCACTGCGCGACACGAGTGAAGCTTCTCCTTCTGGGTTTTTTCGTTGTCGTGCGTTACGGTCGTGTGTACGGTCGCGCGTTGCATGAGTATGACGTACACTCCCTCTGTTCTCGCACATTACTACAAGCTACTGAATGAAAAGGTCAATCTAAAACTCAGGAGGCCGCTATGCAATACTTGCACGACTATATCCTGAAAGAAGGACGAGTTCTGTCCAGTCAGGTGCTGAAAGTAGATTCATTCCTTAACCATCAAGTTCAGCCAACTCTCATTCAAGAGATTGGCCGAGAGTTTGCCAACGCCTTCGCGAACAGTCAAGTAGACAAAGTAATAACAGTTGAAGCCAGCGGTATCCATATTGCCTATGCGACCGCTCTTGCTCTTGGTGTCCCGTTCGTGTATGCCAAGAAAAAACGTGCAGTAACCCAAAGTGATGATGTCTTTTCGGCCCCTGTCATGTCCTACACGCGAAACGAGACAGTGGATATCACCGTATCCAAGTCCTTTATCCGCCCGGGAGAAAGAGTGCTTGTAATAGATGACATTCTAGCCAACGGAAATGCGGTCATGGGCCTGTTAGATATTTTACAATCAGCCGAAGCAAATGTAGTGGCACTCGGAGTTGTCATCGAAAAAAGATTCCAGGACGGCCGCGCCAAAATCCAGGCTAGAAATATACCTATCCTTTCATTGGCCTCCATTGAATCGATGGAAAACGGTCGTGTTGTGTTCACAGACAGTGAAGAATCCAAAATGGAATTCTTAACAAAGGAGTGATGAACGGTGTTGTCCAAGTCTCAAGTATTTACACTCGGCTTACAGCATGTGCTGGCTATGTACGCGGGAGCTGTAGTAGTCCCAATTCTTATCGGGAGCTCATTAAAGTTCAGTTCTTCGCAAATGACCTATCTGATTGCCGCCGATTTGTTCACCTGCGGTATCGCTACGCTCTTACAAGTCATTGGCAACCGATTCATTGGAATTAAACTTCCTGTCGTGCTTGGAGCCACCTTTACTGCTGTCAGTCCAATCATTGCTATTGGAAAAACGACCAACATCGGAACCATATTCGGTTCGATAATCATAGCAGGCATTGCAGTGTTCTTATTGGCACCGTTGTTTGGCATGGTGTTGAAGCTGTTTCCTACGGTCGTAACTGGGTCGGTTGTGACCATCATTGGATTGACACTCATTCCCGTGGCGATGGGAAACGCAGCAGGGGGGCAAGGTTCACCTAGCTTTGGCGCACCCCATAACCTGATTTTAGCTCTTGGTACACTGCTAATCATTCTCGTGATGAATCGCTACCTACGTGGATTTTTGCGGGCCATCTCTATTCTCATGGGTCTCATCCTTGGAACTCTGGCAGGTGCGTTACTCGGAATTGTCAAATTCTCTCCCGTCCTGAAAGCTTCTTGGTTCAATATTGTTCATCCATTTTATTTTGGCCAACCTCATTTTAATCTCATTGCTATTATCACAATGATTATTGTTGGCATCGTAAGTATGGTGGAATCCACAGGTGTCTATTTTGCACTGAGTCAGATCGTTGAAAAACCCATCGGTCAGAAAGACATCGTCAAAGGACTGCGCGCCGAAGGAATTGCCATTGTGCTAGGAGGCATTTTTAATACCTTTCCCTACACCACATTTTCACAGAATGTCGGACTTGTCTCTCTAACTCGCGTCAAAACTCGAAATGTCATTGTCGCAGCAGGCGGAATTCTAGTTGCCCTCGGATTGTTGCCAAAAGTTGCTGCATTAACCACTGTTATACCTGATGCTGTGCTTGGCGGTGCCATGATTGCCATGTTCGGCATGGTGGTTGCCTATGGCGCCAACATCTTGTCTCAGGTGAATTTCAACGACAACAACAACTTGCTTGTTGTGGCTTGCAGCATTGGCGTGGGACTCGGTTCGGCAACCATGCCCCAGATGTTCGCCCACCTGCCCAACATGCTGCAAATGTTGTTGCAAAATGGGATTGTAACGGGATCGGTCACTGCTGTTGCATTAAACCTGTTCCTTAACGGGTGGGGGGCAACTGAAGCTGCATCGGAAGGTACAGCAGATCCAGAGACCCATAACAGGAGCAGCAGTGTTACGGCAGGGGTATAGGTAAATCCCTGCCTGACTTTGGCTTGTCTGAGCTTCCGTTATTTTTTTGTTGCAGGTAACAGGTAGATCCTCATCTTATCCATGTAAATCATTTGCGACGGGTGCCTGATGAGGCACCTGTTTTTGCATCCTTAATTGTGTTCTCAATTGTGTTCTTAGTAGTCAAGGGAAATGAATTCGGTTACAACGATCCTTGTGTAATAAAACCTAACAAATGTCGTTGTGGGAGCAGGGTGACACCCTGTAAAGTAAGTACAAAGAAAATGAAAGGAAGTGAGTTATTCTTGAAAAACCCCTTCAAAAGTCGCTTAATTCTCTTTTTATTCGGATTGTTCTCGGTATTATCCGTACCAGTTGTCAGCTTTGCTGCCACAACCACCTCGAAGATCAGTGCTGGTGACACTGCCTGGATACTTGCATCGTCAGCACTGGTACTGCTGATGACTCCAGGTGTTGCGTTCTTCTACGGTGGTCTCGTCAGAACCAAGAATGTTATCACTACCATGTTGCAGGTGTTCGCAGTCATTCTGGTGGTTTCAATTCAATGGGTCGTCATTGGCTATACCTTGGCATTCGGTCCAGATGTCCATCACGTGATTGGCGGCCTGAAATTCTTCATGTTCCACGGTGTGGGGGCCGCGGTCGGGGCGTATTCCAGCACACTTCCCGCCAGCGTCTTTGGCATCTTCCAACTGATGTTCGCTATTATCACACCTGCTCTGATTGTCGGCGGCCTGGCTGAACGGGTGAAATTCTCTTCCTTTCTTGTGTTCATTGTCTTATGGTCTACCATCATTTACGATCCGTTAGCACACTGGGTCTGGGGCCAAGGCGGCTGGCTGGGAAAACTGGGGGTGCTGGACTTTGCCGGCGGTACCGTCGTTCATATCAGTTCAGGCGTTGCCGGCCTGGTTGCTGCTATTTACCTGGGTAAACGGGCAGAACACGGTTCGAGCAGTATCAAAGCCCACAACGTACCTTTCGTTGTTCTGGGTACTGCGCTGTTGTGGTTCGGTTGGTTTGGCTTTAACGCAGGCAGTGCTCTCGCCGCAAACGGTGTCTCTGCCAACGCTTTCTTAACAACGAACACAGCAACCGCTGCGTCAGCACTAGGGTGGATGCTGGTTGAAAAACTGCGCACAGGTCACGTCACACTGGTTGGAGCGAGTGCTGGTGCAGTTGCAGGACTGGTGGCCATTACGCCGGCGGCTGGCTTTGTGTCACCGGGATCGAGCATCATTCTCGGAGCAGTCGGCGGCATGATTTGCTACTATGCTTCAACGCTTATGAAAGCCAAACTGGGCTACGATGACGCACTGGACGCATTTGGCGGCCACGGCATCGGCGGCACATGGGGCGCCATCGCAACGGGACTGTTTGCAACGACAGCCGTCAACTCCAGCGGCGCCAACGGCTTGTTCTCGGGTCATCCGCAACAGGTACTGCTGCAGATTGTAGGTGTCGCAGCCACATGGGTGTTCTCAGGCCTCGGCTCGTACGTGCTACTAAAAGTTGTAGACCTTATTATGGGACTGCGAGTTACAAGAGAAGAAGAACTGTTGGGACTGGACTACACACTGCACAAAGAATCTGCGTATCCAGAACAACTGTCTGCAGACGACAAAGCAAAAATTTTCGGAGCAGAGATGGCTGAATAAGAACATCCACGAACAGTATTCACTCATTTGCAAATCCAGTAGAATAAACCCTGGGCAGCTTTTGCCCGGGGCCTTTTCAAAAGTGAGTGTGAATGTCTGTATTGGAACGAGAAGTCAAAAGACAGAAAGAGGCAGTCTATGAAGCCGGTTTTTCTTCCGCGGCCCGCCACAGAGTGTTTTGCTACTCCTGGTACAAGAACAACTTTTGCAGCTGTTTCAACATGGCAGACTGAGCTTCAGCAGACAACTCGCCAGTGGCTGCGAGCAGGCGGCTCCATCGAGAAGTGGTTCGAAGATTACAGGCGGTTGAGGCTGGACATCCTCCATCAAAACTGGCGGCTTATTGTGCCCTGCGACCTTCGAAGTAAGGCAACCTTCGTCCTGTTGGGAGCATCGGCACGAGGAGAGGATACGCTCACCAGCGATCTCGATTACGCACTCCTGCTCTCCACACAAACGCCTAGTGACATCGACAATTTGCAACCGCACCTCTATCGATTCAGCCAAGCAATGGCAACCTTTGGCGTAAGCCCCTGTCCAGGCAACGTAATGGCTACGAATCCCCGCTGGATTGGGACCACGGAGACATGGAAAGAACGGATTGACGCATACTTTCAGTACCCAAGTTGGGAAAATACCCGCTATTTGTTCATGCTTGTCGACAGTCTGCCAATAAACCTGGAGAAATTCGGTGACCCATCTGCCAGTCCCAATGAGTCTGCGGAGATTGGCGTTTGGAATCAATTGAGGCAGGATGTGTTTGACCGGATATCGCACTCGAGCTACTTATGCTGGGAAATGGCACATTTGGGGATTGAGATCCCGCCCGCAGCCGCAGGGCGCACAGGGGGATGGTTGTCTTCCAAGCGGTTTGGTCAGAGACCAAAATCTATCAGTATGAAGACAAGTCTCATTAATCCCATTGTCCACTCTCTGAGACTACTAGCCATTACGCACAACATCTCATCTTTGTCGACACTTGACAGACTCGACGCATTGGCAGCCAAGCAGGTCCTGGACAGGACTTTACGGCAAGGAGTCGCGCAATCGCTGCGCTGGAGCTGGCAAGCGAGGCTGCACGGTGGACTGACGACCCCTCCCAACTCCGCAAACTCTGGCGAGTTTATGCTCTCCAGTACTGCCAATGTCCATCGGGAAGAATTGATGACACATCTGCATACAACCAGAAACCTCGTTCGCATGGTGCACAGAAACTTCAAAAAGCCGAGGTGATAGTCCGTGCAATGGCCCTGGACACCGTCCCAAATGAAAAACCCCATTGACTTACACCGCCGTACACTTCTGAATGACACCGAGTTTGGCGCAGGGGCATGGGACCAGTCATTAGATGATACTGACTACTTTGTCTTTGATATAGAGACCAGTGATTTTTCCGTAAAAAAAGGCATCGTGCTGTCCGTTGCCGCTGCAACATCGAGAATTGATGCCTCCCCTACTATCGACACGCTTCAGTATTATCTAATCGCTCACAAGGATCTATCAATTGTGCCGGATAAAATTTGGAGATTAACAGGCCTATCACCTGAATTATTACGGAATGGTGTGGATTTGAAATCGGTTTTGTTTGAGGTGCTTCAATTGGCGGACAAAAAGGTTTGGATAGCTCATCACGCCAGACACGAGTTGTCTTTCCTGCACAGATACACGAGGGATTTTTGGAAAATGAGAATTCAACCGATCATCATTGACACAGCCCTGGTTGCACAAGCCCTTCTTGGTCAGTCTTTTGTTCCAACACTCGATGAAGTTTGCCATTGGCTCGATGTCCCCATTGGTTCAAGACACCGCGCTGACGCGGATGTGACGATGACAGCGTTAGTCTGGCAGAAGGAAGCAAAGCTCTGTCAGTCGAGAGGTCTTCAGACCGTTGGTGAGGTGCTGGAATGGACGCGGGCTCGAGCGTAGAACTCTGCACAAAAAGTCCACCAAGACATCCATTCAAGTTCTCGGCAGACTCTGCGCGTGAGATTGGACAGCTTAATTCAGAAAGCCTCGCAAGGAAACAGAATGCGGCAGCACAAGCGTGCTGCCGCATACACTTTCACACGGGAACAACTCTGTCAGCGTTTCTCGTGAACACTATCCTTCTTAGTTCTTTCCGGCTCTGTATATACTTCTCAATAACGGGTTCATCGAGCGGATTTAAAACTGAAGGAATTTTCTGAAGCTGAAACCACTGGACGTCCAGACTCTCCGACAGGTCAAGCTTAATGTGTCCCGCGTATGAAGTTGTCGTATAAATCACGGCTGCTACATAAACCTGATGGCCGTTCGGATATTCATAAAATGCTTCCGATCCCGAATGCAAACAAAACAGTTGCAGGTCCTTTACCTCCAATCCAGTCTCCTCAAGAACCTCGCGACGTGCTGTTTCTTCAAACGTTTCCCCCATCTCCATGGATCCTCCAGGCAGACCCCATGTGTCATTGTCACTGCGATGCTGGAGCAGAATTCTGCCGTCAGCATCCTCGATGACCACGGCCGCAGCAGGCATAATCAGTGGTCTCGCTCCAACCATTTCACGAAGTCCCATGATATATCCTGTAGACATCCTATCACTCCCCATTCGTTGCCTGTTTGCAAGATAAGCTAAACGTAGCACGATTGATAGAAATTTTAAACGTGTAAATAGGACGGTGGTTGACTATGATTTTTTGTAATAAAATAGAAATACGGCTGCCCCCATGAATACTAGGCCCAGCAACCTCTGCCAATCAAAAGGAATCACCCGTCCTCCAAACAATTCAAAGTTGTCGATGACAGCACTCATCATCATCTGCCCTGCAATAATATAAAAAGTTCATCAATGAAGCTTCGAAAACCCCAATGCGTTTGCCAAGCGTACCGTTAATTCCTCCTTGAAATGCGTTTAAGATTCCCGCCAGAAGGGGAAGCAAAATAAGAAAGCGCATCGTCTCTACTCCTCTCGTGCACCGTATCGTAGTCTTGCACGTTTTTTCATTATACAAAAAAGTTCAGGTCGTTCTTTAACGACCCGATTTCACCTCAACATGTAATTATCACTCGCGATGCTTTTTGGGGTTCAGCGGCAGGTGCAGCTGACATGGAAGGTAAACAACTGAAATCTAGACGGACACAGACAACTGTTGACAATCTTTCAAAAATGCTGCAACGGCATGGTTCTTAACATGTCCGATAGAGTACATCGCTGCCTGCTTGATTTCCTCAACCGCATTGGCCATGGCAATCCCAACGTCTGCCTCGGATATCATTTCAATGTCGTTGAAGTGGTCGCCAATTGTGAAAATACGATTGTCTCGACGAACCTTCATGCTCTGGCTAACCTGTATGCCAAACCACTTTGACACACCCGCGGCCATCAGTTCCACGTAATTGTCACTTGAAAAACACACGTGGAGTTCCCGTGCAAAGTGAGCAGTGATAATACCGATTACACGCTGGAGCTGTCTTTTCGTTGATTCCGAATCGCAAGTAATTTTTACCCCAATTTTTAATACCTGAGAGCGATTTGACAAGTCATAAATGTTGGAGAAAACACGTGGATGCAGGTTTTCATCTGTGACAAACGGTTCAGTTAGAGATTCTCTGTGAGAAACCCACATATGCCTGTCTGAGGTATCCATATAGACCCAAACACCCGGTATTCCTAACAAGACAGGTACAATGGCATTGACAAACTGAGATTCGATGGGGGTGGAAACGTGGCTGTGTGAAACGGGATCGTATATATAGGCGCCGTTGCACAAGACAAGTGGAGCAGTGATGGGGAGCTCTTGAAGGAATCTTTCAACGCTTTTGTAGGATCGCCCTGTTGCGAGTGAAAATCCAAATCCCGCCTCAACAAACCTGTGAATTTCTGCGGATGTGATACTGGACAAGCGGTTATCATCAGATACAAGGGTGCCGTCAACATCGCAGTACAACACATCGCCAGGCACAGGAGACAGAACCGGACGAGAAAGAGTGGACACGGTAACACCTTCCTTTTCCCAAACCTCAAAATAGCTTTCTCTGTCGCTGTATTGACCGAGCTTCTGTTTATCTGGAATAGCGATCGGATCGGAACTTGCGTGTCGAGGACCGAAAGCGCCTGTCGAATAGCTGACTATCTGTGTAGTCGTGCAAATTCACGGCCTTATCTTTCGCAGGTTGTGCAAAATCTCCAAAGTGCACGACATCCGGCCTTCCATACCTTCGAATCAACTCCGGTTTCGGAATGCCGTGAGTTCGTTGGCAGTGTACTGACGTCAGAGCCTCTAACACCTGCATGCAAGCGGGACACCGTACCAGAATGACCACTCCCTCAAACAAAGAATAGAGTTGAAGCAGGATCTCATGGTGTATTTGCAACTAACTTCAGGATATGCTTCGGATGTAAATAAACGGTTGTGAGTATCTTAAGATTTTGTAAAATTCAGCAGATGCTTCAGCAAACTAACACCGAAAGCACTGACGCGCACAGCAACTTCATGTAGATGCATAGTATGTTAAAAATGATGATATATACAAAAGATCAAAACTATTTACAAAATCTTAACTTGTCGGCCTCGAGTGTGCTGATTACCATTAGGGCTGATTACCATTAGGCTAGGTTTTTCAATTCTAAAGAATGCGATAAGTAATAATTCTAGTATATTATGCCAAAAGGGGTGACTTCCCTGAACAACCCATTCGTTTCAAAAGATGCGCTTAACTCCCTCAAGCGGTGTAAAGTTTTTATTTTTGATTTAGACGGAACCGTCTATGAAGAGACCTCACACTTTGCTGTGTTTGAGCGTGAACTCGCACATTTACTGCCAGCTCATGCCCGACCGGAGTTTCTCGCAACTGCCAGGAATGTCTTGTCTGGTAAACACTTCCTCTACTTTGGCGACGGCTACCACGCAGAAAGCAAAAGCATCGTAAAAGACGGAAGCTACTTTACGTGGACAGGCGAGGCACTGTCGAATGGGCCCCACGAGGCTCATGGGATTCATTTTGCTGACGACCCTTGGGGTATTTACGGCGTTGTAGCGCGTCATTTTGGATTGTCACAAAGGGCGATTCAAAGTGCTTTTTTAGCTACGAGACGGCACATGCAATCTTGTGATTTTGTCATGACCCCTATGCCCGGTTTAGCTGACGCAATCAAACACTTGTTGCGCAAAGGTGTTCATTTGGTGCTGATTACAAACAGTCCTGAACCCGACAGCATGGCTATTCTCAATAAACTTGGTTTGTCGTTCGCATTCGAACAAAAGATTTTTAATGCCAAAAAACAAGTCAATGCGACCTCTAATTTTCAACAACTGCACCATTACTACCAAGTGCCGTATGAGCACATGGTAAGTATCGGCGACCACTACCGCAACGAAATTGCCCCTGCAGTTAGGCTCGGCATGAAAACCATCTGTATCGATAGGTATCTAGCAGTCGATCGCCCTGGAGTAACCGTCCAACTGTCCCATCCCAATCAAATCGCAACAGTACTCCATACAGTGATTGCGCATTAACTTGTCTTGTGCAGGACTTTCGACACGTCCTGTTGTAGTTTGCTCATCTTCAACCACTCATCGTGATGCCAAACAATCTGACCGGAAGCATTTGTCAGAGAAAACCAGGTCAAATCCTGTGAACCGTAGCTGTCTGCCACTCTTCCTGTTTTATCAACAGCTACTTTGATATGCAAATTTGGTATCTCCGAAACAAGTTTTTTGACTGGCTTCAAACTTGGTTCCAGGGTTGCTACATCCACCGCTACAACCTGCGGACTTCCTGGCAGGCTTGCATACTTGTTCAATTCAGTCAGTTTTTCTTTAATGTTCGGTACAAACGATGCGAAGAACACCACCAAATGCGGCTTTTTCGGGCTTAAAACAACCGTTTTTGACAGTCCCGTTGGCGTCATGGCCGGCAGCGTAACCTTCTGCTTCGGACCCTCATTTGGTGTCTGATATTTCACCTGTGTGATATTGGGTTTCTTCACAGACTGCGGAAGGTATTTGGCAATATCCTTTGCAATAATATGCGACTCTGCATTGATTGAAGAATACTGACTCGGTGTCAAGTACAAAAGCTTCTCGTTCCCCTTCGGCCCAATAATGTAGAGCGCTGGCGTATGGTCAATCTTTCCGTTCACGACTCCTGAATACACATAATAGTCCTTCCACACTTTTTCCAACTGTTTCTTTGGTGCAGTGAGAAAATGCCAGTCATTTACCATGCTGTGCTCGACAGAGTATTTCTTTACGTCTGCGACAGATGTGTCCTGAGGGTTTGCGTTGATTCCAAGCAACTGCACATGTTTTGCCGCCGTTGGTCCAAGAAGTTGCTTGGCTTCCAGCATGTCCTGAGTCGTAAGTGGACAAATAGTAGTACATGTACTGTCCACAAATGCCAGGACAACTGTCTTCCCACGGAATTCTTTCAATGAAATCTTTTTCCCAAACTGATCGGTGAGGGTAAAATTCGGAGCAGGGCGATTGTGCATCGTATCACCCGTGGTCAACACGTTTTTGCTCGAGTTTGCGTTCGCGTTGCCTGACGCTTTTGTACTGTTGGCAGCGCCTGCAGCTTGTGAAGGGGGCGAAAGACTGGGACTTCGTCTCGCAACCGGTTGCATTTTTGCCTTCGCTATGGATAAAGCAGTAATTCCGACAACCAGGACTGCGATGGGAATTAACCACGAATTACTCCACACATTTTTCTTCATTGTCTGGCCTCCCTGATGAACCTCGATGGTACTGGATTGGTGTGCACTGATATAAATTCAAAACTATAACAAAATGCACATACGCATACGTCTTAATCTGAATGTTGGCGTCGTTTCTCTTGGTATAATGTTGTAGAACTCAACCATTCTTACTTTTAGTATATACCTGAAGTAGTTCACAGAAAATACATAAGTGGTACGAGTGAGAGGAGAAGGACGATGACTCTTGGGCGAACCAGGTGGCTGCTCTTTATAGTGCCTGCTTTTATCATTGGCACATTTGAAACCATTCGTCATACGATTCTCGAAAACATATTGCCTATGGAACTGGGCAATTGGATTACCGCCCTGATTGACGCTATCGTCATTGCGGCAATTTCCAAGTCAATCATTCAGAGATTGCATCAAGCGGAACGGGAGGTCCATGAACAACAGCGCGTGCAAGCTATCGCAGAAGAAAGAAAACGGCTTGCATCTGTACTGCACGATGAAATTGCTCAATCCCTGTTTTACTCAGGAGTCCATTTGAGCGCTGCGAAAGAACGAGCTGAACACTATGGTGATGCAGAACTCAAAGACAGTCTGGATGAAGTCATCTTGTCGTTACGAGACATTGACAATAATGTGCGACAATCTATTTTCAATTTAAAAAACGATCCAGTCGGAACGGCATCAGTATACGACCGATTTCGGTCCTATCTTGATAAGCGCCTCACCAATACCTCTGTAGAATGGGAACTGGACGCACCGGAGACTCTCCCCGGACTGAGTGAATCGAGCCAAGTGCAACTATTTAGCATACTCCAGGAAGCCATTACGAATGTTGTCAAACACGCCAATGCATCTCACATTAAAGTAGCGTTGCAGAGTACTCCTGATGCTCCAGGCGACTGGACTTTCTTGATTGAGGACGATGGAATTGGAATTGGCAATCCTAAAACTGAAACCAGACACTTCGGTTTGGAGATTATGGCACAAAGAGCACATGACTTAGGAGCTGCGTTCTCCCTAGATTCACCCGTCTCGGGTGGCACTGTTATTTTAATCCGACACGATTCACAGAGATAGCCCCATAGGGTCATGGCAGATTTTAAAAACAGGTGTATGTTTAAAACGTAGCAAGGCGTTAGCCCTTTGGCTACTCAGAGGGTCAAGGAGCTAACTGTAAGTGGTCTCCCTAGGCAATAGCGAGTATATCTGTTTACATGCATTCCCTCGTCCTAGACGGGGGTTTTGCATGTCGTTTTGACGATTATAAAATGGGCAGTCGAAAAATCCATTCAATCCACTTTTCGATGGTTTGTGCCCTGCGGAAATAGGTGCTTTCCTGACCAACACGGTACAAATTACACAGACGCATTATTTCTACGATTCGATGCCTCTCGGGCAGATGTCCCATTTGAACCGTCTCCTGAAATATACGTCGGAAAACCTGATGAGACAGAATAGTACTGGTAAGGGCAAGATACTTCTCCTTGTACGGTAACCGCATAACCCGGACACCCTGCTCAGTTAGTGTAAACGCTACTTCACCCTGATCATTTCTAAGGCGCTCAATGAACCCTAGATACATGCCTGCACTTGTATAATAATTCGTCTGTCGGCTGTCAAAGTTGTAGTTGGATGTAATCTGCTCTTTACTGAGGTCTTGCTCAAACAAGAGGTTCATTAGGTCAACGACGCGAGTGAAACTGTCGGCCTGAGGGAAGGGTAAGGCCGGTTCGGGGATAACAGAATGCTTACTGATGAGATTGTGAATGTCTGCTAAGGAGATGTCCTCATGTTCAACAATGTAGTGTTGTTCTGTGAGCAATTGGAGAGAATTGTAGTTTAGAGAATCTGTAAACTCGTAGACAAAAAAACTGAAAACATCATTGGAGTGGGTAAAAAACACCGGCTTGACTTCCTTATGCGTCTTAGCGCTCCACAAGCGGTAGGGATAATAAAGCTGTCGAATCAAAAAATCTCTCGTGCTTTCCTTTTTTGCTTCAATCAGCAGCATGTAGTTTTCTGTTTCGTAGCCCGCGTCCACTTCAACCTGAGAGTTCGATACAGAAATGCCGTGTCTATTCCCATCTTTTGTCTCGATGGAAAAAGCAAAGCTGTCTGAAGACATTCGTCCAGATACAGTAGGAAGTGACTTCTCTGCTACCAGTCTGTCAATCATTCCTGTGACATAAGCGCAGTGGAGTGCCGCACTTTCTGAATACAGGTTCGCAGGCTCAATCGTTGTAATACCACTGGGAAAGGAAACGGGGACCGGAGACCGTTTCGTGTCATATTTGACCGTCTGGTATGCGTTAAAGGTTCCAATGATGTACCTGTTGCGAGAAATTGGCAGGATGGAAAGGTGATTTCTTCTAAACACCTCCGGCAAATTGGAGTGATGATCAAACTTTGCCATCAGACGCGGCTCTCGCACCGTTCGAATCTCGTTGGCGGAAATCTCAAAGAAACCGTTGTGTTCCACTTCATGAAGAATTTTGTGTCGTTCGAACAGCACGGCCCACGCATCATCATTGCGGCCCATAATTCATCACCAGTATCTCATCTATTTTTCCCCGCTTTGCAGCATTGGAATTAATGGCCCGTTTGGCGTCAACAAACACCTGTCTATAATCCTTATACAAGTCTTTAATAAACTGGGTTGCCGAGTTGCTTAACATGACTTTGCAGCCCCGCCGCGACAACTCATCGACCGTTTCTTTGAGGCGAATCTGTTCCATTTTACCAAAGCCGCCCAAGCTGTAGCCGGTAAATGAGGATGTGTCAGAAACGGGATCGTAGGGGGGATCGAAGTAGACAAAATCACCCGCCACCGCATCCTTTACGGCATCCGCGAAATCGGTATTCATGACAGATACGTTGCTCGATAAAAGGTATTCATGAACGGCCAGAAGGGTTTTCTCATTCTTAATATTCGGCTTCTTGTAATCCCCGAAAGGAACGTTGAACTGTCCTTGACTATTCACCCGGAACAGACCGTTGTAACAAGTTTTATTTAAATAAATAAGCCGTGACGCTCGCTCTACAGCGGACAGTCTGGTATAGTCAGATTTTCTGTCCAACTCCCGCAGAGCATAAAAATACGCCTTGTTGTTTTCATGCTTCGCCAGGTCTTCCAGCAGACTTTCAACATCGTCTCGTATGACGGTATAAGCATTGACGAGTTCTTCGTTGACATCGTTGATGACTGCCTGCGCGGGATGAAGGTCGAACAGTACAGCGCCTCCGCCCACAAACGGCTCAAAATATGTGTGATAGTCTTTCGGTGCCTGTTCTCGAATGTCACTGAGTAACTGTCTCTTGCCGCCAGCCCACTTCAAAAACGGCTGCAAATACTTCTTCACTGCCACGTCAACGACTCCTACCATAGTTTCTACTTTAGTCTTAAACTCGAGTTCCGGTTCAAATGGAATTCGAACGCATGTTCCCACTCTTCTATTTTAATGAAATTGAAAGTATGGCGCAATGACCATTGTGACGTGCGACCGCTCACTACACACACTTGGGACGCATCGGTTCTGCCCCTCACATGCTCTGGTCACGCGCTCTGTGCAACCCCCACACAATGCCTCCGGCCGCAACCATACTTCCACCGGCAATAGAAACGCCGCTCCATCCCCAAAGGGCCCATGCCGTGCTGCCCAAGGATGAGCCGATGGCACCGCCAACAAAGGCAGAAACCATGTAGACTGTATTGAGCCTGCTTCTCGCTTCCGGAATCAAACTGTAAATCCTGGTTTGGTTTAAGATTTGCGCACCCTGCACACCCATGTCCAATAGAATCACACCAAGTATCAGACCCCACAGTGTGTGCCCCAGAAAGCCAAAGCAGACAAAGGCAACAAGGGTTATGCTGCCTGCAAGTCCAACAATCCACTTTGCAGGCAACTTATCGGCAAGCCTTCCGGCGATGGGAGCGACCATTGCGCCGACAACGCCCACTAATCCAAACAGGCCGGCAATCTGACTACCGTAATGAAATGGTGCCTCTTCAAGAAGAAAGGCAAGAGTTGTCCAAAAGACACTGAAAGCACCAAAAAACATAGCCCCAATGAAGGAGGCTTCCCGCAGCGTTCGTTGTCCGACGATTAGCACTCCAATAGACTTAATGAGTTGAACATACCTGAGTTTCGATGAGGGAACATCTTTTGGAAGACAAAAACGCAGAACAACAAAAAGCACCAACATCATGACTGCCGCAATCCAGTACATACCGCGCCAGCCTACCAAAGACCCAATATAACCAGCCACTGTTCTAGCCAATAGAATCCCTATTAGCAACCCGCTCATCACAGTGCCTATAATCTTGCCTCTTTGACCAGGATTGGCAAGGTGAGCTACCATAGGAATAATGACTTGCGGGACTACAGTAGTAAAACCCACAGCGAAACTGGCAATGTCCAGCCAAAGAACAGTCTGTGCATTTGCTACCCCGATGAGAAGAATGGCTACTGCAATCAGGAGAGTAGATATAAGCCTTCGACGTTCCCGAATATCTGCAAGCGGAACAAACACCAGCATTCCAATGGCATACCCAATTTGAGTCGACATGGACACAATTCCAACTCTTTGCGGAGTTGAGTGAAACGAACGCGCAATATCAGCCAAAAGGGGTTGATTGTAATACAAATTCGCAACAGTCATCCCGCATGCAATCGCCAGAATCAAAATCATACCGCCAGATAAGGTTCGCTCTCTCACAGGTACACTCGTTGACACACTCATTTTACGACGCCCCCTTGCAGTAATCATTTGAATTATGGATGAAGTGCACCACACACCACTATAAAAAAGTGAGTATTGGCTTTGATATAATAATCAAAGGAGAATAGAATTGCAAAGTGGTAAGTTTGGATTAGCCGAAACCGCCTGGATGTAGATTAAAATTGCTAAGAGATAGTCAACTAAATGCCATCGGCCCCCGCAACCAGCGTCAAACCTTCGAATTATATAGGGAATCGTTCTGACTGCTGTTGCTCGCAACGTACAAATGTGTACGTGCACGGACTAAATCCTCTGCATATTTGACTACTCATACATAGTTGCCTTATCTCCTGTCAAAGTGTTGCATAAATTAAAAGAGGTGAATTAAGTGAGAACCCTGAAGGGCTACGAGGCAATTGAACTGGCGGAACGATACGACATATTACTCTATAAATTTACGACTCAAACAGAGGTTACGGCTTCGGAGGCCAGAGACGAAGTGCAAAATCGAGGCAATGCTTCTGCATACGTCATTGAAGCATGGCCTGACAGTGAAGAGGAAGCCGAACAAATCATACTCAAAAAAATGGAAGAAAACTTACGAACGATTCGAACATCTGCAGCAACCATTGAACAGTTAACCACAACCTCTACCGGCGACCGGTTCATGCACCCTGTGGCCACAGAACTTGCTGTCGACCGACTGGTTGAAAAGGGTACCCTGTCTGCGTTTAGAGAGTCAAACGGCGACATAGTCTATGTTCTCAGTAAGCGACTTGCGTTTACGGAAGATTTTCTTGACCGTATGCGAGACGTAGTGTGCGAGGAATGTGCAGACCTGAATCTTGAAGGCCCGTTTCACGAGACTTGTCTTCTGGATTTATTCGAGTTTCTCCATACCTACAAGCTAAGCTTGGAAGACTTAAGAGAAGTCACAGACCTGTCAGAGGACACGAGAGCGCACGGAGGACAGAGCATCTCAAGCAGCGGTATGCAGTGGCTGTCAAAGACCGTTTCAGTCACGCGATCGCGCTGGAAGACAGTACTTGAACCCCTGCTCAAGAACCGAAGCACAGACAAGCCCGCAGACACAGAGGCCGATGAAGCCTCGGCTAATCCGGCGGTACAACCACCAACTCCGACAGAGGATGCAGAAGCTTATTCTGATGCGGTGCATACGGAAGCGGTCCGTAATGAGGCTGTGAAAGTTGCGAACCCCAGCCCCCGAGACACGGCAAACGGACGCCCGAAAATCACCAAGAAGGAACTGATTCAGTATCTCCAGAGTATTGAGGTACTCGACGAAGGCGAACTGGATGTGTTGAGAGAGGCACGGGATGAATTACTGCGCGATTTGGATGAGAAGGACAACCAGATTCGACAACTGATACAGCAAAAGTCCAGACTTGAGACGCAGTATGCACAGCTTCAGCAGGACATGGATGTGATGGTCCGAGCTATGAGAATTGCACGACAACACGATACGTCTACACCCACTGAAATCATCACAGCCTATGAAAGTGACCAAGAAGCATAAACGAGTCCTGCAGCAACTCTGTAAGCTTTTACTCAGGATGGAGAAGCAGACTCCACCATTGCACAGAATCACATTCACAACCTTCAGTGGAATCCCGCACTGCGCCGATTAAGCCATGGACAGAGTTGGTCCATGGCTTATCTGTGCTTCAATCGAGATTCACAACCCGGTCTGGCCTGGTATAGACATTTAAGGATTCACCTCTGATAAAGCCGATAGTGGTAATCCCCAATTCTTCTGCAGCGGTCAGTGCCAGGTCTGTTGGGGCGGATTTTGACAAAACAATCTCACAGCCTATTTTGGCAACCTTCATTAAAATTTCTGATGAAATCCTGCCGCTGAAAACGACAATTTTGTCCTGTAAGTCAATCTTCTCACGCAGACAATACCCGTAAATTTTGTCCAGTGCATTGTGTCGCCCGATGTCCCGTCTCGACAAAACTGTCCCATCTGTCGTACATAACGAAGCGTTGTGAACGCCCCCAGTAGATTGAAACAAATCCGACTGTTGCTGAAGTTCATCTATCAAGTGGAAGCATTCGTCAAAGGTCACACGGACATGAACGCCCTCCATCTTCTTTGCAGTCAACTCGTCGTTGACAAACACGAAACCTTGCCTCGACATACCGCAACAAGAGGTCACAACTCGCTTAGCCCGAAACAACTGCCGGAAACGCTGCAGATTCTGGACTTCGACATGAGCGACACCTTGAGTCCGTGAGATTGTCAGACTCTTGACCTCATCAGGGGATTGAATGACTCCTTCGGAAGCCAAAAAGCCAAGCGTTAGGTCTTCCAAATACTCCGGTGTACTCACAATAGTTGAGAATTCTTCCCCATTCACTTTAATGGTCAGCGGATATTCAGATACAACCAAGTCGGTCATCTCGTCAACATGGCCATTTTTATATCGGTAAATCTTTCTCTCTTTTTGAATCGGTTCCATAGCTCTGACTCCTCGATGAGACGGCACTCAAAAAAACTGCAGGTGTTCTTCTGACCAAATGGTCACCTGTAGAATATCAGAAGCATTGTCTAATTTGAAGCTTACACTTGTTCTGTCATATCGGAGATTGCACTGTCATCCTCTAGAACAGACTCAAAAACTCATCAAGACTAATGTCGCCAAAGTAGTACGAGAAATCAACGTCCTCAACCGCTTTTCGTATGTCAGCATAGTTGTATCTGCATTTCACAAGTCTGTCTTCAATGTTTTTCATATCACCTGTTCCAAAGAAATCTCCATAAAGCTTGCACTGTTCAACCCACCCGTTCTTTACGTCCAAACGAATATCAATCTTGCCAATGGGGAACCGCTTTGACCGCCGCACATTAAACTCCGGAGACCTGCCGTAATTCCAGTCCCAGTCCCGGTACCTGTGTTCGGCGATGAGGTGAATTTGACGCCAGTCTGACTCTGTAAACTCATAAGTGGGAACAGTTTCAGCAGAGAATATCGTGTGCAGCAATTTCTGGCGGAAATCCTCAATCGTCATATCCGTTTGTAGATACTCCCTGATGTTGGCCACCCGTCCCCGAACAGACTTTATGCCTTTGGATTCAATTTTGTCCGCCTGAACGTTCAGTGCCGCAGTAACGGCTTCCAAGTCAACGTCGAACATCAAGGTGCCGTGATTGAACATGCGGTCGTTTGCTGTAAATTGGGCGTTGCCCGAAATTTTCTTTCCGTCTACTTCAATATCATTTCTGCCCGTCATCTTTGCATCCACGCCCAATTCGCGCAGCGCACTGGTCACAGGTTCTGTAAAACGGCGGAAGTTCCTGAAACTGTCAACCTCCCGATTGGTAATAAAACTAAAGTTAAGATTCCCAAAATCATGGTAAACTGCTCCTCCTCCGGAGAGACGTCGAACAACAGGCAGTTCCCATTCCCGTACATACACCGGATTAATCTCCTCAAACGTATTTTGGTTTTTTCCGATGATAATACAGGGTTTGTTAATATAAAAGAGAAGATAAGTTTCATCATCATTCATACCGGAGACAATATACTCTTCCATGGCCAAGTTGATTGTTGGATCCGTCACACCTTGATTGTCCACAAATATCACCCTTGTCTCCTCCTTTCGCTCGTTTTCCTGATTGTCAGTTACACGTCTATTCTCAACGGCTCGTTGTCAGTGAGTAACCGCTCCAGTGCGGAAGCTGACAGGGATTTGCTGAACAAATAACCTTGCGCTTCATTGCAGTCCCGCTCCTTAAGAAAACGTAATTGTTCCTCATCTTCAACGCCTTCTGCAATGAGATTCATCCCCAGACTTTGTCCTAAAGAAATGATTGAAATCAAAATACTTTCGCATGTTGCGTCACGCCATGACAATCCTTCAACAAATGAACGGTCAATTTTAAGACTGTCGATTTCAAAGCTGTTCAACAGTGAAAGCGATGAGTATCCAGTTCCAAAATCGTCGAATATGATTTTCACTCCCATTCGCGCCAAATACCGAATGTTTTTGGCAGCAACTTCGATATTCGTCATAAACGCCGTCTCTGTTATCTCTAACTCCAGCAACTGCGGTTGGACCCTATATCGTTGGAGTGCTTCTCCGACAAAGTCTGCGAAAGCAGGCTGTACAAACTGATGAGCCGAGACATTTACCGCAATGGGAACATCCCTGGCACCTTGAATGTCCCAATCTTGCAACTGTTTTAGCACCGTTTCCAGAACCCATTGACCAATAACATCAATGAGCCCCATATCTTCGGCAACCTTTACGAAATCGTCTGGCGAAACCATCCCTCGAGTTGGATGAAACCAGCGCAAGAGTGCTTCTGCCCCTGTAATTCGGTAGCTGCCAAGGTCGACTTTGGGTTGATATTCAATCACAAACTCCTCGTGCTCAAAAGCGTGTCGAATGTCATGTTCGAGTATCAGCCGGTCTTCAAACTTGTCATTCATTCTCAATGCATAAATGCTGATGGCGTTACGACCCTTTGCTTTCGCATCATACATCGCTGAATCCGCATTCTTTAAAAGGTCTTTAAGAGTCAGTCCATGTTTCGGATACAAAGCGATGCCAACGCTAATGGTAAGGCTGAACTCGTGCTCTCCCACGGCGACAGTTTCTTGCACAGACTGAAGAATTTCTTCACCGAGTAGCCACAGTTCTTCTCTGCTGCAGTCGTCGCACACCACAATAGTAAACTCGTCTCCTCCTGTCCGACTCACCACGTCGTCCGCTCCTACACACTCTATCAGGCGATTCGCAATCACTTTAATGATTTGGTCGCCTACGTCATGACCAAACGTATCGTTAATCCATTTAAAACGATCAATATCGAGCATCATCACGGCACACAGTTTGTCAGGAGTTGACGACACGAGGCTCGTAAAGGTGTCTTCAACTACGCGACGGTTTGGGAGATTTGTAAGGGGATCACGGTAAGCCAATCGGCTAATTTCTTCCGCTGCCAACCACTGCCGTATTGCAAGTTCAGCCAATTGACTGTACGTGTCGTAGAGGTCAATTTCAGTTTGCGTTGGTGGACTGGCAAAAACATTGTGAATATCAATGTTGCCTATGGTTGCGCCGGAAGAGGAAAGGAGACTTTTGGACCACAAATTATTGTTTATACGATTGCGCGATCCAACGTAAAAGTGATGATTCCCCGATTCCACAAAAATTCTGCATCGGCGGTGCGGGCTTTTTGATTCAATCTGGGAAACAATCTCAGTCAACGTTTCTCTCACTTCAGTACCCTGAGCAATCAGGTTGAGAACTGCATTTTGACCTCTCAGCAAGTCTTCCGCATATCGAGTGGCTTGTTCTGCCCTTTTCCTTTCCGTAATATCTCGAATAAAGAGCTGTACAGCCGGATGTCCGTCATACCGGATACCCACACCCATTCCCTCAACCGTCAAAATGCGGCCTTGAAAGGAAATGACGTGTTCCATCAACTCAATTGTATTTCCTTCTTTCGCCATGGCATGATCCGATCGGTAAATCAGTTGCTCCCGTTCGTTTGGATCAACGAGATCGAAAATAGAGTATCCCAGCAAATCACGAGCTTCAGGTACACCCAGCAGTGTTACGGCAGCGGGATTCGCATAGATAATCTCTCCATTAACATGTACAACAATGGCCTGGGGAGAAAGTTCCACCAAGTTCCGATACCAGTCTTCAGACTGGTATAGTCTTGCCTCACGGTGCTCGCTGCCTTCTCTCATCCGCTTCACCCTTATACCCTTCATCTGAAAAAAAGTCCTAACAAAATGCAAATGGACGGTGCAGTCGGTTGCGCCGTCGATTTAATAAAGCAATTTATTCAAATCGGCAACCAAGCAGTCATAGACCAAGGCGGATCCTTAGACTTTGGCTTTGCGCCCCAACATTTCTAATTGGTTTGCCTTTTCCAATTTTTCGTATCATCTATAAATCATAGTATAACCTAAAAGAAGCCGACGCGATATTAAAGTATCACATCGGCTTCTTTAAGATACTTTTTGTATATGCGCAAACAATAGTAGATTGTCCATATTCCCGCACTCATTCCTTGTAGCTTTTCGCATATTCTGTCAATTTCTTTTGAATGGCTCCAAAAATCGTGCTTTCAGGGCAGGGTGACGTACCGGCAGTATATCCTGTCAGGAGTTCGATGCCTTCTCTCACGTTTTTCACAGGCCAAATATGAAAGGAGCCGTTTCGAAGCGCAGCAGCCACTTCAGGAGAGAGAAACAAGTTTGCTACGTTTTGTTGGGGTATCATCACACCTTGATTGCCAGTCAATCCTTGTGCCTCGCAAACGTAAAAGAATCCCTCAATCTTATCGTTCACCCCCCCAATGGGCTGAATGTCCCCGAATTGGTCCACGGACCCGGTAACAGCAATCCCTTGATTAATCGGCACATTGGCTAATGAGGACAACAGTGCATAGAGTTCGGTGCTAGACGCGCTGTCTCCGTCAATCATGGAATATGTCTGTTCAAAGACAAGTGTCGCCGATATGGACAGGGGATACTCCTGGGCAAATTCTCCGGATAGATACCCGCTTAAGATAAGCAAACCCTTATCGTGAATGTGCCCGCTCATGGCCGTTTCCCGCTCTACATTCACTACTCCACGCTTACCAATTGACGTGCGGGCCGTGATTCGATGGGGCTGTCCAAACAAGAAGTCACCAGCGTCGAGAATAGCCAGTCCATTAATCTGTCCAACCCTTTCTCCTGATGTGGCCACTTTAATAGTGCCGTTCAACAACAACTCCAATACTTTTTCTCGAATCAGATCTGACCTCTTTCTTTTTTCCGAAATAGCAGTTTCAATATGACTGGCCCCTACTATTTGTTTCTGCGCCTCTACAGCGTGATAGTTAGCCTCCGTGAGTACTTCTATGACAGGATTAAATCGGGTTGACAACTTATGTTGATTTCCCGCTTGTCGTGAACTAAAGTCAACAATTTTCGCTACCGCCTCAGCCGAGAAGGGTAAGAGTCGATTACTGCGGGCGTAGGTAGCGACAAAGTTAGCGTACATTAATATACTCTCAGGTGTCCTCTCCATTTGGGAGTCAAATTCTACCTTCACCTTAAAGAGTTTGTGGAACGCGTCGTCTCGGGTATGCAGAAGATGATACATCTCAGGCGTTCCCAGTAGTATGACTTTGACGTTCAGAGGAACAGGTTCAGGACGTAATCCGGACTGTGACATCCAAAGTGTCTCCTCGGCAGGATTGTCAATTCGAATTTCGTTTCTCATCAAAGATCGTTTCAGGCCTGCAAAGGAAAAAGGATGACTCAGCAAATCCTGCGCCTGTAGAACCAGATATCCACCGTTCGCTTTATGCAGAGAGCCAGGTTTTATCAAAGTGTAGTCGGAGGTAAGCCCGTGCTGATTCCCTCTGTACTCTATTTTTCCAAACAAGTTGAAGTAGGTAGGGTTACTTTCCAACACAACTGGTACGCCGCTGTGCTTCTCATGACTTACCAGCACATTGACTTGATATCGGTGCTTTAAGTCCTGGTTGGGTCCAGGAGATAAATGAATAGATTGTTCGGCATCTAAATTAGAATGAAAATAAGAATGGTTCTCGACAATATCGCGCTCCAACAGTGTTAGATACTGGTTTACCTTATCAGTCGGGAAATTCTTGCGAAGTTCATCGAAGAGATGTTCAATGGCATAGGCAGCTGTTCTTTCATCCAAAGCCTGCTGCGCAACGCGCGCTTCCTTTTGCAAACCTTTGATTTGCCGTTGTGTTTCATCAAACATGTCCTCAAGGGGTTTTCTCCGGGTTCGAACCTCTGCCCTGTAATCTGCATCCATAGCAGCAAGTCTCTCACTGGAAATGGGTTTCCCTTCACTGTCCAACGGTAAGGTAACAAAACCAGTGGAAGTGCGCTGCAGCACCATGCCGTATTGTTGCGCTTCCACTTGCAATGCGGTCCATAATTTTTCAGCCCGATCGTTAAACGACTTAAGCTGTTGTGCGCTTTCCTGTGCGTACTCTTCACTGTCGAACTGCCTCATCAGAGACTGCTCTACTTCCGAAGTTAAGGTGGTCATTGCGGTTCGAAACCGTATACCGTCGCCTGCCGGTAACCTGAGCGCGAGAGGCTCATCTTGAGATAAGAAGTTAAAAACATAGCACCAATCGTCAGGAGCCGGGTCCGTGCATGCACTTTTCTGCAGTACTTGCATCGTATAGGTAGTCTTGCCTGTCCCTACAGGACCAGAAACAAATAAATTGTATCCGGGTGCACGTATGCTTAGTCCAAAATCCAACGCCCGGACAGCACGGGGCTGACCAATAATACTGTCTTGTATGCCGGGGAGTTCCTCAGTCGACTGAAAAGAAAAGTGTTCAGGGTCAGTACAGCAGATGGTGTCATCAGGACTTAACTCAAGCTGGGTATACTTTTCTCGCGATATTTGCTCCACCACTATCCCTCCCTCAACCGCTCTCAAAACTGCTCCAGAATCCGTCGCAAGCAGGGGTGACGACGCTTGTCTTAACCATACACTCAACGAAAAAATCTGAAGAGATGATTTAGGACTAGTCCATCTGAATTCTCCGTCAATTCCACAAAAGGACTGATCATTAAGAATCGGGGGAACTCCCCCGATTCTAATGGTCAATCCTTTTCAATTAGTGAATTCTGCTAACTAAATCAGCCTCCGAGAACACTGTTGGCTTGGTCAGCTGCTTTCTTCATTTCTGATTGCACTGGCTTGCCTTCATCGAATATGCCCTGCAGCGATTGTTGCGCATACTTAAGGACGGCCAGCAGATGAGATGAAGCGGGCGCAGCCTTCTGGTATTTCAGTTCCTCGATGGCCGTTTTGAACTGAGGATTGTTTTTCAGATAGGTTTGATAAGAAGCCTTCTGCACCGCAGCCTTTTGTACCGGAAGGTATCCCGTCATTTTGGACCATTCCAAGGTCTGTTTTGGCGAAGTCCACCACTCAATGAACTTTTCTGCGGCTTTGGCATGAGCTGACGAAATCCCCTTCATCACAGCCATGTCTCCGCCTCCGGGCGGAACGTTCAACGTTTTGTCGCTAGGCAAGTACGCTGTTCCCCATTTGAACTTTGAACCGACGCCTTGTTTCACTTGTGCAGCATCTCCAATGGAGTCAATGTCCATTGCGATTTTCCCTTTAATGAAGTCCTGGGTCATCAGGTCCCAGTAATGAGGGCCAGTCTCAACAAGGGCATCTTTACTCTTCACAAGAGACTGTTGCATGCTAAGAATATGATTGAGTTCCGGCGTGTTGAACGCTGCTGTTTTCCCGTCACTGGACAGAATCTTGCTGCCAGATGACCATACCATAGATTCCCAAGGCCACCAGTCTACCAATGGTCCATAGCCGTAGACTTTAGAGCTCCCCGACCCCTTGGTGAGTTTCTTCGCATCGGTAATTACGTCGTTCCATGTTTTCGGCGGGTTTGTGATTCCAGCCTTTTTAAACATGGTTTCGTTGTAGAAGAGTACTGGCACACTGCGGTTTAACGGGACTCCATAGTACTTTCCGTCCCATTTTGTGCTCACCAACATCCCATTCAGGAAGTTGCTCGGCTTATCGACGGAGCTTTGGTTCATAAAGCTGGTTAGGTCCATCAGTTTGCCCGAGTTCGCAAAAACACCCATTGAGTTAACTTCAATCTGTGCAAGGTCTGGCGGATTGCCAGAGGCTAAAGCCGCCAGCAGTTTCTGTTGCTCCGGGCCGCCGCCTGAATAGCTTCCCTGGTATGTGGCTGTAACATGGATATCAGGATGCGCTGCATTAAACTGTTTTACCATTTTTTGAACATCATCACTAAGCTTGTTGCCAATACCGTACCAGAAAGTAATGTTAACAACCTTACCAGATGAACCGCCGGCACTGGATGTGTTGCCGGTAGTCGAGTTGTTCCCTCCGGAAGCTGTCCCGCAACCTGCAGCGGCCAAAGCACCAACAGTCGCCAATGCAACTGTACCAATCTTTAGGTAACTTCTTTTCAAGTTCTTTTCCTCCTTGCGCTTTGCGCGATGTGGTTTGCAACCATTTATAGATGAACAATTGCGTGTTGCCTCTGAAGTCGTACACGAACTCGGTTTGTCCAACCGAATTAACCCTTAATTGCACTGCCCATGATGCCCTTTATCATGTAACGCTGACCTGCAAGGAACAACGCAAGTACAGGAATAATGGTGACAAGGTCTGCAGCCATCAACAGATTCCACTGGAGTGTTTGCCCGGCTTCCTGACTTAAGAAATAGGACAGAGCAACGGGTACGACTCGCATGTTTGTCGTGCTGGTGGAAATCAGCGGCCAAAAGAGGTCATTATAATGGAACACAAAGTTCAACAGTATCAATGTGAGAATCATTGGTTTGGCATTTGGCAGAACAATGGAACGAAGGATTTTCCATTCCGATGCACCGTCAATTCTGGCTGCATGGACTAGGTCTTTTGGAATAGAGACAAAGCCCTGACGGAGAAGAAAGATGCCAAATGCACTGCCGGCAAACGGCAACACGAGACCCAAATACGTGTTAATGAGATGCACGCTGCTCAAGATGAGATAAACGGGTATGAAAGTTGCCTGCATGGGTACCATCATGGCCAAAAGAATGGAGAAGAACCAACTCCGTTTGCGCTTCATCGGTATAAATACCAGCGCATAGGCAGCCAGGCTGGAAGTAATGACCTGCAGAACAACAATCATCGTACTCATCACAAAGCTGTTTAGAAAGAACCGGCCGAAGGGCTGCGCATGAAGCGCTTTACTAAAATTCCCCGGCTGGAAATGCGTTGGAATCCAATGAATCGTGCTCGACAAAATATCCGCATTGGGTTCAACAGCACTCACCGCCATCCAATAGACGGGAAGCAGTACCAGAAGACTTGCTACGATTAACACAGCATGTCCGAAAAACTTTTTAAAAGGCGTCACAGTTGTCATGCTTCCACCACCCATCTCTGACTGACGCGGAGCTGAATAAACGTTAATACCGCCAGTATGACGAGAAGAATTACGGATGCGGCTGTAGCAGGACCTATGTTGTACATCCCGAATCCCTGCCGGAAAATGTAGTACACAAGTGTCGTTGTCGAGCCGTCGGGACCGCCGTTCGTCATGATATAAACTTGATCGAAGGTCTGCAACGACTGAATAATGCACACAACAACCGCAAAGAAGATGCTCGGCGACAATGAAGGCAAAGTCACGGACGTAAAGACACGCCATCCTCCTGCCCCGTCAACTTTTGCTGCCTCCTTTAAACCAACAGGCACGCCTTGAAGTCCGCCAAGGAAAATCAACATGTAGTAGCCCGTAAACTGCCAAATTGTAACGACGATAACAGCAATCAAAGCGTAGGGCTGCGATCCAAGCCAATTTGGTCCCTGAATCCCGAAAATGCTCAATACTTGGTCCACAAGTCCATGTCTTCCATTAAAGAGAAGGGACCAAATCAGTCCTGACGCAACCAGTGGGATAACATATGGACCAAAGAGAATAGTCCGATATAATTTTGTGCCCCGCAAACCTAAATCTGCCAGCATGGCCAGTCCTAGGCCCAGCGGCAATGCGATGAGCACCATTGATGCGCTCACGATGCCAGAGTTGCTTAAAGCCGTTCGAAAATCACTGTCGTGAAACAGGTACTTGTAGTTAGCCAATCCGACGAATTTCGGATGAGAACTCAACAAGTTCCAGTGCAAAAGGCTCAAGTATATGACATAAATCGCGGGAACAAAGATAAATACAGTGATAAAGAACATAGCCGGCCCTAAAAAAGCCCAGTGTGTAAATCGATAGAGCGAACTGCTTTTCCGCAGAAGCCGTCTTTGGCTGGTTTTTACAGTAACGGCGTCATTGTCCGTTATTGAACCGAGTGCATCGTTCGTTGGAAGCACCCCCCTACCTCCCATCAAAGTTGTCTTGTCTACACCATTCGCCTAACTACCACAAAGAAACTGACTTTTAAACTTCTTGGCCCTCCTGTTAGAGCGAGGAACCTGGACTGCTAAAATGCAGGCCTGCAACACCGACAACAATGAGACTGAGAAAGACTATTTGCAGTGGTGTAATGGACTCCTTGAAATACAGAGCGCCAATGGATGAAATTAAAATGGTACCGAGAGCAGACCAGACAGCATAGGCAATCCCAATAGGAAGACGTTTCATTGCCATATTCAGGACGACAAGACTAGCGGCATAGAACCCGAACATATAGAGCGACGGAAGCAAACGAGAGAATCCATTTGATAATTTCATAGATGTAGTTCCAATGACCTCCAATACAACTGCCAGAAAAAGTAGTGCCCACTTCAATGAAACTTCCTTCTCTCTCATGCTGTATAACCTCTCGTTTGTTCAATTTGGATTGTACGTTCATAGTGTTAATGGTTTATGGATAAAGCGTTAAAGGAGTGTAAAGCAAACATTAAAGTTGTGTAAAATACAGCAGATACCCGAGTGCAGGCTGCTAACACACTGATTGTTGAAGGGTTTTGTCGTTTTGTGGCGAAACTTATGCAAGCAACTAATTTACTATGAGTTAATGTCTTTCGTGATAAGTATCCAATTTAAATTGAATTTTCCTTTGATGCTCTTTATTAACTGACGCTTGCAAGGTTTTATCTAGGGGAGGATGAGCACGTGACGACCGCGTCTAACGAAGACATAAGCAGACTTCGTAAAAAGTTAGAAAATGCAATCGCAAGCATTATGGACTGGTACAATCTGACTCATTCTGCAAGCGAGTTATACTCTTATATGTTCTTTGAGGACAAGCCCATGACACTCGAAGAAATGAAAGTCGTTATGGGCATGAGCAAGAGCAATATGAGCTATGCTGTCCGTTCATTGGTAAATGCCAGAATGATATACAAGCTTGACTATAAGGAAGGACGAAAGGAACTGTTTCGAGCTGACCCGGATTTTCTTTCTTCCTTTAAGAATTTCTTGACTTCAAAGCTTGAACGGGAAATCAGTGTTGTTACGGACACTTTAGAGGAAGTTCTGCCAAGGCTAAGAGAAATCAGTGATAAACGAGATCTTGAGGAACACCTTCGTCAAGATGCAAACCGATACCTCAATAAGGCACTTCATGCAAAAGACTATTACCAGTGGCTGCAAGAGTTCGTAGATAAGCTGAATTCTGAAAACCTGAAGTAGTTCTAGGCCCAGTACATTTAGACGCTGCTGACCCACATGAGGTAACAGAGAATGAGGCAAGCAAAGCCTGCGGGACAAGCAGAAACTGTAACAAGGACGCCATGACAAAGGAATTGCACTGCTCATCTCCGCGCAATCTTCAAGTTTTTAGGTGTATAATTTGAATTCTTAGGACAACAACGAGGTAACCCGGTGTGTTTTGTGTGGGAGGGAATAGTATGATTTCCAGAATTCAAGAGGATGCCGTGTCTGTCGTTCAAAGTGGTTTTGAGAAAATGATAGAACAACAAGTTGTCATTGCTCCATGGCTGGCGGTTAGTCACGGCGAAAAGCGCATCAGTGACAATCAGAAAAGACGGTTGCGCCAATTTGCTCAGGAATTGTCACTGTCGGATGAGGAAGTGAAAGTCCTGTGGCTCGATTCACGACCCCTAAATCCTGTGACTCGTGAACGCGCTTATTACGAAACACTGCTTTCGACTGCAGCCTATCTCAGTTACATGCGTCTTGGTACGCTAGTGGTTACAGATGAAATGATATCGGTGTCAAACTCTTTACTGAGACAATACCTCCATGAAAACGGAGGCTCCGCCCTAACTTCTGTTTACGGGCGTGTCATGACGTATTTAAACGCCCAAGTGCTACGCTATTACGGTCGTCTTCAAGAGGACATTTTCATCTCCGGCCAATGGCACCGGCCTTGGATTGACCACCCCATTGACAGCGAACTGGAAACAGCGCTTCAGTATGAACTTGTACAACGAGTACAAAGCGATGGACAGACTTACATCGAGTTAACGAATCAGGGAGAAGAACTCTACCAGGCCTGCCGGGACGATTTACAGAAATGCGGGTATATACAACAAAGTGAGCAACTTATGCGAATTGCTAACTTCACCAGCATGGATGACTATGAACAAATGATGGAACGTGCCATGGCTGATATTCAAATCCATCGAAACACCCTCGTACAAAGCAGTGATATAAAGCCCTCTATGAAGGTTCTAGAATTGGGCTGTGGAGCGGGAGCACTGACATTTAAGGGTGGCTTGTTTCAAACCGTCGGAACAAACGGTCAGCTTATCGCAACAGACCCGGCACCTGGTATGTTGGAGCGAGCAAGGAACAGACAGTCTTCTTATGGGGCTGAAAATGTTCAGTTTCAACAAGCAGCAGCAGAAAAAATTCCATTCTCCGGAAGTACATTCGATGCAGTAATTGGGATGTTCTTTTTACAGTTCACAAATGTTCCTCAGGCACTGAAAGAAATTACCCGCGTTCTAAGACCTAATGGTACGTTTACAACCCTCGTGGGCTTAGGCTATTCTCATCAGGAGGAATTTCTGAAGGAGTGGTTTGAGCCGCTCTCTACTAAAGGATTGACAGCGGAGAGTTCAGTCAATTTACCGGATGAAAACTTGCTTCCGAGTATTGCCGGGGAGTATTTCTCAACCTATGACTGCGAGACGCAGGAATGGCTTTTTGATTTCAGTCAAATAGAAGACGTGGTGAAGTTCAACGTGCAAGCCGGCGCAATGGCTGATTTAAACGGGCTGCCGTGGGCAGCGAGAAATGAACTGTTTGAGGAGTTAATTGAACGTGGCTATAAAATTAAGGCAAAGTATGGTGCAGATGCTATGAAGCATGTGCATAAGGTGCAGTTGTTTAAAGGTACCGTTACAAAATAGCCCATTTTAGAGAGACAGTCGCTTGTCCGGACGCACGCAATATGCCGTGCCCCAGACCCTCAGTGTCACACATCTTTGCTATAATGGAACGCAGTCTATATGTCACGTGACTTGAGGAGCTTACTCTCAATGAAACTTGGAACTCACAATGGTACCTTTCATGCTGACGACGTTCTTGCATATGTCATTCTGTCCGAACTCTTCAAGGATGCAGAACTAACGAGATCGAGGGATAAGGATACACTCTTAAAACTCGACATCGTTTTCGACGTAGGAGGCGGACAGTTTGACCACCATACCAAAGACAAAGAATTTCGCACATCAGGGATCCCGTTCGCCGCAGCAGGTTTAATTTGGCGGCAATTTGGAAAAGACCTGATTGCACAAACGGCACCCGACTTATCTGCTCTTGAAGTTGAAAAAATACATCTAAATGTAGATGAGTCCTTCATTGCCGGATTGGACGCAGTTGACAACGGCATCACACTGGAGACGTCCTTCCCAATTCCAAACTTGGCCGACGTCGTTCATTGGTTCAATCCTGGATGGGATGCAAGCGATGACGAGGACCATGCTTTCCTGCAAGCAAGCAGCTTCGCTCGCACGGTATTTCTCAAATCATTGCAGAGACAGTTTGACAGAGTTCGTGCCCGGCAATACGTCATCTCTGCATTTGACTCGAGACAGAATTCAAAACTGTTGATACTTGAAAGAGGCGGTCATTGGCTCGACACCCTATTGGAGATAGATAAAAAAAACGAAGTGTTGTTTGTAGTTTATCCTGACACACACCGTGGATATCGTCTACAAACGGTCCGAAGAAATAAAGGTACTTTTGCTAGCCGAAAGGACCTTCCTGAAGCCTGGGCCGGACTTCCTGAAGACGAACTCAATCAAGTTATTGGCGTAAGTGATGCAATTTTTTGCCACCCTGCTCGCTTCATTGCAGGAGCAGAGTCATTTGAAAGTGTTTTAAAAATGGCGCATATGGCCATCGAGTCCTAAATCCTGAATCAGCGCAAGACCGGGCGACCAGTATTTGCGCTGATGTTGTGACGTCCCCACTGTTTCGGTCCGGCACTAACCAGCACTGCCAATAACAGAAGACCAGAGGTTGTGCTCACAGCGAGGGGATCGACAATTTCTCCATACAACTGAGCAATCCAAAATACTCCATCAAGAACCACAGAAACCCACAGCGCCCACCGCAGTGAAAAGCCGCCAATAAACATCACTGCAATCGTCATCTCACTTACCGCAAAAATCATAGATAACCCGCTTCCTTGATAGGAAGCGAACCACTGCAGCCAAGGAATCCGAGAAAACTGAGAGAGTCCCTGCTGCATTAGGTAGGTCACCTGAAAGTGCAAAACAAATCCTGCAGCAAACAGCACGCCCAGTGAGATTTGCGCCAGACGCACTCCTCGTTCATTCCAAATGGATGGGCCTCCTTTTTTTGCCGGCCAGATTGCTACACTGATGATGCAGAAGAGCAGTGCCGTCCCGGCCTGTCCGTACAACGGCAGTACTTGCCCAGACAGTATCTGCCCAGTTCCTTTCTGAAGTAGAAGTAACCACAAAAGCAAACTCCAGCACGTCGAAAGTAACAGAGTCCATTTCGGTTTGAAGTTAAAAATTAGCGCTAAACCAATCATCGTCTCTACTATTCCCGAAGATACGTGTACGAAGGAGGTTCCTGCTCCTAAGAACGGAATGTTGAACAGCCAAAACAAACCAACGAATGTTTGTATCATCCTTCTCGAAATCACTGGTGAAGCGCACCCCTTTCGCAGAAGCACACTGGATGCAGGTACGTACTTGTTATATCCTGCAGCGCTGACTTCCTCACGAATCACCACAATCCAAATTCAGATCCAGGCCCGACTCTAAAGTCAAAGTCAATAGTCTGCCTTCATGAGACACACTAGTTAGTTTGGACTATTTCTAGATACTATTGAATTGTAGCAATTGGAGTGCACAGAAATAAGGTATGAAACACAGACTTCTTGACAGTCCGTGCAAGATTTCGTGTTATTTCTGTGAACATTACCTGGTGCTACTGGTCAGGCAGACTTCCAGGTAAGACATTGAGCCATGTTCAATGTGCATTCACAGCGATTCTCAACACGCTGATAGGACCTTCATTTTTGCTGATTCTATAGACCTTTTTCCCAACCTGCCACGCGATGACAGTATGCAATTTAGGGGAATTTGAGGACTCTGACAACACAACTGTCCCTGTTCCTTTGGGTACAGGGAGTGAATGCGTATGCAAGTATGACACCATCTGCTCTGCAGTTTTTTTAGCATTCACGTCAGTGCTTAAGAAACTGGTAATGATAGTCCATCTTCCTTCTTGCCACTGATACTTTTGTACCCCCATTGCTCCTGCCCATTTAGCCCGAATGCTGTTCCCAAGGCTATAAGTATGAGCATTTGGCCCAACCAAACCAATCCCTTGTTCAATATTCGCGATGGCCTTAGCAGCAGCCGCTGTGCTGCCGTAGGTGTGAACTGCAATATCCTTATTCACTTTCACAGCAGCCGGATTCAGGGCTGAAGATTTCGCTGCATTCTGTTGTGTCTTGGTCGAAGAAGCAGCAGCCTGATTGCCGTCGGTTGTTCCAGTCGCCGTGCCGCCAAAAAAGGAATTTGTTTCTGCCACATAGGGCTGAAGTTTCGCTTGTGGAGAAAGCGAAACTTCAGCGTACTTGGTGTTATTCCCATTCTAGAAACTCTAGCCGATTCCCAAACGGGTCTTTCAGATAGAACCTCTTTGCTCCCGGGAGCGGTTCGTCATTAATGATGAAAACATTCTTCTGGTCCAAATGTCTGCAGAGTGCATCCAGGTCCTCGACGAGGAATGCAGGATGCGCTTTTTTGGCAGGAATAAAGTCCTGTTGAACACCAATATGAACCTGCTGAGCGCCACACTGAAACCAAACACCGCCTCGCTTTTGCAAGTTCTTTGGTTTGGGAACTTCACTCCACCCTAACAGCTCTCCAAAAAATTGCCGGGCTGTGTTTTCACAGCCTTCGGGTGCTGCAAGTTGAACATGATGGATACCGGTAAATTGAAATGACATTTTGAATTCCTCCCAACAATGTCGATTGTAGCGACCGGTCCCACACTCGGACATCATATATCTCAATATCCGATAAGTGTATTCGAATTTCTATATTGTTTAGAATAAAATATATAATAAGTATAAATATGTATACTAAGATGTGGTTTTTTCCAATTCTCTCCGTCTATTCTGTTATAATACGGACAGGCAAGTCCTCCGAATTCTGAGAAAAATAATGAGAGAAGGGATTTATCATGCCGACGTGGCACTCGAAGCATTCCCAACGAGCCTTGCCCCATGACTTGTCCGTAAACCCGATGTTTGCTCAGGAGAGCAAAGAAGCAATCCCGAGGTTTCACATGCGCGACGAAGGCATGCTACCCGAAACTGCGTATCAAATCATTCACGATGAAATCGCTTTGGACGGAAATGCCCGACTTAATCTAGCCACATTCGTAAGCACCTGGATGGAACCGGCCGCAAACCGTCTGTACACCGAATCCTTTGATAAGAACATGATTGACAAAGACGAGTATCCACAAACAGCCGCTATCGAAGAACGATGTGTTCGAATTCTCGCCGACCTGTGGCATTCCCCGGAACCGCAAAAGACGCTGGGTGTGTCGACAACGGGATCGTCAGAAGCCTGTATGTTGGCAGGACTGGCGCTCAAACGGCGTTGGCAGAACACACGCAAGGAACAAGGCAAATCGACAGGGCAGCCTAATATTGTATTTAGCTCTGCAGTCCAAGTGGTTTGGGAGAAGTTCGCGAACTATTGGGACGTTGAACCAAGGTATGTCAATGTAACAGAGGAACACCCCTATCTGGATGCCGAAGGTGTTCTGAACGCCGTTGATGAAAATACGATTGCTGTGGTACCGATTTTGGGTGTTACCTACACCGGCCTGTATGAACCTGTGCTTGAAATTGCAAAAGCACTGGACGATTTGGAAGAAAGGACAGGCCTCAACATCCCCATCCACGTTGACGCTGCTTCCGGTGGTTTCATTGCCCCCTTTCTACAACCGGATTTAGTGTGGGACTTTCAAATTCCCAGGGTGAAATCCATCAATGTCTCAGGACATAAATACGGCCTGGTCTACCCTGGTCTAGGCTGGGTGATTTGGCGAGAAGCTGAAGACTTGCCGGAGGACTTGATTTTCCGTGTATCCTATCTCGGCGGAAACATGCCAACCTTTGCACTGAACTTCTCTCGTCCCGGCGCACAAGTACTTTTGCAGTACTACAATTTCCTGCGGTTGGGCAGAGAAGGCTACTATGAAGTACAAAAAACCTGTCAATCCGTAGCCCATTTTCTAAGCGGGGAAATCCGCAAAATGGAACCTTTCCACCTGGTCACTGACGGCTCAGATATCCCCGTATTCGCGTGGCGGCTAAAGGACAACTATACAGGGAACTGGAACCTTTACGACCTGTCTCGACAGTTACGCATGTACGGATGGCAAGTTCCCGCCTATCCGATGCCAGAGGGTATGGAAGACACCACCATTATGCGCGTAGTAGTTCGCAACGGGCTCTCCATGGACCTTGCCCACCTGTTTCTCATGAATCTGAAACAAGCGGTAGAGTACCTGGATTCACTGGACGGAGCTATACCGCATGGTTCGAAGAAAGACAATGGATTTCACCATTAACCGTTGGACATCACCATTGCCGCGCAGTGCCTGACCATTGCTTTCACTGTACTCCACTCAAACGAGACGTTGAGATTGTTATAGATGCACCAAAGGACGCCGCATTTTGCGGCGTCCTTTGGTTTAGGCTGATTTGCCTAGTGTTGATAATGTCTAACACTAGCGTTAGTTACGCGAAAAGAACGGTTTACCCTGATGTAAAGTTGACTGTTATGCGGTGGCCCCGCTTGACTGTGGTTCCTGCAGGGACGGACTGTGAAGAGACATATCCGACACCGTTTGCAGAAAATTGCAATCCTAGTACAGCTAGAATATTGCCTGCCTCCCTGAGGGGCATTCCCTGCAGATTCGGCATTGTAACCGTGCTGGCAGGTTTGGAGCCTGGAGCATATAAGTAGACATTGGTCCCTTTAGATACAGACACACCAGGCTGTGGCCATTGCCGTTTTACAACATTGCCTGTCCCGCCTACTTGCACATGAAAGCCATCTTGGTTCAGCGTATTTACTGCAGATGTCAGTGACGCACCTGCCAGTTTAGGCGTCTTGATGTAGTGAGTCGTTGCACTAACTGGGGGCAGTGCATTTGAGTTTAAACCCGAAGCGGAGGTCCCATTGGCCAGCCGTGGAGCAATATGATAGTACTGCATAGACTCTTTCAGAATTTCTCTTGCCGCAGGACCAGACACCGTACTCCCCCAATCCTTTCCAGGCTTCGTGTGCCCGCCGTATACAGTAACGTATACCTCGACTGTCGGATCCCAACCTGGTGCGTATCCAACAAAGGAAACGGCATATTTGTTGGCATAGTACTTACCCGTTTTCGGATTTACAATCTGTGCAGTACCACTTTTCCCTGCCACGTCGTAGCCCTTGATGGCTGCAATTTGATCGATGCCCTGTTTTGCATTGACGTCTTGTGTCATGACTTTACTGACCGTGTTAGCTATTGACGTGGGCACAACCTGTGGATTTACAACCGTCGGATGGAACGTTTTCATCGCTTTCCCTGTGCTCGGATTCACAATTTGTTTCACAATGTACGGTTTCATCAATTTGCCGCCGTTTGCCAAAGCACCAATACCAGCAATTTGCTGCAGCGGTGTTACAGCTATACCTTGGCCAAAACCTGCAGTGGCTAATTCAAGTTTGCCGCGATTTTGCGGACTAAACATAATAGAAGTAGCTTCTCCGGGTAGTTTGATACCCGTTCTGTTCAAGTACCCGAATGCCTTCAGATAGTGCATAAGATGCTGCCAGCCTAACCGCAAAGCAATGGTTGCAAAGCCCACATTGCTGGATTTCTCCATCGCACCTCGAAACGTGAGCTTGCCCCAGCCAACGCGGTTCCAGTCGTATATCCGGTGGCCTTGAACCGTGATGTGCCCCGACATGTAAGTCTGAGCTAGGTTCACTGACTTGGTTGCAAGGGCTGCGGCCAAGACAATCGGTTTAAATGTCGATCCCGGTTCAAACACGCTGTTCACAGCCCAATTGGTAGACAGTGCCTCAGAACTGCCCTTCCAATACTGATTCGGATTGAATGTCGGTCTGCTTGCCATTCCTAAAATAGCCCCGGTTTTCGGGTTTTCAACAATGATTGCAGCGTGATTCGGGTGGTATTTATTCACCAGTTTTTTTATCGCCTGTTGCACGTATGCCTGAATCGTTGCATTCAACGTTGTCTTAATGTCCATGCCTGGCTGTGCAGATTTGACCACCTTAAGCGTAGAGCTAATCGGGAAACCGTCACCATCTCGCGTATACTCAATTTGCCCGTTCTTTCCTGACAGTGTACGATTAAACTCCTGCTCAAGCCCAGTCTGCCCCGTCCCGTTTCGATCCACATAGCCAACCGTGTTTGCGGCAAACGTGTTAAACGGGTAAATTCGTTTCTCCGTGGGCGTAAATGTTGCAAATTGGGTAAAGTACGGCACTGCAGAAACCTGTTTCCCTGCTGCTTTCGCAGCATTGAGTGCGTCCGTTCGAAGCTTTTGCAATCCAGTGACTACATTTTGCTTTTGCAATTCACTAATTGAGTTCGGCCATTGAACCCACGTGTATTTTTTGGTGCTAACAAAACCAAGAATTTTACTCACGGGAATTCCCAAGGCTTTGCTTAACATGGACGCTAGCTTCTGACGATTCTTAAATCCCTTGACTTTAATATCCATCATAAATGAAGGTACGTCATAAGCTAATGGCTGACCCTCTGCGTCAAGAATTTTCCCTCTGGGTGCAAGGACAGTTTTCGTGACTTGCTGAGTTTGTTTGGCTTGTGCCAGCAGACTTGGACCAAACCAGTTTTGCAACACCTGCATTCGTAATACCACAAGACCAAGACCTATGTACGTAACGACTTGCAGAATAAGGACTCTTTTTGAATGTCGGCTTGAGTGAGCTTTTTTCAATTTCATTCCACATCACCTTTAAGCAGGTCTCTCCAAGTGAAAGTCTACGTAGTCTAGTAAATTTTGAGAGCAAGATTTCAAAAGCATGTCAAAACAAACCAGACAAATAGGTCCGTGAAATGATTTAAGGCGAACATTTAGACCCAAAAGGCCCTGGGCACAGTACTGTACCCAGGGCCCAGATGGTTCAAAAGAGAGTCAGGCTTCTCCAGATGCCTTTTGAATACTAAGACCGCGTCCTGTTTCACGACCCCATATGAGCCATGCGGCAGATGCTAGGGTTCCGACCAGCCATACGCCTGCGTTGAACAAGATGTAGTGTGAAGTCGATAGATTTGCGGTGATATAGATAGTTGGAATATAAAGACCGATGGAAATAAAACGAGCCAACGCCGTCAAACTGCCCCGATGAACAGTTGGCCAGACTTCCGCTTTCACCGTGTCCTCGGTCATGTAGCAGAGTGAGTTGACCCCGGCAAGAACAATTAACAAAATCCAAAACAGCGTCATGTCGTGTTGCCATTCTTTTGTCGTCAGGCCCACTACCGCCGTCATAACGAACGTTCCGGCAAAACTCCAGAACAGGAACTTCTTTCGTGAGACTTTGTCCGCAATGAGGCCAAGGAATCCGATAACAAAGCCCGCTCCTTCAAAGACCGCCAAAATGACGGGTTGCATGTGGGGAAAGAATGCGTACGCCAACGCGTATGCCATGAGCCCAAAACCAATGGTATTCGCCGCTGCTACAATGACCATGACTACCATAGTAAAGACAGTATAGCCTAAGCTCGGTTTGGGTCCCGTCGGCACAACCGGCTTGGACGATTCCTCAACTTCCTTTATGACAGCAGAGGTCACCACATCCGAACCGAAGTACGATGTCACAACCCGTTCCAGGTCTTGATGGCGTCCTTTTTTCTGCAGCCACAGGAATGACTCCGGCATGCTCACGCGAGTAGCAAACAGAATTGCGACCACAAGCAGGACTGCAATCGCCACCACGTTGCGTTGAGTGTCCATCACCGCCTTATTGCTCAGCGCTGCAGTGGTCAATGCCAGAATCGCTAACACCATTCCGCCGAAGTTGATGCCGTTAATAATCATCATCGTAGCCTTACCGCGGTGCTTCCTCGGCATTAGCTCATGGCTTGCAACCATAATGGAGTTCATTTCTCCGCCTCCAGCCATCAACATCAAGGCGAGAGAAATAAGGATTACAATATAGTTGAAGCTAAAGAACAGAACAATACCGCCAACAGCGTACAAAACCATCGTCGTATACAAAGTCACTTTCCGACCATACCTATCCGCGAACGGACCGGCAAACATGATACCAATAATGAGCCATATTGGAGCCCACGCCAACAGCAGCTCACCTAAGGACTTCGGCATCGGTACCCAGTAGATAGCAATGGAACTCAGTGAAAAAACGTACGACTCAAGTGCCAGGCCTAGAACAAACGAGACGAACATCCAGGTCGTCTTGTGTGTCCATCGTGCCTCACCAAACTGTTCCATGTTGAACTTTTCCACAGATTTATTCCTCCTCTCCTCCATACGAAACCCGGAAACTTCGTTGAGTAGAACTCAGTCGCGACTACGGACACTCACTTTTACATAGTTAATGTTACTATAAACCCTGCTGTAATTCTTCGCTATTTTCAGATATGTTGATGTAGGTCTGCAGTCGGTCAAATTCGTTCAACTCACCTTTCCGCAATAATTTCAGAAAGGGCGGTTTTGTCGAAAGTAGTTTGGTTTTAGAACTGTATCGTTGTACTGACGATGAAAAACATGTGTGGTCGCTGGAGAAACCGGTGGAATCAGCCATGTCCAGTCGCCTGTCAGTTCACGTCCTGCATCCGTTTCCATCTGCTCAAAGCGTTCGAACTGCTTAGCTGCAGTATGATGGTCAACGATGGTTACACCGTGCCGTTTAAAGGACTGTAAAACCGCAACGTTCAACTCGATGAGCGCTTTGTCCCTCCATAGGGATGCGTCGGATTTGGTGTCGATCCCCATTGCTGAGGCGACTTTCGGCAACATATTGTAACGATTTACATCTGCGAAGTTGCGAGCACCAATTTCTGTCTCCATATACCAACCATTGAACGGTGCCGCTGGATAGCGAATCCCCCCAATCTCTAATGCCATGTCGGAAATGATGGGAACGGCATACCACTGTAGGGCCAACTCTTCAAACCTCGGGAACTCGGAGTGCCGAATTTCAACTTGCAGCACCAAATTGTCGGGAATGGGAACCCATACCGGTTCTTCACCGCTCATCTGAATCACCAGTGGCAGCACATCAAACGGCGTATGTTTACCCTGCCATCCCAAACCTTCACACACTCGCGTAAAGATAACTGAAAGGGGATCGCCAATGATGCCGCTTTCTGTCTCGTACCCTGCGTAGCGAACGAGTTGGTGATTCCAAATCCGTGCCTTGGGACTAAGCACAGTGATGGTGGGACGTATCCTTCCCGCATTCGTAGCAAATTCAATATGACTGTAAAGAGCCGTTACTATATCCTCAAGGGTTTCTTGGCGTCTCGCATCAAAAACCTGTAGTGAGTTCCAAAATAGTCGGCCAATACAGCGATTACTATGTCTCCATGCCATGCGCGCCCCGTGTTCCAGTTCTTCGTATGTAAGCTCATAAGTGCCGGTTTCTGCCACGCTGTCACGAATTGCCGCCAGTCTTTGGTTCGTTTCCTCAGTACTCTTTCCAAGTTCTCTGTAGCACGGCTTGATAAAGCTGCTTGCTTCCTCGTACACCTGCATAACAACGGCTCCTTTAAACACGTCAAACTAGCTGATGTCCATTGAGTAGTGTACTCCATTTTGACATTGATTCCTAAATGAACTGTCCTCAATCCAAAGACGACCAGTCTAAACGACGACGGGTCGTCTCACGGATCCCTCTATCAATAACACCGAGTATATCACTTCAGTTCTTAAGCTGGTCTTTCATCGACTTGTAGTCTTCGGCAGAGATGTCTCCTCTTGCAAATCTCTGCGCAAGAATCTCTTGGGCCTCATCAGAAGAACTGCTTCGGTGTTTCGTGTTCCCCGAAAACGACCTGACGGCATAAATCACAAGATAAATGACGGCGACAAGAATCACAATCTGAAAGATCCAGCCAATCCACCCAACACCCCCGCCAAGTCCGCCGCCAAATCCTCCCATCATTCCATATCCCATACGACTCATCTCCTTTCGTAATTGCAGTGTATCCAGGAAGTGTCATGGAAGTATGTAAGAACCGTATAGAAAATGTGAAGAATGAGACCAGGTTCTACATACTCTCTACACATTTCAGATGTAAGATACTCGTATCGAAACTGGCTGGGAGGTACAACTCGTTGAGCAAAGTAATACTGGTCGTGGACGACGAGTCTCATATGCGCAGATTAATTCAAATCTACTTACAGAATGCAGGATATGAAACAATAGAGGCCGAAGATGGGGAAACTGCTTTGCTGCAGATGCAACACCGGCACGTGCACTTAGTGGTCTTAGACTTGATGATGCCAGGGATGGACGGCTGGGAGACTTGCGCCGAAATTCAGTCACGGTTTCCCGCAGTGCCTGTATTAATGCTCACCGCTCGAACTGCTGTTGAAGATAAGGTAGCCGGCCTGTCAATGGGGGCCGACGACTACCTGACTAAACCGTTCGACGGCCGGGAGCTGACGGCCCGTGTTCAGGCTTTGCTTCGAAGAACCCAGTTGTCCCCGGACACAATTGAATTAAAGAGCATAGCTCTGCAAATTGACGTTACAGGACGCAATGTCTATGTCCGTGGAAAACCACTGTCATTAACCCCTAAGGAATACGACCTTCTGTTGCTGCTCGCTCAGAACCAGGGGCGTTCATTTCAACGCGAAGACCTGTTAAACCGGGTTTGGGGGTCCGACTATTACGGCGGAACCAGGACGGTAGACAGTCACGTCAAGAACATTCGCGAGAAACTCCGTGAAGCCGGAATTGCAGACCAAGACCCAATTCGGACTGTGTGGGGCATTGGCTATAAATTCGAGGTGGTAGAGTGATTCGACGCAGCATTGTTGCAAAGATGACGCTAACGATTACTGCACTTGTTCTATTTGTACTTGCCATCTTATATATTGCGCTGACTCAGTTATTTCACAATGCGCTCTTTCACAGCGCTCTCAAAGGAACATCTGGTGAATCTTTGACTGCCTTAACAAACATTGCGCAATGGCTGTTTGTTCTCGCTGGATTTGGAGCGGTATTACTGGCCGCCGGTCTGGCAATGATTTTGTCCAATCAATTGACGCGGCCGTTGGTCCGCATGGCTGCAGTAACACAAAGCATGATTAGCGGGACCTATAACACAAAGGTGGCGGTTAGCGGAGAAGATGAGATTGCACGACTGGGTCAATCCATTAACGGTCTGGCCCAAAACCTTGAGTTTCTGAATACGTCACGCAATCAGTTCTTAGCTGATATTTCCCACGAATTGCGAACACCTTTAAGTTACATTCACGGTTACTCAGAGGTTTTGAAAGAAGGACTAGCTCAATCTGAACAAGACAAGGACAATTATTTGGAGATTATTTATGAAGAATCTGGCCGAATCGAAAGACTAATTACCAATTTATTCGATTTGGCACGAGCCCAAGAAGGCTCTTTGCAGATAGAATTGGAGTCTACTGATGTCAAAAGGGTTGTGCGAAAGGTGGTTGAACATCTGCGCCCCTTTGCCGCTACCAAAAATGCCCGTCTTGCGATTGATATCGATGTAACACACAGACTCCGTGTTGATGCGCTTCGGCTGGAACAGGTCGTGTTCAATTTGGTAGACAACGCTGTACGCTACGCCCCCGCTGATGGTCTGGTACGAGTCACAGCTGTAGAAGAAGGCGGCATCCTGGAGATTCAAGTGTCTGACAATGGCCCTGGAATCCCCGAGGAGGATTTACCACACATTTTCGACAGGTTGTACCGTGTGGACAAATCGCGATCGCGAAATTCCGGCGGCACAGGCCTTGGCCTCGCCATTGTCAAACAAATTGCCGAACTTCACGGCGGTTCGGTTCATGCACAAAGCAGCCTCAACCACGGCACGAGCATCAGGGTGCGAATTCCTGCGATTAAGGCTTGATACATACCAGCGAAGCAAACCGGTTCGGGGGGTGATGATATGAAGAGAAGTACATGGACAATTGCAGGACTGCTAGTCATCTCAGGTCTGTTGCTGCTACTTGCTGCTGGTTTGGGGCTGCATTCGAGATCGATGATGGGAATGATGGGGCCTGGAAGCGCTATGATGTCCATGGGCGGCATGATGTGGACTTTGAGACTGTGGGGAGTTTTCGTTCTCTTCATTCTGTTCGCTGTCCTGGCAGGATTATTTATCGTCTGTTACCGACTCCTCAATCACGGTTCAACGACGTGTACGAACTGCCATCATTCGATTCAAGATGAGTGGGAGTTTTGTCCTTATTGTGGAACCAAACAACCGCACTAGACGCAACTCAAGCAAAACAGAGAAATCTGCAAAACAATTCTGAACAGGCGAATACCTCAGTCTGAAGGCGCAAAGCTGTCATTACTGCTCCCTTAATGGCTGCCACGGCCTTCTCCGTCATCAACACACCCTCTTCCCTAGTTTCAAAGACACCATTAATTCGATACTATTAAATCGTAAGGATATACAACTCGTATGTAAGAAACTTGCCGCTGACCCCCTTTTACAATCAAACAGATGTCCCATAAATGGAAGTCGGATTACTTTCCAGCGATGAGGAGGATTCTTATGTCTCGAGGTACACATCGGTTCCCGCCAGAAAAGATGCATGTCTTAGATTCCCCAGAACGACGCAAGATGATGCCGGCAGAGCCTCTGCTCTCCGCTCTCCCCGTAACCAAGCAGGATGTCATTGTCGACTTAGGCGCCGGAACAGGTTACTTTTCGATTCCAGCGGCAAAGCTAACCCGTGAAACAGTGTACGCTGTGGATGTTGAGCCGAAAATGCTGGAAGCTCTCAAAGAGAATGTACAGACGCAAAACGTAAGCAACGTTGTTCCGATGACGGGCGCAATCGAGAATATTCCGCTCGAAGATGATACGGCAGACCTCATCATTGCTTCCCTGGTCCTTCACTCGGTCAATCCCATTTCTGACGGCCTTCAAGAGATACGACGCGTCTTAAAAGACGGCGGAAAACTTCTCTGCCTGGATTGGGAACCCAAGGAGAGTCCGATGGGGCCTCCGCTTGAAGTACGGGTTTCTTCATCCAATATGGAAGAAGCCCTGCAGAAAGCCGGTTTTGGAATTACAAAACGCCTGTTCCCGGAAGAATTCCTGTATGTACTCGTAGCAGCAAAAGAATCTTTCCAACTCTAATGACAGGAGTCAAAAGTTTACGCTATATTTAGACTTGAAGGTGTGCAATTGAAGTGTAGCTGCGTATATGACATCAAGCAGACATACGGAGGACTGACAGTGGTGACTGAGGAGAAAGTTGTAATCATTAACACCGGTGGAACAATTGCCATGGAATTGGATGAAACAACAGACTCTGTTCGAACAGGAAGTGTTCAACCGCTGCATTCAGTTGGTCCTATGCTGCAACGCTTCACTCAATATGAAATGATAGACTTGTTCAATGTGCCAAGCCCGCATATGACTCCGAATATGATGCATGAATTATCCGCTGCGGTCCATCGTGAATTGAGCAGGCATGAGGTCTCAGGCGTCGTAGTCACGCATGGGACAGATACGATTGAAGAAACGGCATTTTATCTGAACTTGACCGTACCTAGCGACAAACCGGTGGTGTTTACTGGAGCGATGCGTTCGAGCAACGAACTCGGTGCAGACGGCCCTGTCAACCTGATTCAGGCCGTCCGAGTTGCTGCTCATCCTTTTTCCCGGGGAAGAGGTTCAATGGTCGTTTTCAATGACGAGATCCACACTGCAAGAGACGTCACAAAAACCCACACAAGTAATGTAGCCACATTTCAGTCTCCGGCTTACGGGCCAATCGGATTTATCAGCAAAAAGGAAGTATCCTTCCATCAACCCCCCAACCGCGGCAACACCTATTCTTTAGACGGCAAACTGCTTGAGAGCAGTGGACATCCTGAAGTCCCAGTAGTAAAGGCAGTAACGGGCATGAACCCAAAATGGCTCCAATATCTTTTGGACAGTCCGATTGACGGCGTCGTACTGGAAGCATTTGGTGCCGGAAACGTTCCCCCGACTATCGTCCCTGTCGTACGCACCTTAATTGAGAAGAATGTCCCTGTCGTGATGGTGTCCCGTTGTTTCAACGGATACGTACAGGATGTTTATGGATACGAAGGAGGAGGTCGGCAACTTCGGAATCTTGGCGTGATTCTATGCCCTGATTTGAATGCACAAAAAGCCAGAATCAAGTTACTGATACTCCTTGCCGCACGACTTTCAATCACCCAAATCGCTGCGGAATTTTAGCGCCGTAGAACGACCCACATCACTTCAACCACCAGACGACTGATTTCAATGAAAATAGCAAATTATCCGATATTATTCTTCCCATTAACACTATGCTGTGATAAAGTAAAAGGAATTTCCAGCAGAATCTAAACCATGGTGAATCTAAAATTTTCGCCTTTAAGCTCTTGCCAAAACTCGGTAAGATGTCTTCTCTTTGTAAAAGGTTGTTCTGCAGAATGGTCAAATCCTAACTCGAAATATGGGTGGTGCTGCAAGTGAAAGCAATGAGAAGTGACAACATCAAGAAGGGAGCCGACAGAGCTCCACACCGAAGTCTCTTATATGCTACGGGCAAAGTGAAACCAATGGATTTAACGAAGCCTTTCATTGGCATCTGCAACTCTTACGTCGACATCATTCCTGGCCACGTTCATCTTCAGGAAATGGGTAAAATAGTTAAGCAGGCTATCATTGAAGCTGGCGGTATTCCGTTTGAGTTCAACACGATTGGTGTAGATGACGGAATCGCTATGGGGCACATTGGAATGCGCTACTCTTTACCAAGTCGCGAGTTAATAGCAGATTCTGCGGAGACGATGATTAACGCTCATTGGTTTGACGGTGTCTTTTTCATGCCTAATTGCGACAAAATTACACCAGGTATGCTCATGGCGGCTGCACGCACCAATGTTCCTGCCGTCTTCGTCTCTGGCGGGCCCATGGAGGCAGGCAAGTCCAGCTCAGGTCAAAACTTGTCATTAGTATCCGTATTCGAAGGTGTGGGCGGCTATAATTCAGGACAAATCACGGCTGACAAACTGAAAGAGCTAGAAGAACAGGCTTGTCCGACATGCGGCTCTTGCTCCGGCATGTTCACGGCAAATTCAATGAATACCATTATGGAAATGCTAGGTATTACAGTACCCGGCAACGGTACCATTGTAGCGACCTCCAAGGAGCGGGAAAACCTCATCTATGATGCGGCCCGCCATCTGATGAACTTGGTTGACAAGGATATTCGCCCCCGAGACATCATAACCCAGGAAGCCATTGATGACGCGTTTGCACTGGATATGGCAATGGGCGGTTCAACAAATACGGTGTTGCATTTGCTTGCAATTGCCCATGAAGCGGGGATTGATTACGATTTAACTCGTATCAATGAAATTGCCGAAAGAGTGCCTTACTTAGCAAAAATCAGTCCTGCCTCTGACTACTCCATGCACGACGTTCACGAATCCGGCGGTATTAGCGCCATCATCAGAGAACTTGTAGAAGTTGAGGGTGCAATTCACCCAAATCGAATTACGATTACAGGTAAAACCATTGGCCAAAATGTGCAGGATGCTGAAATTACCAACGCCGAAGTCATTCGAAGGCGAACGAGTCCGTACAGTCCTGTTGGCGGATTATCAATTCTCTACGGCAATCTTGCTCCAGATGGCGGGGTCATTAAAGTTGGCGGTGTCGACCCTTCTATCACACGGTTTGAAGGAGAAGCCATTATCTACGAATCACAAGATGCCGCACAGCAGGGCATCGACAGTGGTGAGGTACGAGAAGGCCATGTAGTGGTCATCCGGTACGAGGGGCCGAAAGGCGGTCCTGGAATGCCAGAGATGCTTGCGCCCACTTCGTCAATCGTGGGCCGCGGCCTGGGAACAAAGGTGGCGCTCATCACAGACGGTCGTTTTTCCGGCGCCACCAGAGGCATTGCTGTAGGCCACATTTCACCTGAAGCTGGGGAAGGCGGCCCCATCGCATTATTGAACAATGGAGATAAGATTATTATCGACCTTCCAAACCGGCGGATTAACGTAGACCTTTCCAACGACGAACTCCACCAGCGGCGTGCAGCCTGGGTCCAACCTGAACAAAAGGTGCAATCAGGATACTTGGCAAGGTACGCCAAGTTGGTTACATCCGCTAATACCGGCGGTGTCTTAAAAATCTAGCACTTCTCTGCGTAGTTTCTAGCAGTTCAACGACATTGATTCGTCGCTGCGATTTAGTTTCAGTCTTCTGAGACGAACACATACAGGCACCTCAATGACTAAGGAAAGAGTCCGCTCCTGCATAAGAATGGGGCGGACTCTTATTGTGTCACGAAGTGAAAGATATCTTTAGCTTCATCGTCTGTATGAATAAGAGGTTATCTGGAGGTGTGCAATGAAAAGAACATTACCTTTAGTGGCTTTTACGGCTGTTACAACGAGTCTGGTTGTTGGATGTGGAACATCTCATCAACCCTTAGCGGGACTGATTGCATCAGCGCAAGCCAGTGAAGCTGGACTTGACGCCGATGCCCCGTTGACGGCGCCTGACATTCACTATATGCTCGCTCACGGTTACAAGTTCTGTTTGCGCTATGTGTCTTGGCAATCTGTTGAAAAAAGAGGCGACCTTACTCATGACGAAGCGGCCAGGATACTAAAAGCTGGACTTGCTCTGATGCCTGTACAACATGCACTGGCTTCGTCGTCTACAGGGCAGTTTCATCCTACGGGCGCATTAGGGACAAAATTGGGGAGAAATGCCGTAAAACACGTCAAAAACATCGGATTCCCTAAGCGGGTTACAATCTGGCTTGATTTGGAAGGTGTGGCTGCTTCGGTACCAGTCAACAGTATCGTCAACTTCTGCAATCACTGGTACGACGCAGTGTCTGCAGGCGGCTTTACGCCTGGACTCTATGTTGGCTACGATTCAGGCTTGAATAAGTCACAGTTGAGCCAACTAAAGTTCCACTATTTTTGGAAGTCTGGCAGTTCAGTAGCTGCGCCGTTCAAGACAAGCTATCAGCTAATGCAAAACACTGTTGGTTCGATACCGGGAGGACCTCAATTTGACGAAGACCACACCACACTGAATGCAAAGCTGCTTTGGCTTGAACGATACAAAGACTAATTGGGATAAACGTCACACACACATTGGAGACGTCACTCAGTCAGCCTTCACACCCCAAACTAACCGTTTGACCGCTTCTGCGTTAAGTGAATTTCCAACTCCGATTCCAAGCCCGCATACCCTTCATCGGTCACTCGGAGGGCTCGCCCGGCGGGAACTCGAGCGATCCACCCCAGCTCAAACATTCGATTCGCAATCGCGGCACCCAAAGCTCCAGCCATGTGGTGCCGACGCTCACTCCAGTCCAGACACCGGCGAGCGAAATGCCTGCGTGTCTTCTTCACTTCCTTCAAGTCGATACCAAAGGCCTCAATCCTATCTGCCCCCCGTGCCGTTACTTGAAAATCTTTTCCAACCTCAACCACCAGTCCCAGCTCCAGCATCTTGTCCGTTAAGGCTACTCCCAGTTCACCAGCAACGTGATCGTAGCACGTTCTAGCAAAGTGAAGTGCCTTCGCCTCATACGACTCTCGCAGCGATTGAATCGGCTTTTCAGGAGCAATGGCATTTAGCGTCTCCAAGGCTTCGGCTGCTTCGGCATTCGCCAACCGGTAGTAACGATGGCGGCCATAGGATTCTTGCACCAGAAGCCCGCCGTTGACCAACTTGGACAAGTGGGAACTGGCTGTTTGCGGCTTGATTCTGGCGGCTCGAGCTAGTTCGCTGGCCGGCAGGGCTTTGCCGCCAAGCAGATTCATCAGCATCGCGGCACGTGAAGGATCCCCAATCAAAGAAGCCACTGCGACAATGTTTGGGCTTGCTTTCAAGGTAAATCACCTCTTGTTAAGGTCGAGTTGAACAAGTTGATGCTGCGTTGTTCGTTAAGTTCAGTGTACTACAGGAACACTTCGACAGTAGTCGAATTATTATCACCTTACTATAGTGAATGCAACTTACTATAGTGAATGCAACATCCAACATCCTGTCGTGGTCAAACAATTGACAACGCGCACAATGACTGCGATAGGATACACTCAACGTGCCGATAAATTAGTGCTAAACTGGAAACAAAATGGACAGGGGTGATAGCTTGAGCAGCGAAGGATTTGTCAATGTAGAAGGCGGCCGCATCTGGTACCAGATGGTTGGAGAAAACAGCGATGGGATTCCACTCATTACCCTCCATGGGGGACCAGGTAGTTCGCATCTAGGTATGGAACCACTTGCAGAGGCTCTCGCATCTAAACACCCTGTAATTATGTATGACCAATTGGGATGTGGAAACTCAGATCGTCCTGATGATAGGTCGCTTTGGACCATCGACAGGTTCGTTCGTGAACTAGCTGCCTTGCGGCTTTCATTAGGACTTAAGAAAGTCCACATTCTGGGCCACTCATGGGGAACAACACTGCTTGCGGACTACCTTCTGACGAAACCGGAAGGTGTTATCAGCGCAATCTTCTCTAGTCCTTGTCTCAGTGTTCACCGTTGGATCGAAGACGCGAATCGGTATCGAAAAGAACTGCCGGAAGATGTACAGACGGTTTTGAGTGAATGTGAAGCAAACGGAACCACGGACTCTGAAGCGTACCGTAATGCGGAAAAAGTCTACATGCGGAAGCACGTCTGCCGAATTGAACGTTCTGAAGATGAAAAAGCGCGCCGCAAAGCAGCATTTGGCGAAGCTGTGTACAACTACATGTGGGGACCTTCGGAGTTCCATGCGACCGGAATCCTGCGCGACTATGACCAGACGAAAAGGCTGCATGAGATTACGGTACCGTCTTTGTTCACCTGCGGTTTTTACGATGAAGCGTCACCCTCCTCAACAGAGTATTATCACAGCCTCGTCAATGGTTCCGAGTTTCATGTATATCGTCACAGTTCACACTCTGCAATTGACGAGGAGCCGGAAGAATACTTCTCCACAGTGGAGGCTTTCCTGCATAAGCACGAGTAGCTTGATTCGCCGGCTCGTCTTCCGGTTTGCAGGCTTTCCTTATCTTGCTGTCATATTCCAAGCTATTACTTTTTCAGGACTTCCCGGGTATAGTAGCAATAGGAGGTGCGAAGGCATGAACCAGGCGCAGTGGGAGGCCATTATCAACTGTGATGCAGCATTCGACGGAGAGTTTTTTTACGGTGTAAAGACAACCCGTATTTTTTGTCGCCCATCGTGCCGGTCTCGTGCACCCATACCAGAGAATGTCTCCCTTTTCTCAACGGTTGGCGCAGCACTGGACGATGGGTTCCGGCCCTGTAAACGATGCAAACCTGATGAGCATTACCTGAATCCAGACGCAGCACTGGTTGAAGCGACCAAGACCGTCATCACTCGTCGCTTGGAGGAACGGCTGACATTGGAGGTGGTGGCGGCTGAGTTGGCCATCAGTCCATACCATCTGCACCGTGTGTTCCGACGTTCAACGGGAATCACACCAGCGGATTACCTGCTCCGCAAGCGGATTGAAACAGCAAAGGAAGCACTGCGGACAGAACCCAAACGTTCAATAACAGACATTGCCTTGGCGGTGGGTTTTCGCACTGCATCCCATTTCTCTACTGTTTTCCATAGAGAAACCGGTCAAAAACCTTCCGACTTCCGACAATATGCAATCAGTACAGTAGAACAACCTAACTTGAGAACCTAAGACAAGGCATCGAAAATCGCGTCAACAACTCGTTTGATTTTGGTTGCTTTTTTATTAGGACGACGTAACTCTTCAATCTTGATTGAATACACAGGTCCTGGATATTTGCTCTTCATCTCTTCCTTCTTGGCTTGCACTTCTTCCTCGCTGTCGAGCAAAAAGCCTTCGACGTTGTGCTTCCCTTCCCATACTTGCAGACGCCACATTGAACTGACCTCCTTTTAGCGAACACACGTTTCATACCATTATTGCATACTTCATGAATTGGAATGATATTGCAGGAACCGAACCAATTACTAAATCGCCGTTATATTGATAAGGCCAAAAAGACCCCATGCCGCAGGATTGCGCCATGAGGTCGAGAAACTTGCAATCAGGGGGAAAGTTCCTCCAGTTTCTTGCCCTTTGTTCTTAGACCGAACATGGCAATCATCGCTCCGATTACGAGAAATGCATCGATTAATAAAAAGGCTGACATAACGCCCAAGGCTGGGATGAGCGGGGCAATCACGAGTACACCAATGCCTCCGCCAACATGACCGAGACCGTCCGCCAATGCAAAACCCGTGCTCCTTGCTCGCGTTGGATAATGCTCTGTAGACCAAGTGTAGGCAATAGGGACCCATAAGTTGAATCCGAAGAAGATGACAACCGCACCAACCATCGCAACGGATAGGTCCGTCTTAGCCAATGCAACAATTAAAGTACCGATAATCGTGAGGACAGCGGAAATGGGTAACCAAGTCTTTCGTTCCAGTTTCTCACCAAAAACAGTAGCCGCCAAAGCACACAGTACGAATCCAATGGTACCAACAGCTGCAATGAGGCCCGCTTCAGGCGGGGCATACTTCAGCGAAGACAAGATAGTCGTGAAACCTGACGCAAACGAGTACACGGTGATATAACTGAACAGCCACATAAGCACCAGCATAACGGTTCTTTTTACATAGACTTTGTTTTTGAAAATCTCAGCGTATGGCATGGTAGTCTCTGCTTCCGCTTCGGCTCTTCCATGAGTAACTGGCGGCAGTTCTCCGTGTCTCGATGCAATCGCTTCCATGTCTGATACGACTCGATGTGCATCAGCAAGACGATTGCGCGAAATGAGCCACCGCGGTGACTCCGGCAACTGCGCGCGCATCAGTAACCCAACCAATGCCAAGGCACCGCCAATGTAGTACATGATTCTCCAACCATTGGCGAAGTGGACCGAAGCCAATGCGAATGGGAGGCCCATTGGAAACGGCGTCTTTGGTGTTGTCAAAAGCAATCCCAGCCAAATCCCCGCCAGGGCGCCGAGAGCCGACATGACAAAAATGAGAGAGGTATAGCGAGCCCTGTGCTCTCTGGGTGCAACTTCATTAATGTACGTGTTGACAATAGCGAGATCGGCACCAATACCGAGGCCTGTCACAAACCTTGCAAAGACAAACCAACCGTATGAACTGACAAAGCCTGTTACAAGTGAGCCCAACCCAGTAACGAGCAGAGTAATCAACAACATATGCCTGCGACCAATTCGGTCTGACAGCGGACTCAAAATCAAGGTTCCCAGCACGTATCCCACCAAGTTCATGACCACCGGCATACCGAGATAGTTATTTGCATTTTCCGGCTTACATCCAGGCACTATGGAAGTACACGTTTGAATAAAAGATACGTTAATGTCAAAGATGTCAAAGAACGTAAAAAGAAATCCGACACCTATGATTCCGACAAACAACCATGGAAGACTCCATACGGACAGTCGGTCCAGCCTTGCTAAGATGCCAGATGGAGTCTGTGAATCGCCCTGCAACTTCTCTGCCACAATTTTACCTCCCCTTGCTTAGAATGTACTCCGTTTTAGGCTGCTTACACCCTTTTAATTTATATAAAATCGTATATGATTTTATATAAAAGTCAATATTCAGATTTTTTATATTGAGGTATCAGCCAATCAGGGCTTGGTGTCCGGAATGGACACCCTCAAAAGCCCCGATTGTAAACTGCGTTCTGCACAGGTCTTGGCAAATTACGCCTGCACGTCAGACTGTCTAATCTCCATTTCACACAAATCGCACTCGAATCATACTCAAAATCGCAAACAAAGCTCAAACAAGTTGATACTTCGTCAGAACGTCACGCAATTTGCCCTGCATGTCTTCAGAAGGAAGGGCTAAGGGGCTCCGAATCACCGGTTTAATCTTCCCAGTCATCCCCATCGAAGCTTTCAGCGGTCCTGGATTCGTTTCCCAGAATAGCGCTTCGTTCAGCTCCAGCAAATAATAATGAAGGTCGATGGCTTCCTTCCACTTTCCCTGCTCTACAAAGTTATAGATGTCCGCAACTTCTCGTGGCAGGAGATTGGCAGTCGCACTGACATGCCCGGCGCCGCCAAGCGCAAGCATCGGATAGCAGAGAAGTTCAATGCCGCTGTATACGTTAAAATCTCTGCCGCACTCATGCAGCACCTTACTGACTTGTTCGAAGTTCTTGTTGGATTCCTTTACACCAATAATATTGGAACAGGATTTGCGCAGTCGAGCCATTGTAGAGGGCTCCATATTTACGCCTGTTCTGCCTGGAATGTTGTAGATAATAACAGGAATCTCTACTGAATCGGCTACTTCCCGAAAATGCTGGTACAGTCCCTCTTGAGACGGCTTGTTGTAATACGGAACAATAACCAGCGCTGCGTCCACACCGACTTTCTCCGCATGCTTCGTCAATGCCATGGTCTCATCGTGGTTTGTACTTCCAGTCCCCAGCACAGTCGGCACCCTGCCACCTACTTGACTCACTGTCAGTTCGAGCATGTATTTGCGTTCATCAAAGCTGAGAGAACTGGGTTCGCCTGTGGTGCCGCAGCAGGAAATCCCATGGCTGCCACTTTCAATTTGCCACTCAATCAAGTCTTTATAGGCTGCCTCGTCAATCTCGCCATTTTCCTGAAAGGGTGTCACCAATGGGACAATTGAACCGCGAAACTTATCCATGTTGTGCCTCCTAAATTGTGATTTCTGGTCTCTAATCCCCCGAAAATCGCATCATATTCTCTGTCGCATTTCTTGTTAGCGAATAAACTTCTCTGAACCAGCCACCGCATCTCCCGAAACAACGGGAATTGTACCGCCAGAGCTCAAATCTGCCACCGCAGAGGCCTCTTTCCACCAGCTTTCAGGTGTTTTATGCCCCCACAGTGTTTGCCGCCTGGGATCGTTTGCGCTCCAGCGGATTGGCGGCAAATCGGGATCGGAAGTCAGATAGTCGCTTGTATAGAGTTCGATTCTGTGACCATCGGGATCGCGTAAATACAGAAAGAACGCATTGGAAATGCCGTGGCGCCCTGGGCCCCGTTCGATGTGCTCATGCAACTCTGCGCCGCCGAGAATGTCGCAGGCCCGAATGATACTGTTCATGTCCTCCATCCAAAAACCGATATGATGCACGCGGGGACCATCCCCCCGCATCATTGCCAAATCGTGCACATTGGGCTTGCGATGTGTCCAGACCGCTGTCTTTTTCCGCGGTTCTTCATCCGTTTCAACATACTCTGACAAGCGAAATCCGAGTTGGTTCATCCAAAAATCGCAGGCCTTATCAAAGTCCGGATTAAAGACATTAAAGTGGTCCATTCTCCGCACTTGTGCACCCCGGTGCAAGTGGTACATTTGGTGAAATGGTGCCTCAATCTCCATATCGGCAAAGAATTCCACAGGAAATCCAAAAGGATCTTGTACAATCACTGCACTCCCCTGGCCGATTTCCTCTCCGGCTTCACGCATTCTCGGCTGACAGCCTGCTTCTTGATAGAATTGATAGAGATTCTCCACGTCCCGATTGCTTTCAACCCGAAAACTCAGGTGCCCTACGCTGGGTTCGTCTGCCTGCGTCAACACCAGACTGTGGTGAACCCGTTCTTCCACACCTCGCAAATACAGTTGTTTGGATGTTTCCTCAGTTACCAGAAAACCTAGGATATCTACGTAGAAATAACGTGATTTCTCCAAGTCCCGTACCAGCAGTTCAGCATGGGCCGCACGTATAATGTTGAACGCTTCGTATCCCATTTTTGTCCCCCCTATTTAGAAAGCAGTTCCTTTGCGGTTGACTGTTCCGGCCGATTCAAAAATTCCTGCACACGGTTCACAGCTTCTGATTTGTCGTAGGAGTTGTAATAAGCGCTGGCCATGCGGATTGGGTCGCCGAAGAAATAGCGTTCGTAGAGCACTTGCCGCGATCCGAATGCACTGAGCGATGCGTCCCAAGCCAGCCTGAACAGCTTCAATCTCGCTTCTGCCGGCGCATTGCGGGCAACCAGGTACTTTTCAATGTCGGGTTGAATAGGACTGTTCAAATCGTTCTCACCCGGAATGGCCATCAGTCCGCTTGCACCAAGCAGTTGGATAATTTCGACCAAGCGCGGATAGGTTTTGGGGAAAATGTTTCTTGCTGCATTCAGAGGTGCCCACGCCGGAGTCATCACACCCCATTGATTGGGTTCGGCATCGGCTTCAGACGCTCTTACAAACGCTTTCATTGTCTCGGCAGCTAAAATGATTTCCGAGACTTTTTCCTGGACGTGCTGGAATTGGCCAATCCCGATGGCGTCTACAATACTCTCAGTAATACCTAAGACAAACTCGGCTTTCGCAATGTTTTTCTGCAATACTTGATAGGTCATCTGCGCCGTGGCCCCAGTCGTCATATGCAGGCCGTTGCACAGTTTGGCGTCTTCAAGCAGAAACACGCGATTCCATGGAACCAGCACATCGTCGAAGATGACGATGGCATCCATTTCCTCAAACCGTGAGGCCAGCGGATGGTCGTAATGGGATTTTCCGTAGTCAAAGGTTTCTCTGCAGATATAACGAAGACCAGGGGTTGAATTGGGAATGGCAAAAGCAAAAGAATAGGGATTGTCCTCTTCTGTGCCTTTCAAAAGGGTAGAGGGAAACACCATGATTTCATCGGTAATCGGTCCTTGTGTGGCCAACAGCCTGGCGCCCCGAATAACGACCCCTTGCTCGTTTTTCTCCACTACGTGTGCAGCCACGTACGGGTCTTTTTGTTGGCTGTTGCTCACGCCCCGATTGACTTGCGGATTAATGAGCGTGTGCGTCATGCTCAAGTCATTCTCGCGCATGTATTCATAATAAGCCTGAATATTTTCTCCAAAGCGAGGGTCATTTTGCTCAAAGTATCCTCCGGCCTGACTCATCGCCATCAGGGCACTGTTCAGATAATCCGGCGATCTCCCCATCATGCCCCCGGCATAATCGGCCCACCGCTTCATCATCTTGCGTCTTTTCACCAAGTCTTCTGTGGTTTTTGGGACAAGAAACGATGCGCCGTACCGAACTCCGTTCTCTACATACGTCATTTCGTCCTGATAGTCTGGGTCATTCTGCAAATCATACAATCCAGCCATGCTCTGAATCACATTTTTAAACGCCGGGTGTTCAGAAATGGGACCCTCTACTTTCTTTCCGTCAATCCATACATCAAGTTTTGTCTCGTCCAGTCTCTTCATGTAGTCAGCACCGGTTCGAATACCCAATCGAAACTCCTCCTTTTTCTTTTGACAGGGGTCTTTCTAGCACGGTTCCTTATGGCAAGTCTTTATGGCAAGTTCTTTCTGTCAGGCCTTTTACTTTCCGAATTGCGGAATGTGGTGTTCTCCCATCGCTAAATGGATTGTTTTCTGTTCTGTATAGAATTCGAAGCTGTAGTGCCCGCCTTCACGTCCAATTCCGCTCATCTTCGCTCCTCCGAACGGTGTTCGCAGGTCTCTGACATTCTGTGAATTGATCCATACCATCCCGGCTTCAATCTGCTGAGACACCCGATGAGCACGTGTTAAATCGGTTGTCCAAACATAGGACGCAAGGCCGTAGTTTACATCGTTGGCCAGTTTGACGGCTTCTTCCTCGGAATCGAATGGAATGGAGACGAGCACCGGTCCAAAGATTTCCTCCTGTGCAATCCGCATATCGTTTGTCACGTCCACAAACAAGGTCGGTGACAGGAAGTTCCCTTGACTCATGTCCCTTGGCCTGCTGCCGCCCGCCAACACCCGGGCTCCTTCTTTTTGTCCAATTTGGATGTAGTTTGTGACTCGGTCGTAGTGATCCTTATGGATGAGTGCACCCACCTCTGTGTCGGGATGAAAGGGATCGCCGATTTTGATTTTTTCCACGCGCTCCTGTAACCGGCGCTCAAATTCATCTTTGATGGAGCGTTCCACAAGTAACCGCGATCCCGCTGTACAGCGTTCACCATTCAGCGAATAGATACCGAATACGACAGCGTCCACCGCTCTGTCCAAGTCAGCATCCGCGAATACGACAACAGGTGACTTGCCGCCAAGTTCCATGGAGAAGCGCTTCAGTGTGTCAGCGCCGTTTCGCATAATCTCCTTTCCTGTGGTCGTCTCTCCGGTAAACGAAATCAGCTTGACATCTTCATGGGCTACTAATGCCGCTCCCGCAGTTTCTCCGTAACCTTGAACAACATTGAACACGCCTTTAGGAACCCCCGCGGCGTCAAGGATACTGGCAAGTTTTGCGGCCGTCAGAGGCGACCATTCTGCAGGCTTCAGAACAGCAGTGTTGCCAGTGGCCAAGCATGGAGCAATCTTCCAGGAAGCCAACATCAGTGGCGTATTCCAGGGTGTAATCAGCCCGGCAACTCCTACAGGCTTCATCGTTGTGTAGTTGAGGAAAGTATCATCTACGGGAAAGGACTCACCTGTCATGCGGCTAATCATTTCCGCAAAGAAGCGAAAATTTGCCGCCGCTCTGGCTGCTTGACCTTTGGTCTGAGAAATTGGGAGTCCCGTATCCAAGGTTTCCAAATAGGACAACTCTTCACTGTTGCTCTCAATTCCTGCAGCAATCGTTCTCATTAATTCCGCTCGGTCTTTTGTCTTCATTTCTGCCCAAGGACCTTCACGAAACGCTCTGTTTGCCGCTCGCACAGCCTTATCGATATCTTCACTGAAGCCTTCAGCCGCTGTTGTAATCACTTCGTTTGTCGTTGGATTCACCGTTTTGAAGGTTTTTCCCGAGATGCTGTCACAAAATTCTCCGTCGATATAGTGCTGTACTGGTTTTACTTCATACCTCAGTTCTGTTCCCACGTTTCAACCTCCATACGCTTATTTGCAATGAACAACCCAGAATCCGCTATACCTTATCACATATCTAATCATATATGATTTTAGGAATAAAAAAACAGCTAAACTTGTTCAGCCCGCGCTAAGGTTTGATACTTCCCTTTGTAGAACAGCAGCGGAGTCCCTTGTGAATCCATGTCGATGTCCATGACTCGGCCAAAGACCACAACGTGATCGCCGCCTTCAACAATTTCATGGACCTGACAGGCCACAGAACAGATACTCCCTTGCAAGCGCACAGTATTCGACCACGGTTGAAACTGAAAATCCGGAACCGTACCGTCCTTGCTGCCGCCCGCAAAATAGGTAGACAGCAGTTCCTGCTGCTCTGACAGAAAACTGACTGAGAAATAGCTGCCTTGATTAATCAGATGCTCCATTTTTGCACCGCGCTTGAGACAGATTAAGATAAGTGGCGGATCCAGTGACAACGACGAGAAAGCGTTTGCAGTCATGGCGTGCAGTTCTCCATCCGCTTCTGTTGCCATCACCGTAACCCCTGTGGCAAACATCCCCATTGCCTGACGAAACGTCTTTGTATCCAGTACAGTAGTCATCTTTCCCCTCCTTTGAATTTCGATATCGCTAATAGAAAGGTCTGCAAGTTAATTCGCAGCTAGTGAGAGCGGGTCAATCTGTTTTAAGTCGTGTCTGTCAAACCAGATTCGACTCACAGAGTGAGTTGTTTAATTCATTTTATGACGTCAGTTTAATATTTATTTAATTATATTGTCAACAGCGTATATTCAGATAATTGTCCTTCGCATACTGTTTCCATCGATTCATGGTTCAAGTTGACGAATTCATAGAGTGAATCTACAATCAACACAACCAGAATCATCCAACGGGCTGAGAACAGGCATGTCCAGAATGCGATAAGGAGTCTAGATATGCGGGAAATTCAAATGCAATCGATTCGAGCAATAGACAGGGCTGTGGACGTATTGGAGAGCTTCACATACCAGAACCCGCAGCAAACAATTAATGAAATAAGCAAGAACACTTCTATTGCAAAGGCCACTGTATACCGCATCCTATATACACTGGAACGCCGGGGGCTCGTGCGTTTTGACAAGGAAACCAATACATATCAGTTGGGTTTTAAGTTTCTCGGTTATGGGGATTTGGTCACGTCAACCTTGGACTTACGTCAAGAAGCGGTAGATTGGCTCAACGACCTTTATATTCAGACAGGCCACAGCGTTATCATGGCCGTACTGGAACACGATGCAATGGTCTACATTTACCGCAAAGAGACACCGGAAGGGTTAAAAGTGGCGTCATTCCAGGGACCGCGTCGGCCGCCTGTGTTTGGGGCGTTTGGTTATGTGATTATGGCTCATATGGAGACAGAAACATTGAATACTCTCTTGTCTGAACCGATTCCTCAGTTTACACCCAACACCGTTACAGATATCCGGACAGTAAAGCACCGACTAAAAAGGATTCACGAAGAGCAGGTATACGTAGAAACAGATGAAGCCATTCTTGGCGTCACCGGAATTGCCAGTCCCGTATTTAACAGCCGCAATGAATTCGTTGCAGCCGTGGGCATCGACGGGCCGTCTGTCTATCTACAAGGAGAAAATCTGCAAATGGCCAAGCAAGCGGTGTTGGCTACAGCCCAAAACATATCCCGAAAAATGGGGGCCTTAATTCTTTAGGGTATTTAACGCGTTGCACTCCAGCGTTTAAAGGCATCAAGGGTTGCCATCTTATGTTGGCGGGCAAACAACTCAATCTCTTCTTCCGAAGCCTGATTTTCCATCATGGTAATCAACCGGCTGTGCTCATCAATCGAATCTGTAGTTCGATGCGGTATGAGCATAAACACACTGGAGCGGATGGCATCGATTCTGTCCTGCAGAGTTGCCATCTGATGAAGAAGAAACTTGTGTTCTGCTGCCTGCGCGATGTTAAAGTGGAATTGCTTATTTAAGGAACTATAGTTGCTCAAATCAAATTGTTCACGCGCCGCTTTCATCTGACGGTTAATATCTTTCAATTCATCCAGGTCCGTTTGCTTCAGTTTTCTGCTGGCCAGCCGTGTCGCATAACCTTCAAGCACAGCAAGAACAGACAAAGTCTCGATATACACACCCTCATCAATGCGTGTCACGCGAACTCCGCTAAACTTCTCATATTCCACCAGATTTTCTGCCTCTAAACGACGCACAGCTTCCCGAACGGGAATTGCGCTAAATCCAAATTCTTTGGCCAACCTATCAATTACAAGGCGGAACCCCGCCCCATATTCGCCGCTCATAATACGAGACTTAATGATGTCGTATGCTTGCTCTTGCTTGTTTTGGGTTTGCGTCTGATTTTCCATATCAATTATCCTATATAATTCTACATCAAAACACAACGACCCGAACTGCATTGCCACACTGCGACCTCGTACGGCCTCATGCGGCCGGAGAACAGGCTCATAAGGCCTACTCCTTCACAAACATCCACACATCATATATGATATTCTATATAATATATTCGCATCGAGATGTCAGATACCTATGCTGAGGAGTGCTGTCAAATGGCACGTATAAGGTACAAACCGTTAGGCGAACAGAAATTCCTCGAAGGAAATGTGGATTTATCAAATCGGACGATTACGGCAGACAGCGGCACTGTCTCACTGCCCAATGGAGGCTTTGACATTCCTGCAACTGGAACCGTCTACGGCACACTGCTTAACTACAAGGGAGAACTAGAAGCGTTCGGAGAGGTTTTCACCAAGCCCCCCTACAACCAGCCGCCGCAAGCCCCCATTCTGTATATCAAGCCGCAAAATACGCTTATTGCAACCAATATACCTGTCCCTCTTCCACAAGCTGTGGACAAAATTCAGGTAGGGGCTGCTCTAGGGATTGTCATCGGCGAAACCGCAACTCGCGTGAAAAAGGAAGAAGCCTTTGCTTACATTGCCGGATATACCATTGCCAACGATATCAGTGTTCCGTACGACAGTGTCTTCCGTCCTGGCGTTAAGCATAGAAGCCGCGACGGTTTTTGTCCCATTGGCCCTTGGATTGTTTCACAGAACGACATCCCGAACCCGGATAACCTCGATATTCGCGTATTTGTAAACAGAACTTTAAGGCAGGCCAACAATACCCGAAATCTAGTCCGATCCATTGCACGGCTTTTGGCTGACGTAACTGAGTTTATGACTCTCTATCGCGGTGATACGCTTTTAGTCGGCACTCCGGAGCAGGCTCCTCTTGTATCCGCAAACGACGAAGTGCGAATCGAAATCGAAGGCATCGGATGGCTTCAAAACAAAGTTCAGCCAGAACACAAGCAAGTACTGGAGGGAGCACAGTGAAACGAGGGCGCATCGGATATCAAGGACAAATACGGTCAGTGATTAATACTGCAGAGGGCATACAACTTCCCGACGGAACGTTTGTGAACGAACATGAGGTAACGTGGCTGCCTCCTCTGGACCCAAAGACCTCATTTGCACTGGGTTTAAACTACGCCGATCACGCTTCTGAACTGGAGTTTAAAGCCCCCACAGAACCCCTGGTCTTTCTAAAAGGGCCAAACACTTTTGTTGGCCACAGAGGCATCACACCTCGTCCCGCAGACGCAGCGAATATGCATTATGAATGCGAACTGGTAGCTGTTATCGGGAGAGAGGCGAAGCATGTCAAACAGCAACACGCCTATGAATACATATCTGGATACACCGTGGCCAATGATTACGCCATCAGAGACTATCTCGAAAACTACTATCGTCCAAATCTGCGGGTCAAAAACCGTGACGCCTGTACGCCCATTGGACCGTGGATTGTAGATGCACCGGACATCGAAGACCCCATGAACCTCCAGTTGCGGACTTATGTCAATGGTGAGGTTACCCAGGAAGGAACAACTAAAGACATGATTTTCAGTGTTCCCTTCCTCATCGAATACTTGAGCAGCTTCATGACCCTGAGCCCTGGAGATATCATTCTGACCGGAACCCCTAAAGGTGCAGTGAACATACATGAAGGCGATGAGGTTGTGACAGAAATTGAAGGCATCGGAAAACTCCACAACACTATAGGGCGGCTTATGCCTGCTCCATAGGTCAACTGGTTACAGCAGCTTCGAACCTCACACGCACAGGCACAAGGATTAACAAAAGTCTTAAATCATTCTGATTCGAGGGAGGAAACACCATGCCCCACGTCATCGTTGAATACACAGACAATCTCTCCGACGCGCTTCAAATAAAAAGCCTGTTAAAGAAAATAAACGAGGTCTTAATTTCATACAACCCTATATTGCCCACAGGAGGCATCCGCTCGCGAGCGATTCAGCTTCACGATTATGAAATTGCAGACGGAAAAGAAGACGACGCTTTTATCCATGCCACACTAAAATTAGGCGGCGGACGAGATAAGGAATCCCTGGATACGATTTGCCAAGCACTGTTTGATGTGATTACTTCACATACGGCCAATCTCTTTGACACAAGGTACCTTGCAGTCTCACTGGAACTATACGAGTTTTCACATCCGACATACAAAAAGAACAACATTCATCAACGGTTTCGGTCCTAAGTACGTCAGAGAATGCCTCTTACTCAAACCTGCTCGCGTATGCTGCATAGCAATCGACTCAGTTCACCCCGCATCACTTCATCTCAATACAGGGTGAACCAAGGAACTGTAAACAAGCTGCTCGGCTGAGAGGCATTAGCCCAAGTCCACAAGTAGCAGGTTGGGGTTTTCAATATACTTGATGAAATGATTCGTGAACTGTACAGCCTTTGCACCGTCGGCGACTCTGTGGTCAAACGTCATGGAAATGTTCATCACCTGGCGGATGACAATCTCGTCGTTGTCTCTGACCACCGGCGTCTTTTTTGTCTTATGAAAAGCCATCAAAGCACACTCAGGGTAGTTAATAATCGGTGTCGCACCGGTACTTCCCATCGGACCGACATTGGATACCGTAAATGTACCGTCGGAAATATCTGCAGCCGTCAACCGATTTTCTTTTGCTTTTTTGATGAGTTGCTTCATCTGTGTATGAATTTGAAATACGGACAACTTCTCCACATTCTTAATGACAGGCACTATCAGCCCATCCTCTGTGTCGGCCGCTATCCCGATGTTGTATTCTTGCTCCAGCCGAATGACTTCATTTTCTTCATCAAGCTTGGCATTGAAAATCGGTACTTCTTGCAAAGCAAATTGCAACGCTTTGATATAGAACGCCGCAACCGATACATTCTTTTCTGGATCGACCTTTTTCAATGACTCTTTAACCGCAAAAATATCCGTGACGTCGACCTCGTCGAAGTGCGTAACGTGGGGAATCGTGAACATGGATTGCGACATCTTTTTTGCAATGGCTCGTCTGCGTCCGCGAAATGGAATTTCTCTTGCGTCGGAAGACTTGGCTTCCTGGGACTTGACCTCGGCAGATATTGTTTGCACGATGCTTTGTGTCACAGCCGGCCCTGCTTGGTGTGCAGTTATGTCCTCCGCGCGGATTCGTCCCAAGCCGTCGCTGCCCCTAATATCCGCCAAGTCTACGCCGTATTCCCTGGCCAACTTGCGGACTGCAGGTGATGCACTTGCGATGCCGCGCACACTGCTCGCCAGAGCACCAGATTCCGGTTGACTCGCTTGAGACAGACCAGATTCGGCTAAACCAGGCTCGGCTGAACCCGCTTCACTTCGAACCGATTCATAGGTTTTGTTATCCACGCCTGACTTTGGGTGGGCAGAAAACGCATAAACGTCCTCTTCCGTTACACGACCCGAAGGTCCAGTTCCTTGAATGTGTTCAATATCCACTCCAAGGTCACGGGCTATCTTGCGCGTGTGCGGTACTGCCAGGACATGTCCCGTTTTTGAATTGAACGGCATCAATTCATCGTTTACGCCGCTTTCAGCACTCTCGTTTGTGCGAGACCCCATACTGTTGCCTTCTGACGGTTGCGCTGTCTTGTGCTCTTCGGATATGGTTTCCCCAGCCGCGGAGACTGTAACGACTGCATTCCCAACCTGAACAATATCTCCGACCTTTGCATGAATCTTCTCGACAACGCCGGCTACGGGGGAAGGGAGTTCTGCAGTCAATTTATCCGTCTGTATTTCGACAAGCGGTTCATCAACAGAAACCGATGCTCCAGGTTCAACGAGGATCTGCATGATTTCGGCTTCTGTCATTCCTTCACCGATATCGTTTAGCTTCACTTCAGTCATGGTTGCCCCTCCCGTGCACTAAAAGTTGACGGACTTCTTAATAGCATGCCGTATCCTGTCTTCGTTCGGCAGGTATTCGTCTTCAAGGGAAAACATTGGGACAGGCATATCATAGCCTGTGACTCTTTCAATTGGGGACCGCAAGTACAAAAACGACGTATCGTTAATGACAGACATAATATCCCCGCTGACACCGCCTGTGGATTGAGCTTCGTGGACAATGACTGCACGTCCTGTTTTCTGCACCGACGCAGAAATTGCGTCCTTATCCAACGGGTAGAGCGTGCGTAAATCAATGACGTCACACGTAATACCTTGCTCCTGTTCTATTTTCTCAGCAGCTTTTAGAGCTTTGGGAATCATAGCGCCCCATGCAAATATGGAGACGTCATTTCCCTCTTTCAAAGTGGCAGCCTGACCTAATTCAATGGAGTATTTCCCTTCCGGCACGTCGCCTCTGCCGGCTCTGTAACTCCTTAATGGTTCAAGAAACAGTACGGGGTCAGGGTCTTCTATAGCAGAAATTAACAGTCCTTTGGCATCATAGGGAGTGGAAGGCACCACTACTTTAATCCCCGGCATATGTGTGAACAGTGCTTCCATGCTGTCAGAGTGAATTTCCGGCGCCCGCACTCCCCCGCCATACGGAGCACGGATCACCATGGGCACACTGTAACGCCCAAGCGATCGCGATCGCATTCTGGTCGCATGCGTCATAATCTGATTGAGCCCTGGGTAAATGAAGCCAAGAAACTGGATTTCAGCCACCGGGCGGAATCCGTTGATGGCCATGCCAATGGCAGAGCCGATAATACCTGATTCAGCAAGGGGGGTGTCCATCACCCGCTCTTCTCCAAACTCGTCCATCAAGCCGTCTGTGGCTCGAAAAACACCACCGTTTTTGCCGATGTCCTCTCCAAGCAACAAGACGTCGTCTCGCTCACGCAACATGGTTCGAAGCGCATCTGTGACGGCTTGAACAAGGGTCATCTGTCTCGTTTCAACGCGTGCAGAAATTGCCATTATTGAACACCCGCTTTCATATCCAGATAGGCTCTTTTTTGTTCTTCCAGATTCCATGTGGGCTTTTCGAAAACGTAATCAAACAATTCATCAACCCCAGCTTGGGGATAGTTTTCAGCTGCCTCGATTGCGTCATTAATTTCTGTAGTAATGCCTTGTCTTTGTTGTTCAATCCAGTTATCGTCAATCCAGCCCTTGGCCTTCATGAAACGTTCCACTCTCAACAGCGGATCCGTTGTTTCCCGGCGCTTTTTGCTTTCTTCTTGATTGCGATATCTGGAAGCGTCATCTGTTGTGGTATGGGCATTGTAACGCCAGGTCACAGACTCAATTAACGTTGGACCGTCTCCTCTTCGGGCTTTTTTAATCGCGTCAAGGGTGGTGAAATAAACCGCGAATACATCATTCCCGTCAATGCGCACACCTTCAATATCATAAGCCTGTGACTTTTGCGCTATTGTCTTTGACTTCATTTGTTTGGCAATTGGAACACTGATGGCAAACCCATTGTTTTGATTGAAAAATATCGTAGGAGCATTGAAAACGCTTGCAAAATTGATACCTTCATGAAAATCCCCTTCAGATGTCGCTCCGTCTCCGAAATACACGATGGAGACCCGGTCTGTTCCCTTTTTCCGTTCCGCAATGGCAGCTCCTGCGGCTTGCGGCAACTGCGATGCAATGGGGATGGAAGGAGGTACAATGTTTTTTCCTTGCGGTGCAACGTTCCCAGCGAAACGTCCCTTCCAAAGTAACAGCAACGTCTGCATGGGATAGCCAAATGTGAGCATGGCTCCGTGATCGCGATAAGTCGGAAAGAGCCAATCCCCCTCTTCCAGCGCTGCCGAACTGCCAATTTGTGAAGCTTCCTGACCTTCATATTGGACATACGTGCCAATCCTGCCTTGACGCTGCAGGTTAAAACACTTTTGATCGAGCATTCGTGCTCTCAGCATCTTATAGAAAAGCGACTTCGCCAGTTTTTCTGTAATCTTTGACTCGTAAGCCGAATCCACCAATTTTCCGTCACCATGTAAAATCTCTCTGATTGGAAATTGGTCTTCCATAGTGTCACTCCCCGTCTCTTGTAGTCTTTTCGCTCATTTTGCTTGCTCCGATGCTAGTTTCTTTTCAATCTCACTTCTGGGCAGAACGTACTGTGTCACTTCACCTGTTCCCACCAACTGCTTGCCGTTATGCACTTCCACTGCTGTAATGACAGCACGGCCCTTCAGTCCTGTCACCGTGGCTGTCGCAGTAATGGTGTCACCGCCCGCAGTGGGCGACACATGCTTGGCAGTGACGCCTCCGCCAATCCCCTCTTCGTCTGCTTCCAGATAGGGCAGTATAATCTGTCTTGCTGCCCATTCCATGTGGTAAACCATCGAAACCGTGGAATAGGCCCGATGGACAATTTGCCCCTCAAACTGCGCATACATATCCGGCGTAACTTTTGCTGTTATGGCAGCCGTGTTGCCTAGTTCCAAGCCTGGTTTCATTGCTGTCACCTCTTACAACATTTTTAAAGCTTGTACAAACGTCTCGACCTCTTCTTCATTACCAATCGTGACGCGAATCGTGGTGGGATAACCTACCGGCCTAACAATCACACCGCGTTTTAATAAGTCCATGTAAACTATTTTTGCAGGCCGCTTTACATCGACCATCACAAAGTTAGCCTGGGAGGAGAAATAAGGCAGACCTAGTTCCGAAAATGTTCTTTCGTAGATGCGCTTCCCTTGCTCGTTTCTTTCCCTTGTCATCGCTACAAATTTGTCGTCATTTAGAGATGCAAGTGCCGCTCTTTGCGCCATTCTATTGACATTAAACGGCTCTTTGACCCTCATGAGGTTTTGAACGAGTTCTGGATTCATCAGACCGTAGCCAACTCTCAATCCGGCCAGTCCGTAAATCTTTGAAAATGTTCTCAGCACAATCAAATTGGGATACTTATCGAGAAGCGGAACCGTCTCCAGATAGTCAGTTGAATGGACGTACTCGTAGTAGGCCTCATCAATGACAATGAGCACATGGGAAGGAATCCGTTCGATAAAATGCAGCAGTTGCTCCTTCCCAACCACTGTTCCGGTCGGATTATTGGGATTACATACAAATACCATTTTCGTTTTTGCACGTACAGCCGCAAGCATGCCCTCCAAGTCATGCACACCTTCAACCAGCGGCACTGTTATCGGCGTGCCTCCTCCTATCAGCACGTCAGTGTAGTATCGAGGAAATGTGACATCCGCCATAACGGCTTCGTCGCTCTGGTTGATATAGGTTGTTGTTAAAAGTCGGATGATTTCGTCCGATCCGTTTCCAAAGAAGAGTTGTTCCCGCGAAACGCCCAGTTTCTCTGCCAGGCTTCCGGCCAACAGCGGCAGCGCTACCTCTGGGTACATATTGATTTTTTGTACTTCTTCAATCATGGCTTGTTCGGCCAATGGTGAATAACCGAAAGGATTCTCGTTTGATGCCAGTTTCACAACTTTGGTTAATCCGAGCTGTCTCTGGACTTCCTCAACGGGAGTTCCAGGTGAATAAGCTTCAATTTTCTCTATTTGCTCTCTCGGCTTAATGTTGTCCACTCTTGATTCCTCCTTTCGAAAAGTAGGCACCCCTTATATGTAAACTATATAATTGAACAAAAATTCACAAGAATGTGATTTAAAGTTTAAACGCTTGTATGTGTTAAAGCACAACAGCGAAAACTCTTCTCTGCCTCTGTGCCTTAACTGGTTGACGCCCATTTATTTAAAACAACATGAACAACAAAAAGGCGGTGACCCGAGATACAATCCCGATGTCACCGCCTAGGCTTCTCCTCACGCGTTGTACATCCTACGCGTTGTAAACAGGTTCCAAAGCATAGACGATTCTTAATCGCCTGGCTGTCCGTTGTCCCTCGATGTCGTGTAAATCTCGGTTTTTATCCGTCAAATTAGACCTTAACGTAGTTTCTGAGTCGATACATTTCCACTGATTTGTTGCTCTGTTCAGACATAACTGTCCCGATTCATTTGCCGGTATGTGCAGCGTGATAGATACCTCCCTCCTTGAACGTTTCATCTCGACAACCTCCAAAGTCGAGTACTCGAGGACAAGTTGTGATGCCAACGGGATATCAACAGGCAGCAATTTGCCGCTTCTCCCACACACATGGATCTGCGCTCCGGAAAAAGCTTGTTTGCCATTGCGGTAAATCACAGTGGAATGATTGAGATCATCTGCATTGATAAGCGATACAAAGGTTCCGTCCGCTCCCCGACGCTCAGTGACGAATAGGTTGGGGTTTTCAGTATGGACTGCTCGTTCAATTCCAAATCTCTCGCGCAGTTTGGTTATGACTTCCGTGTAATAGTTGTACTGATGCGTAAAAGCGGCGCCCACAACCATCACACGTCCCCTCCCGATGCCGCGAATAAACCCTGCTACTCGTGACTTCTCGCCCTCATTTTCATGTCCTACAATGCATGCTTCTGCATCCGGCGGAATGTCATAGGCACTATAGTACGGACAAAACACGTCCTCGACGCCGAAAGCCGTCACAGTCTCTGCAAAGTGTTTTCCAATCACCTGTGCTCCAATAGCATCAACTAAAATGGAGCAAGGTTTGCTTGCTAAGTCCAAGTGCGGAACTTCTGGCCCCACAATTAATTGTCCACCCTGTTTCACATAATCCACTAACTTCATCTGTGTCCGTCTATCCATGTATCGAGTGGATGCGACCCAGAGGATGGGGTAGAGTTTCGGTGTTACCGAACTCTTCTGAATCTCAACCGCGTTATACGAAGTGCTTGTTGCGGATAAAAGTCTCCACACGCCGTCAAAATGGAATTGTTCTCGCTCTGCTTCAATGGTCTGAATCACTTCCCTGACATCCTCAATGTCGCGGTCAGTAGTTTCGGTCATGTAGTAGGGACTATAAAACCCAATAGCAAGGTCAACTAATTTATTCGCTGAGGCAAGCTCACTTTTAAAGGTATTGAATACTTCCCCAAGGTATTTGGCGCGATGATAGGACGGTCCCAGTTGACCATTCGAAGCAATGGGAGCTTGCCATTCGTGACGCCTGCCAAAAATACCAATACCCTCGGGGTTGTCTCCTCCGGCGAACATATAGTAGTTCAAAGCATTCATGCCTTGGGATACGCATATACGAGTGATGAGCTCCAAATCCTGTGGCTGCACTCTGGGTCTATCAGCCAAGCGCCCAGATTGAAACTCCGCGGAAAACAGCGGTTGCTCCGGTCGCGAAATGGATTCTGTTAATACCGAGCTGATAACGAGATCGTGGAAATTATCGTAGCTAATTTTTCCAGGATAAAAGTCACCTGCGATGACAACATCATCAAGGTCGGACACGTCTCGCAGTTGTGACAAGCCAATTGGATAGTCCGTTCCACGGCTGTAAATGGAGAAATCCTTAAATCCGTGGACATTTACGATAAACGGGACATCAATTCCGGCGTTTACAGCGGCTTCTTTTAACCTCTCCACATAGCGAACCGCGAAATGCCTGCGATACTCTCCCCAAACCCAGTGCGTTTGCAAAGGGCTTGTGCCATCGTAAACCAGTTGATGCGTGAGTTCTGTAAAACTTGCTGCCGTTGTTGAAAAAACGGTGTTTGCTTCAACGATGTTGTGGTATCTGTCCTGTAGATATGCAGAAAAGCCGTCCACACTGACTCGGCTGTAATCCGGTGTATTCGTCACCCAGTGTAGCATGCCAATTTCATTATCCAGTTGAAACATAATAACTGAACCTTCGTTGGTAATAAGATAGGGTCGTATCACATGGCAAACACGCTCATACCAGCGCTGCGCCAAGCGGAGAAAGATGGGGTGAAGGTACGACACGACCCTCGTAGGATGAGGATTCCCGCTCTTATCGAGCGCCAATGTTTCAGGATAATGATGAAGCAGCCACGAAGGGATGCCTTCATGTTTCAGTTCAGACATGACATAGGGACCTGGTCTGACAATGCAGTACAGCCCCAACTCGTTGCAGAGGGATAAAAACTTTTCAAGATTTCTGCGTTTATGGGTACGTCCGGTAAAGTCGAAATGATTCTCTTCAAACTCGTGCCAAAGCCACGGCACATAAGTACTGACAAGGTTAAATCCAGCCTCTTTGATTTGATTGAGTCGCTCCTGCCAAACCTCGGGATTGGCTCGGAAATAGTGAAACTCGGCTCCATATAAAAACGTCTTCTGTCCGTTAATACGAAAATGATGGTTCTCTAGTTGAATCAATAGTAGGTCCCCCATGTCACTGATAGTTTGAAAATCATACAGATATTCGAATCAGGCGAATCACATATAGAAGCATGCAGATTGATGGTTGCTATCCCCGGACAGACCCGGTTTTTCCGTTCGACACTTGTCCGTGGCCAGTTCACATCGTTGATGAAACGGACATGCAGCGACATCAGATACATGCTCCGATATCCGGTCCGCTTTTGACCCCTTCATTTTTGCGCCGCTTCTGCTCTGTTCGTTGGTTGCGTCATTGCTGTGTTCGTTGGCTGCGTCATTGCTGTGCTCATTGGTGTCAGTTCCATCCTCATGGCGATGCCGCCATGGGTTAGGGATGGCCTCCAACAGCAGGCGGGTGTATGGATGACGCGGGTTTCGAATCACAGCATCAGCAGATCCCCGCTCAACAATATGACCTTTGTACAGAACAAGAACTTCATCTGCCAGCACACGGGCGCTCAGCAAATCGTGGGTAATGTACAGTACAGACATACCGGTACGCTTACGCAAATCATCAATTAAGTACAAAATGTCGGAACGAATCGAAACATCCAGCATGGAGACGGGCTCATCAGCGACTACGAGTTCTGGTTCAACTGCAATGGCACGCGCAATCACCAATCGTTGCCTTTGGCCCCCTGAAAGTTGATGAGGCCGCTTCTCTGCGAATTGATTGGTTGGCACCAAACGAACCAGGTTCATAATTTCCAAAGCTCGTTGTCTTGCTTGTTTTTCAGTGAGACCCCGATGATTAACAAGGGGGCGCATGATGGTGTAGAGCACTGTACTATGCGGATTTAAAGAGGCAAATGGGTCTTGAAAAATCATTTGAACGTGCCGCCAATACGACCTCAAATTTCTGGACTTTAGCGTGTGGACCTGAGTATTCTCAAACACAATAGAGCCAGCACTCGGCTTTTCTACGCCTGTTACCAGTTTCCCAATGGTTGATTTTCCACTGCCGCTTTCTCCAACCAACGCGGTAATGCTGCCCGCATGAAGTTCAAATGAGGCCTCATTTACTGCGACAGTTTGTTTGCCTCGACGCCGACTGAACACTTTTGACACATTTTCAAAGGACATCAGAGGGAGGTGTTCACTGCCTTTAGCTTCTGACACGATTTTTCTCATGACTGAGGCACTCCCTCCTTACTGTATAAGTGGCATAATACAGACCCCTCTGTGGTTTCTGTGTTCGGCGGCGTGACGGTTAAACAGGTGTCAAAAACCTTTGTACAACGCGGGGCAAAAGGACAACCCGACAAGGCCAAGGACAAATCAGGCGGCGCACCAGGAATTCCTGAGAGTTGTATGTTATCCGACTGAGGGTCCACATAACAGCCCATCAGTGCCTCAGTGTAAGGGTGTCTGGGGTGTTTAAGAATCTCTTCAGCAGAATTGTGTTCAACTGTTTGTCCGGCGTACATGACCATGATTTTATTTGCAGCTTCCAAAACCACTCCCAAGTCATGGGTGATAAACAGTACGGAGAACTTGAGTTGCCGCTGTAAACTCGTTAAGGTGTTGACAATAGAGTGTTGAACGACCACATCCAAAGCAGTTGTAGGCTCATCCATAATAATGACTTCCGGATTCAGACTCAGTGCTAACGCAATTGCTGCACGCTGCTTCATCCCCCCTGACAGTTCATGGGGGTACATGTCAGCGACTTCTGGTTCAAGCTTGACCAGTTCGAGTAGAGATGTGATTCGATGACCCATCTCTGCTTTCGTCATCTTGGTGTGCGCCTTCATGCCGTCCATAAATTGATGCTTTAATTTAATAACAGGGTTGAATGCATTCATTCCGCCTTGGAGTACGACGGCAATTTTAGCCCAGCGCAGCAGCCTCATTTTTTTCTCAGGCAACGATAGTAAATCAGTACCGTCGAGCAATACTCGCCCCTTAATATCGTGATGTACGTCGTCTAGGAGATTGGCCATCGCATAACCAAGGGTTGACTTCCCACATCCGGATTCACCGACGAGTCCGACAAACTCATTGTCGTGAATCGTAAAGGAGACATTGCGTACAGCCGTTACAGGTACGCGATGCTTTGACTTGTAGGTGACTGACAAGTTTTCAACTTCAATCATGTGTTCACTACTCCTCTTGGAGGCGTGGATTTGCCACGGCATCTATTCCAAAGTTTATCAGCGTCAGAGACGTAGCAACTAAGGCAATACAGAGCCCAGGTGCGAGAATCCACCCCCACTGACCGGTTAGCATTGCATCCGCATTTTGAGCCCAATAAATCATGGTCCCCCAACTGGTAATACTGGGATTGCCGAGACCAAGAAACTCCAGACCCGCTTCCCCGAGCACAGACCCAATCACTGCTCCAAAGAAGTGAGCAATGACATAGGAAAACATGTTTGGCAAGACTTCGTGAAAGATGATGCGAGGAGCCCGTTCCCCTGCAAATCTTGCCGCTATGACATAGTCCTGCTGCACCACTGTCATGATTTGAGCCCGAAAGGACCTTCCCCCAAATGCCCATCCAGTAATGGACATGACACCGATGATTTCCCAAATTCCATGAGTAGGAATGTATGTCGCAATTAAAATCATTAGGGGCAGTCCCGGAAGCACCAGCACTACGTTGATAACAAGGGACAACACGTCATCTGTGATGCCACGGTAGTAAGCTGCAAAAAAGCCCACCAGAATCGCAATCATAATCGTGATTAACCCCGCGACGAATCCGACAAACATTGAAACCCGAGAGCCGTATAGCAGTTGGGTAAAGACATCTTGTCCTCGCTGAGTCGTCCCCAACCAGTGTGCAGCACTTGGATTTTGCGAGACAGGAAAGTTGGTATCGTGAATTGAATAGGGTGCTACCAAAGGTCCAAATACAGCCATGAGAATAAATACAGCCAAGAGAGCCATTCCGATACGGGCCTTCCGATTCGCCCATAACAACCGAATGAAACCGGGTTGTTTTTGCTGTTTGTCCGTATCAGTCGCCGGCTTCTTATCTCTGCCTAGCTCAAGCGCCGTCATCGGGCAAGCCCCCTTCGAACACGAGGATCGAGAAACCCATACGCCAGGTCTGCAATAAAGTTCGCGATTAACACACTGATTGTAATGAACAAAAACAATGCCTGTAGCAACGGATAGTCCTGATTTGTCACAGCCGTGTCCATTAAATACCCCATACCTGGATACGCAAACGCTACCTCCATCAGCAGTGACCCACCCACAATTCCGCCAAGCGACATCGCGAAATTCGTTACAATTGGCAGTAATGCATTTCTAGCGGCATACCCTGTTGCAATCACGAAACTTGGCAGGCCCTTGGCTCTTCCAAGCAGGATGTAATCTTCACCGAGCGTGTTAATCATGTTGTTGCGCATTCCAAGCAACGAACCGCCAATACCAGTAATAAAAATCGTAAAAGCAGGGAGGATGCTGTGATAGACAGCACTTCCAATAAACGACCCATTAAATGAAGGTGAAAAAGCACCGTTGTATCCACCTGAAATTGGAAACCAATGCACCACAAAACCGAAAAAATAGATAAACGCTAGAGCTATCCAAAAATAAGGGATGGCAGAAGTGAACGAAAACAGAACCGTTGCTATAGAATCAAACTTCTTCCCCCGATGCCATGCAACATAAATCCCGAGAAGGGTTCCAAAAACGAATTGAATGATTGTAACGAGCCCAACCAGAGTAAGTGTCCAAGGTAGTGCCTGCATAATGACTGTGAGAACTTTTTCGGGGTAAAACGAATAAGAGATGCCAAAGTTCCCATGAAGAATGTCGCCCAAATACTGAACATATTGGTTCCATACGGAACCGGTAGGTAACCCCAGCATAAGTTCCATAGCATGCTCTTGTGTGGGCGTCAAAGTCCCCTGTTGCGCATATTTTGCTAACATCGCTTGAGCGGGATTACCAGGCATTAAACGAGGCAGGATAAAGTTCAGAGAAAGTGCTATCCACGTAGTTAATACGAGAAATCCAATCTTTCGCAAGAAATAGCGCATATCAATCCCCCTACTCTGCTGACGGCTTACCTGGCAGATGAGTTCTACCAGGTAAGCACACTTATCTGGATTAAGCTCTTGGTTTTAAGTGCGTTAAAATCATGAGGGGCGATTGACCGTAAGGAGCTGGACTGGCATAGGGATTTTTAGCACTGGGCCAGTTAATGAAGTTTTTCGTACTGTACTCACTCCACGTAGCACCGTAGAACAGTGTGATAACGGGAAGTTGGTTGTACATGACACTTTCCATCTGGTGTGCGTATTTCATGTCTGTTTGCGGTTTAATAGAAACCAGCCATTTGTTCAAAATCTGATTGGCTGCTTGACTCTTGAACCGCTCGGTATTAGCACTGGCTGTTTTTCCTGGGGGTTTATAGAACTTGCTGCTAAGCAACTGATTGTACATGTTAAACGGATTGGATCCTCCTCCAATTCCCACCAGAGCACCGTCGTATTGTCCTGTGCTCATACTGGAATTATAGGCACCATACTGTGGTGTAGACACTTGGACTGTGATGCCAACCTTCTTTAAATCACTTCTAATAATTTGAGCTGTTTCAATCCAATCCGACCAGCCGTTTGGAACTTCAATCTTAAATGATATTGGTTGACCGGACTTGTTCAACAACTGACCTTTCGAATTTTCCTTGTATCCCGCATTTGAGAGCATAGTTTTCGCTTTTTGCAAATTATAGGTATAAGAAGCGTTGTTCGGTAACGAACTGTCGAGCCATTTCTTTTGGCCCGGTAACAAACCAGTTTGATTTGCCGTCTTTACATAACCATCTTCAGCCTGAGACGCAATCTTCTTGCGGTTGATTGCGTATGCAATGGCCTTCCTGAATGCCAGATTGTCAAACGGTTTTTTTGTTAGATTCAGAGACAGGGAAATAACACCGCCTGAAGGGAACCAATAATGGTTGAACTTTGGATCCCGATTTACGAAAGTTTTCTTTACATTGGGCATAAAAACAGTGCCCCAGTCCCATTTGCCTGATGACAGCTTCAGTGATGCCGTCTGGGAACTGCCGAGAACCGGAAACTCCAGCGTCTTAACCTGTACCTTGTTTGCTTGCCAATAGCTTGGATTCTTCTTTAACGTATATTGATAAGGTGTAAACTTGGAAACCATATATGGACCCGTTGCGACCGGATGCTTGACTACACGTTTTGCGGGATTTTGGACTGATGCCCAGATATGCTGAGGAATGATGATAGTACTCGCAAGCTGGTCAAATATCTGTCCGTCCGGTTTCTTTAATTTGAACACCACTTGACTGCCGTTAGCCGTCACACTGCTTAGCTTCTTCCATAGCCCTTGCCAGTCCAAGGCTGGGTGCTGTTTCATGTAATTAAAAGTGAAGGCAACATCTTTCGCTGTGAAAGGCTTACCGTCATTCCATTTCACTCCCTGACGGATTTTCATAACGAGTTGTTTGTTGCTTTTCCAGGTATAACTCGTCGCCAACCACGGTGTAACTTTTCCGCTGAGACTACTAATATAAAACAGTGGTTCATAGATGTAACTGGTACCTTGGCGCTTACTGGGAGCCAGTGGATTAAAATTATCAGTAAAAGTAGGAGAACCATTATCCACTCCGATAACAAGTTTTGAGCTCCCGCTGCTGCCGTTTGAATTAGAGCCGGTGCTATTGGATGCTGTGCTATTGGCCGATGCCCCAGTGCTGCACCCGGCAAGCAGCACAACTGATAAACCCGTCGACAGTAGTACACCGCTGACTTTAATCGTCTTAGATTTCAAGGCTAAACCCCCATTGTCCCAAATATTTTGAATACTAATTTTCTGCGCTAACGCCCTCAATCTCCACACTTGAATATCAGAATCACACTCGTGCCGGCACGGCTAACCTCAACGGGAGTGCGCCAGAGACCATCTCATTACTGTCGCCCCCCCTTTCGAGAAGACTGACGAACTACCAGCTCAGTCCGCAACAGCACAGGCTCTAATTCTAGAGAATTGTTCATGGCCTGAAATAGAAGTTGGGCAGATACTGCACCCATTTCATACATTGGCTGCTTTATCGTTGACAATGCAGGACGGACGTACTCCGAAATTCTGATGTTGTCAAAACCGACAACAGCAACGTCCTCCGGAACAGCAATCCCCTTATCTTGAAACGCTTTCAGTAATCCAACTGCCATCTCATCGTTAGCTGCAAAAACCGCTTCAGGCAGTTGACGGTTGGTAGCAATCACACGCCCCACTGAGTACCCTCCTTCTTCCGTAAATCGTCCGTTATACGTGATGCGTTTCGACTCGTCGACTGCGTACTCTCCCATCGCCTTTAAGTAGCCTTCATATCTTTCATCGGAGTCCAGAGAATCCGCAGGCCCACTGACAAAAGCAATTCTCCTATACCCTTCGTCAAGTAGATGTTTGGTTGCTTCATAACCTCCGTGCACATTATCTACACGAACAGTAAAGATGTTTTTTGAAATCAATTCACGGTCCAACACCACAACTGGAAGGTCATTACCTGCAGCCCTCAAAATCATTTCATCGTCTACATCTTGTGCAAGAACGATAACACCGTCAACACGCCGTTCCAGCAAAAGCCTGGCTCCGGCTCCGTGCTTGCCGCCCGTAGATCCGCTTGCAATTGTGTTGTATCCGTTTTCGGCAGCGACATCCTGTACACCCTGAAGCAGTTCGGAGTAGAACGGACCGCCCAAGTCATGAAGCAGGACACAAATCGTTTCCGTCTTTCTTGTTTTTAAATCCCGCGCAATACCGTTCGGACGATACTGCAACTCCTGAGCAGCCTCGAGTACGCGTTGACGTGTCTCTTCTTTGACCCGCTTATCGTGATGTAACGCCAAAGATGCCGTCGAAACCGCTACTTTTGCCTTTTTTGCAACATCTTTAATGGTTGCCACCGTACCCCATCCTCTATCACAACAACTGTAATTTCTATACGCAAAACTGCTAGTTTGTAATATTGAAACAATTCCATCGAAACGTTTCGCTTGTTTTATGGAACTCAGTATAAGGGGATAGGAAAGCGCTGTCAAGAGTCTTTCAGTCAATTGAAACCGTAGGAAATTCTTATTATTTTCTGTATATTACGTAAAATAAGTCTTGACAAAGCTTTAGAATGGAGACTATTTTAGTTTCAAGTAGCAAATTCAAGGTCGTTCCAAAGGAAATAGTTGCTGCCACTGGATTTAATGATGCCGTCGACCAAAAATCGAAACGTTTCTATTCTTGTCCTTGCTCACTTAACGCGTATTTCTGTATCAGTGATTGTCCTATGGCTGGAAAGGAGGCCTTGGCAGGACCCTTAAAGAATATACGAAGGAGGACTCTATATGCGTTTGAGGAATACCATTCATTCGAAGAAGACCATACGGTTGAAAACATTGTTGAGCAAGAAATCTGCTTTTGCAGCACTCTTTGTCGGTTCAATGCTATCTTTAACAGGCACCCCCCACGTTGTTGATGCGGCTGCCATTCGCAACCCTCATGATTCTTACCGTAACTTGAATCTCTATAACGTCGCCAAGTCTACATGGAACTTCTATGTAAGCGCTACACAGACACCTACTGGGCTTCCCGCAGACAGGATTGATATCACTTCAACTGGGCAAAAATTGTCTACCTCTACGAACGATACCAACATAGGGATGTACCTTGTAAGTATTGCAGCAGCCAAAAACCTGGGCATCATTCATGAAAGAGAAGCTGCGAGACGACTTGCGAAAGTTCTTTCGGAACTACAATCATTACAAAAATACAAGGGATTCTTTTACGATTGGTACAGCACAACAAACGGTAAGCCGAGTCAAAAGTTTGTCTCAACTGTAGACGTCGCTTGGCTGGATACTGGATTAATCATCGACAGTAAAACCTTTCCTCAATTTAAACGTCCGCTCACAAGAATGCTAAAACAAATGAACTTTTCCTTGCTCTATGATACATCACTCAACCAACTCTACGGCGGGTACACGGTTGGTCAGGGGCCCACGGGATATACCTTCGGCAACATCAATACGGAAACCAGGATTGCAGATTACATCGCCATTGGTAAACGGAACCTTCCCAGTAAACTCTGGTTCGGGGTGTATCGGACACTTCCAAAATCATGGACCTGGCAACAGCAGACACCCGTTGGATACTACGCCACTTACGATGGTGTTAAGGTATTCGAAGGACATTATAGTTGGGACGGAATTAAGTATGTCCCAAGTTGGGGAGGCAGCATGTTTGAGTCTTTAATGCCAACTCTGTTCTTAAATGAAAAAGGGCTCGCGCCGCGGGCACTTGGTCTAAATGATAAGAGGATGGTACAACTTCAAATCAAATACGCTCAGTCGAAGAACTATCCCGTCTGGGGGATTTCTCCAGCCGCTCTGCCAAACGACGGGTACGGCGTGTTTGGAATCCCACAGTTAGGGAGCGCAAACCCTCCCTACCAGGAAAACGGTACCATTACTCCTTATGCCAGCTTCCTTGCCCTTCAGTTTGCGCCTAGGCAGGCTTTGAGAAATATTTATAAGTTGAAGACAAACTATCATATGCTTGGCAAATACGGATTTTACGATTCTGTCAATGTTCATACATCGACTGTAACGCATTCTTATTTAGCACTGGATGAGGGAATGATTTTGGCATCGCTGGACAATTATTTGAACAGGGATGCCTTAATTCGAACCTTCAATCGTAGTTCCATCGGAAGACGGCCCCAACACCTGCTGTCGGAAGAGAAGTTTTCAATTACATCAAATCACTGACCGTCTACATCCAATCACTGACCGTCGCCAGAGCATCTTGTCTCTTCATCATGTAAGCCCTTGGTTTTAGTTGATAGTAGAGTTCCAGTTCGTCTCCGTATTGAACACAATTCGCCGTCCCCTGTACGGGGACGGACTGATATTTGGCATCCTATTCGAGATGATTCACTCGCGAGTTGTAGCTCCTCGTCTTATAAATCGATACGAATTCGACTAATCCATCTACGGCAGCATTCATCAGCATCTCACCAAACGCTTTGGTAGCACATGTTGGGTCCCCGAGCACTCCTGTTTCGGAAATGGAACTCCAGTACGGCATCATTACCACCGGTTTTCCATCACCACTTCCAACGAGATCTAACCAAAAGTATTTTTCTTGTTCGTACTTGTCCAAATCCCGTCTAGCCAGATCCATCTTAACTAAATCGTCCCTAATAGCGAGATACATAGCAGTCTCAAGTTCGCCCGCATGATTGATACCACCCGGATTTTCGGAACGCCTGTTTTTGTTGGCCACTTCGACAACAGGCTTCAGGTCCCAATGAGAGATAGCAGCACACATGACATCTGGATAAGCTAGGATTGTCTGTCTCGCAGCTACTTGCAACAGCGAGACGTTACTACCGTGCCCGTTAAAGAGCAGTATTCTTTTGAAACCCTGGTGGGCCAAGCTATTGCACACGTCAACAACATACCGAATAAAGGTTTCTGCTGTAATGGATATCACGCCTGGAAAATCCATCTGATGAGGGGCATACCCATGAATGATGGGAGGAACCACTACTATTTCCCCTGGAGACTTTTCTCCCGCTCTGCGTGCAATTTCATCTGCCAAGACAAGATCAGTGTTTACAGGAAGATGATATCCATGCTCTTCAATCATGGCCACTGGAACCACGGCCACCCTGTCTTCCTTTATGACTTGCTTTATTTCCGGCCATGTCATTTCACCAAACAGAAAGCTGCTTGTCGTCATTTGCTCTCCTCATTTCTATTGAGAGTTCACAAATCATCCCGTCAATGATGAGAACTCTCGACTTTGCTTTACTCCCTTAGACTCCAGCCCTGCAAACTAGTTCCGGTTAAACACGACCAGTTTCAGTTCTGTCATCTCTTCCACAGCGTACTTCACACCTTCACGGCCTGTTCCGCTTTCCTTGACTCCACCGTATGGCATGTTGTCCACGCGAAATGTCGGGATGTCGTTCACCATCACGCCTCCTACATGCAGTTGCTCCGCTGCGTCGAATGCTGTGTGAACATTGTCGGTATAAATACCTGCCTGCAGCCCGTACCGGGAATCGTTCACCTTGTCGATGGCTTCCTGGATAGAGGCCACTTTGTTAATCGAAACAATCGGTGCGAACACTTCGTTACAACACACTTTCATGGTGTTCTCGGAGTGAAGAAGGACTGTCGGATACAAGATGCCGTCCTCACCTACACCCCCTGCGGCAACTTCAGCTCCGCCTTCGTGGGCTTCCCGAATCCAATCCATGGCCCGGTCTACATCGGCCCGGGTAATCATGGCCGAAACGTCTGTGCCAGGGTCAAGGGGATTGCCCACTTGCAGTTTCGCCGTCTCCTCCTTGAACCGCTCCACAAAAGTATCAAACACACCTTCGTGCACATAAATGCGCTGCAGCGAAATACACACCTGGCCCTGGAATGAGAATGCGCCTGTCACACACCGATTGATGATTTTGTCCACGTCAATATGGTTATCCACAATCAGTGCCGAATTGGATCCAAGCTCCAAGGTCACACGCTTCAACCCAGCCTTGTTGCGGATCCCGATGCCCACACCGGGGCTGCCTGTGAAGGTAATCATACTGACACGACTGTCCTTCACAATCTGCTCCCCGACGACAGAACCTCTGCCTGTCACCACATTCAGTGCGCCTTTCGGCAACCCGGCCTCTTCCAGAAGTTCTGCCAGAAAAAATGCGGACAGCGGTGTTTGGTTGGCCGGTTTCAGGACAATGGTGTTCCCGGTTGCAATGGCAGGTCCAACCTTATGAGCCACTAGGTTCATGGGGAAGTTGAAGGGCGTAATAGCCCCCACGACACCCAACGGTTCACGGACTGTGAAACCCATGCGGCCTTCCCCGCCGGGTGCTGCGTCCAAAGGCACCGTCTCACCGTGGATACGCTTCGCTTCTTCGGCTGCAAATTTATAGGTCTGAATGGTCCGGGCAACTTCACCCTTGGCGGTTTTCAATGGTTTAGCAGCTTCCGTCGCGATAATCTCCGCTGCCTCATCTGCCCGGGTTTCAAATAGATGAACCAGTTTCTCCAGAATGCTGGCCCGCTGATGAGCAGGCATTTTCGCCATGACTTGCCGTGCTGCATCAGCTGCAGCAATGGCCTGGTCCACTTCCTCCGGCACAGCCTCGGGAATCTCTGCAATGACGGACCCGTCATAAGGTGACTTCAGTTCCACGTACTTGCTGGCCTCGACCCATTCACCGTTGATAAACAGTTGCTTTTTCACCCTGCACCGCCCCTTTCGTTACCACTTGATGATCCCTCGTTCCTACATCCCTAACTCCCTGCAACCTCGGCGAACGCTTGTTCCATGGCGTCCAGTCCTTCTTCCAACTGCTCGTCTGTGATGACCAGCGGGCTGAGGGTCCGTATGACGTTGCTGTACAAACCTGCACTGAGCACCATCACGCCGTTCTGATAACACGCCTGAATAATGCGACTTGTCAGTGCCTTGTCGGGTTCTTTGGTTTCGGGGTCTTTGACGATTTCCAATGCGCACATAGCACCTAAGCCGCGAACGTCACCGATAAAAGCATACCGGCTTTTCAGCTTTTCAAAGCGTGCCCTAATCTTTTCGCCAATCACTGCCGCTCTGTCCGGCAGATGATCCTCTTCCATCATCTTAATCACTTCAAGGGCTGCAACACAACCCAGCGGGCTGCCGCCGTAGGTCCCGCCAATTTCACCAGGACTCGATGCATCCATGATGTCTGCACGGCCCGTGACAGCACTCAGGGGCAGGCCGGCGGCAATCGATTTGGATAGAGTAACGAGATCGGGAATCACATCAAAGTGTTCCATAGCAAACAGCTTTCCCGTTCGGCCGAATCCGGTCTGAATCTCGTCTGCAATCAGCAGGATGTCGTATTTCTCGCAAATCCTCTTCACACCTTGGACGAAGGCCTTGGACGGGACCACAAATCCGCCCTCACCCTGCACGGGTTCCAGGATGACTGCAGCTACATCTTCAGGGGCCACTTCGGAGAGGAAGAACTCCTCAAACTGGGCCAAAACTTGCTCATCCACTTGCTTGGGCGTGACACCAAATGGCGCCCGGTAGTAGTAGGGATAACGCATCTTGTAGGTTTCCGGTGCAAAGGGACCAAACTGGTATTTGTAGGGTTTCACTTTGCTGGTCAGGGACATGGTGAGCAGGGTTCTGCCGTGAAATCCCCGTTCAAAGGAGATAATGGCTTTTCTGCCTGTATACTTCCGTGCAATTTTGACCGCGTTTTCCACCGCTTCTGCACCACTGTTTAAAAACAACGTCTTCTTTGCGTGGTCTCCCGGTGTCAATTGATTCAGCTTCTCTGCAAGCTGGATGTACGGCTCGTACATCATGACATTGAATCCTGTATGGAGGTATTTATCGAGTTGCTGCTTTAACGCATCCACCAATGCCTGGGGACGGTGACCCACATTCAAAGTGCCGATGGCTCCGGCAAAATCGATGAACGTGTTTCCATCCACATCAGTAACAAGTGCTCCTTCGGCTGTTTCGGCAAATGTCGGAACGGTGTTGGATACACCGCGCGGCACATGTTTCTTTCTCTCCTCCAACATTGCGGCGGCCTTCGGTCCCGGAATCGACGTGTTCAGTTGAATAGAGTTTTGCTGAAAAACTTTAGCTTTCATTTAAGTCCCTCCTCCAAAGTTCAATGCCATGAACGTACGCCGTGTAGAGAACCTTCACCCTGACCGGATTGAATTTTATGATGATTCTAACTACTTACTTTAATCAGCTACAGATTTAACCTTATCAGTTAGCTTTTCTTAGTAAAAGCAGGGTCATTTAACAGGTTCACGCCAAAGTACTGTTTTGAAATTTTAGCGTAAGTACCATTTTTCTCAATCGCTTTGAGTGCTTTGTTAATCTTCGTCAATAAGGAGGTATCACTCTTTCGGACTGCAATCCCCGCATAAGCCAAGTTCAAAGGCTTTCCAGCCGGCTGAACTTTGATGTGTGAGTGTTTGATAGCATATTGGCCCACCAATTGGTCAGTAATAACTCCATCTAAGCGGCCAGCAGCCAAGTCCTTTAGAGCATAAACATCACTACTATAACCATGGACCTTCGCCTGGGTTGTGACGGTTTTCGCGATTTTCGCAAAAGTACTGCCAGTGTCCACCCCTATACGTTTATTCTTTAAACCCTGCAGACTGGTTACACTGTTGTTTCCTGCTTTTACGAAGATTTGGGTTCCACTGACGTAATAGGGCTTGGAGAAACTCACTTCTTTCTCTCTCGCTTTCGTAATGGTCATACTACCCACTATGGCATCATACTTTTTGGCCTTCAGGCCGCCTATGATAGTTGCCCATGGATTAGTGACGGGCTTGGGTTTCATTCCCATCTGCTTAGCAATTGCATCTCCAATTGCAACATCAAATCCAGTCAGTTTTCCGTTTTTGTCTTTGTAGTTAAATGGCGGGTACTTACCACTCATCCCAAACGTGAATGTCTTTTGTGCTCCACTCCCAGATGTGCTATTGCCTCCATTTGTTCCGCAGCCGGCTGCCGTCAAGACTAATGCCAAACTTACCATACTAGTAACGATATACTTCTTCATAAGTAAACTCCCCCTGTGTCATCTTTATGCTAATCCGCAGAAGCGGTAAAAGCTGTTTTAATTAATCTGTATCCCGCCAAGTTTTAGTGCAAAACCTTACTAAAGAATTGACTTGCCTCTTTACTTTGCGCCTGCTCTAGTACCTCCTGCGGTGTTCCCTCTTCAAGAATTCGTCCCTGTGCCATAAAAACAACGTGATCGGCAACTTCTCTGGCAAATCCAATCTCGTGTGTAACGACTACCATCGTCATTCCGTCTTTCGCTAATCGTTTCAATACACTCAGCACCTCTCCAACCAGCTCTGGATCTAACGCTGATGTAGGTTCGTCAAACAGCATCACTTTAGGTTTCATAGCCAAAGCCCGCGCAATAGCTACGCGTTGCTTTTGACCGCCTGAGAGAGAATGAGGATATACATGAGCCTTATCGGACAAGCCGACGCTGTTTAAGAGTTCAAGGCCTTCTTCTCGAGCTTGGCTCTTCTTTACCCCTTTAACGTAAATTGGTCCCTCACAGACGTTTTGAATGACTGTACGATGAGGAAATAAGTTGAAATGTTGAAACACCATACCTATGTCTCGGCGAGCCATGTTGATTTTTCGGGTATCGGAATGAAGTTCGTGACCTGCAATACTAATGGTCCCTTCGTCTATCGTCTCAAGGCCGTTCATGCAGCGAAGCATGGTGCTCTTACCAGAGCCGCTTGCTCCCAGAACCACAACGACTTCTCGTTGAGCTACATCAAGGTCAATTCCTCTGAGAACTTGTACGGAATCAAAACGCTTATGCAAATTGCGAACGGAAATCATTACGCCACACCCTCCTCAGATACAATGTGAAATGACGTTGTCGTTTTCCTTGTGACATCGAGCCGTCTCTCAGCCCACTTTCCAAGAAGAGTAAACAAGAGGGTCAAGATTAAATAATAGATCCCTGCTATGAGAAACCATTCTGTCGGTGCATAAGTACGAGAGTACTCGCCGAGTGCTACGTTATAGAGTTCCGACACGCCAATGTAAGCGACCAAGGCAGAGTCTTTCAGTCCTATAATGAATTGGTTTATGGTAGGTGGAATAGCGTTTTTGATAGCTTGGGGAGCAATGATCCTTCGCATTGCCATGTATTTATTCATACCAATGGCACTAGCTGCTTCATGCTGACCTTTGTCTATGGATTGAACTGACCCGCGCAAAATCTCTGACAGATATGCACCGTTGTGGAAAGCCAAGGCAAATGCACCCGCCGTAAAAGCATTCAAGTTAATGTGAAATGACTGGTCCATAGCATAGTATAGAAACACAATTTGTAGAATTAATGGAGTCCCACGAATTAACCACACATACAATACATTTAGCCAAATCAGCACTTTAAAACGCGAGAGAGCAAACAGAGCAAACACCGAGCCGATAATCATAGCAAGCAGCAGCGACAAAGCTGTAACCTCAATGGTAATACGTGCCCCGTTAACAAATAACGGAAACGATTGTATAAAGTCATGAAAGAAATGTATCAATGCCAGTCCACCCCTTTACAGTATTGAAATCTGCCATATGTGTCATCCTAAGCTTCAGCCCCGTTCATTTGTTTGAGTATTCAGATTCAAAAGTTGGAGATTCAATTGCTTGAACAGCTTTATTCTCTAATGGGCGAGTCCGAGCGCCTTTCAGCATAAATAATTACCTTTAGTACCTTTCAAACAGTGTCGCTATCCCCTGACCACCACCTATACACATCGACACAAGTCCAGTCTTCAAGTTAACCCTTTCCATTTCATAAACCAGTTTTGTAGCTAAAATTGCCCCTGTTGCACCTATAGGATGCCCGTGGGAGATGGCACCACCGTTGACGTTGACGCGATCCCAGTCTAATTCCAATTCTTTTCCACACGCTAAAACCTGAGCCGCAAATGCTTCATTCAATTCGATTAACTCTATTTCACGCATTCGCTTGCCTGATTTGTCTAATAGTTTCCGAATCGCCGAAACGGGGCCAATTCCCATCAAGTTGGGATCTACTCCGGTAACGACTGTAGTGCCCACTGTAGCAAGCACCTTTAATCCCAAATCATCAGCCTTCTTTTTTGACATCAAGACGATTGCAGCTGCACCATCATTGATACCAGAGCTGTTACCTGCGGTAACGGTCCCGTTAGATTCAAACGCTGGTTTAAGGGTTGAAAGTTCCTGAATTGAAGTACTTCTAGGGTGCTCGTCTCTATCAAACCACTGTGATTCTCCCTTGATTTTAGGTACTTCAATTCCGACTATTTGTTCTTCGAAACGATGCGCTTTAATCGCCTCAAGCATTCTTTCCTGACTCTTCAATGCGTAATTGTCTTGTTCTTCTCTCGAAATGCGGTACATACGTGCTAGATTCTCTGCAGTGACACCCATAGGCGGATTTCCCAGAAATTCTGGAGACAGCTTTGGCGCGTAATACTGAGGGGGGCGCCGGTCGTATGCCCTCCCGGACGGCAATTGCACATAAGGGCGTTGCGACAGGTTTTCCGCACCTCCGACAACATACACGTCGCCTTCTCCGGCCCGAATTAAAGATGCAGCCAGACTAATGGAATTGAGACCTGATGCACATTGCCTGTCTATGGTCACCCCAGGCACAGTGACTGGTAGTCCGGCCTCAAGACCAGACAATCTGGAGAGATTCGCATCTGCTGAGAAACAGTTCCCGAAGATAAGGTCGTCAATCTGGTTGACATCCAACTTAACCCTAGCAATTGCCTCCCTGATTACGGAAGCAGCTAACTTGTAAGCAGGTATACTGGCAAGAGAGCCTCCAGATTTTCCTATTGCTGTACGTACTGCCGATACAATCACGGCTTCCACTACAAATCACCTACTTATCAGACTAACTGCTTGTGCCGCACCACTCGATAAGACTCACAGCTAAAATCTCGGAGCATTTCATCACCTTATCAATTTCCACATATTCATTGGGAAAATGGGCTATTTCAGTTACACCCGGCCCAAATATCACAAAAGGAATGTCCCTCATGGTTTGCATAAGACCACCATCTGTACCCCATGGCGAAGCCTTTAAAGTTGGTTCTTCTTGTATTACATCTCGATAACCTTGAACAATAGTACGTACAATCGGGTGGTCTTCCCCAACTTGCCCAGGTAACCACCGAGCACCAAACCATTCAATCACGGGAGTATTGTCCTTTAACCAAGAGTCTTGTTGTGCCGCCTGCAATACCGAGTCTTCCAATTCTCTTTTAGCCTGTTCCAGGGTTTCATCAGGAGCTATGCCCATGCGTCCTTCCAGTTCTACGTTATCCGGAACACTTGAGGGCCAATCTCCTCCTTTTATCACCCCAACATTAATTGGAATGGGAATCGGAGCATCTTTGTAAAACGGGTCTGTAATTCTTGCGTTTCTAACATTCTCCAAGGATTGTACTGTGCTCAAAATATACATAGCTTTCTCAATGGCACTAATCCCTTCATAGCGAGTACCGCCATGGGCTGAACGACCTTTAATTTTAATTCGAAACCACATGGAACCTTGTTGTTTGGCGAATATATGAAGATTAGTTGGTTCCGGGATGATGGCAGCGTCGGCTGTATAACCTCGCATAAGAGTCGCTAATGTACCTGCTCCGCCACTCTCTTCATCAATTACACTTTCAAGAATCACATCGCCCATGAGCTGTACATTAAGATCCACTAGGCATTGCAGTGCAATGATAGACGCCGCTAGTCCTCCCTTCATATCAGTGCTTCCTCGACCGTACAAGCGATTTTCTAAGATCTTTCCAGACCATGGATCCGTTTCCCACTGAGAAACGTCTCCAATTGGCACAACGTCTACGTGACCATTCAAGATGATTGAGCGTGCGCCGTCTTGCTCTGGATTTGCACCTTGCAGAACACCTACCACATTTGGACTGTTATGAAACTGGGTCCGCGAACCACAAAAATGTGGATTTGCATGCATATCAGCACTGTCAGGTTCCCAGACATCCACTTTAAGTTTCATATCCTCGAGCGTCTTTGCAATAAAGTGCTGAATCTTTTTCTCATTACCTTCTAAACTAGGAATGCGGACCATCTGCTGTAGCAATCGCGTGTTGTCGGCATAGTGACTTTCAATCCACAGCTTGATTTGTCCCTTAATATCCTGCATAGGTTCCCCCATACTTACCATCTCCTTTCTGCATTCATTGGAAAGACTACTGTCTAGCTGAAATAATCTATTGCGTCATGTAACTCCAGCGGCGCATCAGTCAACCTTAGCACCTCCTCAATCGTTGTACCGCAAGCGACCTCCCTTAGCAGCAATTTCCCGCCTGTAACCTCAATGACTGCCTTGTCAGTGATGATGAGGTCCACACACCTTCGTGCAGTTAATGGAAAGGTACATTCTGTCATAATTTTTGAATTACCAGCTTTATCTAAGTGTTCCATTACAATAATGACTCTTCTTGTCTTCTGGGTAAGTTCCATTGCCCCGCCCATGCCTGGTACACGTCGTCCGGGCACTACCCAACTGGCAATGTCACCTCTAACGCTAACCTGTAATGCTCCTAAAACAGTAATGTCTAAACGCGAACTCCGTATGATTCCAAAGGCAACAGTACTATCGAAGAAGGAAGCACCCTGACTAACGTTCACTGGCAGTCCACCAGCATTGCACATATTCTCATCTTCCGCCCCAGTCTCCGGTGTGCCGCCGTATCCGAGAACTCCGTTCTCTCCATGAAACACAACGTTAAGATCTGGAGATACGAAATTTGACACCATTGTAGGAATTCCGATACCCAGATTCACTATCATACCTGGTTTTATCTCTTGTGCTGCTCTCCTCGCAATCATTTGTCTTTCCTTTGTTCCCAAACCCACTTCCAGTTCACCCCTTTACTACGAACTATTACGTCCACAAACACACCGGGTGTCACAATTTCCTCGGGATCTAAATCTCCTAACGGCACAATTTCATCAACCTCGGCAATAGTAGTTGAACCCGCCATGGCTACCAGTGGGTTAAAATTTCGAGCCGTTTTGTTGTACACTAGGTTACCGAAGGGATCTGCCTTCGCAGCATATACGATGGCAACGTCTGCAGTGAGAGGTGTCTCTAACAGGAATTTCTCACCGTCTACCATAACGACTTGCTTATTTTCCTCAACTTGTGTTCCTAGCCCGATATCTGTTAGGATCCCACCTAATCCCACGCCACCGGCACGAATTCTCTCTGCAAGAGTGCCTTGGGATGAGAACTCAACCTCAAGTTCACCGAGATTCATTAAGTCACCCGCATTAGGATTGGAGCCAATATGGGAGGTAATGAGTTTCGAAGCACGCCTGGCAGTCACTAGTTTCCCTATTCCAATATCAGGAAACCCAGAATCGTTACCAATAAGAATCAGGTCTTTTACACCAGCCTCGTAAATTGCATCGATTAACGACGGAGGGCTGCCAATTCCTCCAAAACCACCGTACATCAGCCTGATGCCGTCACGAATCAGCGTTAGAGCGCTGTTTAATGACATGATTTTTCCATACGTGTTATTTCCGGTTCTCATAGCCTCACTCTTTCGACAAACATCACTTTTTATCACCTAAAGTCAGAACACCATGGTAGAATTGGCTCTTCACAAATGTTGTTCAACTTCAGCAATGGATTTTTGCAGTATATCTACGAGTTCGTCAACTTCACTACGTGAGATCGTTAGAGGTGGCGCAATCATCATTGCGTCACCGGCGCTGCCGTTAATTGCTCCAGTTGCCGGATACGCTATAAGTCCATTGTTGAAGCACGCTTGGAGCATTTTGTCTGTCAAGTGACTGTCTAATGTGAATGGCTCTTTTGTCTTCTTATCTCGTACGAATTCGATGCCACACATCAAACCAATGCCTCTTACGTCGCCAACCCATTTTGACTGTACTTTAATTTCGTTTAATCCCTGAAGAAGATACTCGCCTTGCTCATTTGCGTTTGAGACCAAGTCGTTTTCTTCAACATAACGCACTACGGAGAGTGCAGCAGCGCAGGATAACGGGTTGGCACTGTATGTATGTCCACCCATAATGGAACCGGAATTGCTGCGAATGGTATCGACAATACTGTCACTCACAACGGCGGCAGCAATCGGACTGTAACCGGCACTCATTCCTTTTCCCAATGTCATGATGTCTGCTACCACTCCCCAGTGCTCCATCGCAAACATTTTTCCGGTTCTACCCAGTCCAGTCATAACTTCATCAGCGATTAGGAGAATGTCGTATCTATCACAAATTTCACGTATGCGTTGGAAATAACCGTCAGGGGGAATAATTACTCCTCCGGCAGCACCAATGACCGGCTCGGCAATGAATGCGGCAACATTTTCCGAACCCGCTCTTTCAATGGCTGTCTCTAATTCCTTTGCGTACCTTTCGGCCACCTCCGAACTGTCACCTTGGTAAAGGCTTCTATACAAATACGGAGGAGAGATAACCGGAAGGTCTTGTAAGAGGGATGCAAAGCGCTTTCTTCTAATAACATGGCCGGACATTGATAACGCTCCGTTGGTTATGCCATGATAGCTAATCCACCTTGATATAATCCGATTTTTACTTCCGCAGCCCCGTTCCTGCCAGTACTGAACGGCCAGCTTCATTGCAGTCTCTGTCGCTTCTGAACCACTATTTACAAAAAAGGTTTGATTTAAGTGCCCCGGGGCGAGTTTAGCGAGTGCTTCAGCCAATTCCTCAGCTGGTTGGTTCGTAAAATGTCCCCTATGCACAAAGCAAACCTTGTTGCCCTGTACCATCATGTCATTCAGAACTTGTTCTACGCCGTGTCCAATAGCACTTGTTATGGCCCCAGACGATCCATCGAGATACTTTTTCCCGGATGTATCAAACAGATAGATTCCTTTACCATGAGAGACAACTGGATATGTTTGATTGAGATTAGGCTTTATAAGATAAGTTTGTTCACTCACAATAGGTGCCTCCCGAATCCTACTTCAATTTCAGAATTTACAATTCAGAATTATTAGATTAGATGATATATTAAAGTAGTATATCTTTTCATTCGTCATGGTGGACTACGTTGTCTCTTAATTTTTCGACACCGCGTACAATATATTCTGATTTTTTACATTACTTAAAACTTAAGGATGATTATAAATGGCAGTAACTGTGTTTGATGCAATGAAATTACCGGTAATGGAACGGACAAAACTCGTGGCTGGACAGGCAGGACTTAGCAATCCAATTCACTGGGTGACCATTGTTGAAGTGATTGAGGACGAAACGCGGCTTCAGCAAAACGAATTCCTCATCACCACGGCATACGGACTGCAGAATAGTACCTCAGCTAAAAGGGAGTTCATCGAGAAACTGTCTTCACGACAATTATCTGCCGTCGCAATCCAAACTGGATTTTACCTACAATCTATTCCGCAGGAGTTCATCGAAGCAGCCAATAGATATCAACTGCCATTAATAGAACTTCCTAGCGAACTCAATTTTTCCATGATAACCCGCGAACTGCTCCAGCAGGTAGTGAATAACAGACTACACATCGCTGAATTTTCAGAGTCTATCTATCACAAATTGACAAACCTACTAATTACTAAACAGAATTTACAGTCAATAGCTGATTCGTTGGAGCAGTGGATAAATGGGCATATTATTATATGTGATGACGAGTTCGTTCTCTTAGCGGGGAGATCTACTCTTTACTCACTGGAGAAACTTTTGCATGTAGTCCTGGATTACTCAGACTCGGGTTCAATCTCGATTCGTAACCCAACCTCGAACGAAAAACACAGTGTAAGTTCGTTCAAAATGACTTACTCTGAAGTATGTTTCAATGTAAGAACCTCTCCTATTATTGCTGCAAATAGTTTGCTGGGTTATGTAATAGTACTAAAAGAAGACGACTTCTCTGACTTAGACCTATTAGCTATGGAGCATGCATCAACGATTTGTGCCCTGGAGTTTCTGGCCAAGAAACAAATTAAAGAATCGCAACGAAGATTTAAAGCAGACCTTTTAACAGAAGTATTTCGGCTCGAACATAGTGAGTCTAGGGAGGTACAGAATCGGCTAATGGATTTAGGAATGGATCTGCAGCAACGCCATACCGTTGTGCAGTTCTACGCTCAAAATTGCTCATGGGATGCAACCATGACGAGAACAGTGGAGAAATTCTTCGATTCACTGTCCTTATGGTACTTGTCCAAGGAAACCATAAACGGATTTATTGTGCTTTGTAGATCTGATGAACTCCTGTCAATCACGAGACAACTGGAGAAAAGACTCACTGAGTGGAAAAATCCTAAGATAAGTGCTGCTATAGGAGCATCTTGTGCTGAATTAGTTACACTACGGGAAAGCGCAACGGATGCAGAACTGATAAGAAAATACGCGCCTGTTTTAAATCCTGATTCACTTGTCTCTGATATTACTTCACTGGAGCCCTATCTTCCTTTCATCAATATGCTAGAACAAGGACTATCGCTTTCTAAATGTTATCATAAGCTTCTTTACCCGCTCCTTACCGCTCCTTACCTGCTTGATACGCTTGAGACACTACTTCGTAACAATATGAGCCGAAAGCTTACGTCTCAGGAACTCTTTATTCATAGACACACACTAAATTACCGAATAGAAAAAATTGAGGGCTTAACAAACCGAAGTTTACATCAACCGCGTGACCGATTTGAGTTCCAAATCGCACTCATCGCTTATCGATTATCTCACGAAGTCCAAATTAAGTCGGGGACAATTGAATCGGGATGAGCGACTAACCCTTTCGCCAGTCGTCAACATTCACCCATAGATTCCCAGAAGCGTCAGCTTAGCCCCCTATTTCGCTAAGGCACAATGATAAAGAAAAATATCCTGAGGTCTTCTCGTACTATGCAAATCAGTTTTCCGTGGATTCGTGTTCGTTCCTATTGTGTTCGTTCCTATGATGATACATATCCGCTCTTTTAATCAAGAATAACGCGGACACTGCTCCAACCGCGAGAAATCCTGTCGCCCACAGTAAAATGTCCGTCATGCCGTGGATAAATGCGACTCGCACAGCTTTCTGTACATCTGGAAAGAACGGTGAATTGGAATATGGGTTTGGGTGGTTGGGATTTGTCCTCAATCCTGTGCTCGCCGCAATCGTCCCTGCTTTTTGGAGGCCAGTGATGATTTGCGTCTTTACGGCCGCGGTCAAGTGGGGGATATTCAGCGCCGAAATTTGATTCTTAATATAGATGTTATATCGGTCCGTCAACATGGCCCCAAGAAAAGCGATGCCAAACGATATCCCAATTTGGCGGCTCACATTGTTAACCCCTGAGGCCATACCGGATCGTCTCGGGTCAATAGTACCCAAAGCAACACTGGATATAGGGGGATTGACAAGTCCGTTTCCGAGACCGGCGAGAATTAAGGCAGGAAGCAGCACGACCCAGTCAGCAGCTTGGTCTTGGGGTGAGATGCGGGTCATAAACGCCACTCCCACCGTAATCAAGCCGAGACCTACAAACAAAATCGGCTTTGCCCCAACACGGTCGGTCATGCGCCCCGCTAGCGGAGCGGTTAACAGAACGAGGGCACTTAAAGGGAGAAAGCGAAGTCCCGCTTGCAACGCATTGAAACCGAGAAAATTTTGTAAATACAGTGCGAGATAAAACAATAGGGAGTAGAGTCCGGCACTTAACGTAAACGCACTGATGGCAGAACCCGTGTAGCTGGCGTTCTTAAAAATCCGCGGGTCCACCATTGGAAATTTCATGCGAAGTTCACCAATAATGAAAACAATCAGACTGACCGCGGCAATAACAAACAAGGTGATAATATAAGTCGAGGTCCAGCCTTTGTCATTCCCTTGAATGAGAGCCAAAACCAAACAGAACATAAAGGCCGTGACGGTGACCAGCCCAAATACATCGATTGATCGCGGTGCATGATTATCGCGCGCTTCCTTCAGCGCCCACATGGCCATGAGAATACCGATGATGCCAATCGGAATATTGATAAGAAAAATTGACTGCCAATTGACTTTGGTGACCAATATTCCGCCAAGAACAGGCCCAATGGCTGTGGCCAGCCCGCTGACCCCGCCCCAAATTCCGAATGCCATACCCCGTTCTTTGGCTTCAAAGGTGGAGGAAATAAGAGCGAGCGAAAGGGGCATCATCGCTGAACTGCCCAACCCTTGTATGACACGGGAAATGTTAAGTATGTCAACGTGGCTTAAGCTCCCAATGGTGAAATCCCCGGACAAAGCGCATAAGAGAGAACCTATTGTAAACACCGACATACCAATGATAAAAAATCGCTTTCTGCCAAATATGTCACCCAATCTTGAGGACGTAATAATAAATACGGCAAGAGCAATGGCATAAGCACTGATGACCCACTGCAAACTGCCTAAAGCAGCGTTCAAATCCTTCGCAATCGTCGGCAGAGCCACATTGACGACGGTGACATCAATGAGCGCCATAAATAAACCAAAACAAATTGCGACTAAAGCCCACCACTTGTGGGAATTTGATTCCTTTTGATGACTATTCACCATTCTAATCTCCTAACTTTTTATACACGTTTTATTTGCTTTCTGAATCGCTCAGAATGCTCGTAAACATGAACACAATTGTTTCAACCAATTCATCTGATTCCTGCTTCAGTGAGCTGTCATCGTCTCCAAAGCTACAAATCATGGACACGTGTTGGAATAATTGAGCATAGAACATTCTAGCCAACAACTTATAATTAGCAGACCGTATCAAGCCCCGCTCTGACAAATCCGTTAGATACTTTTTCAGGTGTTCCTCCAAACGCATTGGAATCATGCGTACAATGTTTGCGTAGGTTGGATTCCGAGGGACTTCCATGATTCCGATTCTGATGTAATCAAGATTTTTATACTCATGTTCCAAATAAATTTGTGCCAGGTAGGTCAAGCTGTCAGACAGATTGTCTGTCAATTTCTCATCCAGTTCATCGGTCAGTAGTGAGGTTGGAGCATGAAAATGCAGTACTTCACGAAACAAGTTTTCTTTGTTTTGAAAATGGCGGAACAGGGTGATTTCGTTTACATCAGCCCTCTTCGCAATCTCTCGCGTCGAACTCCCTTCATATCCATTTTGGGAGAAAGCGGCTAAAGCCGCCTGAATAATGCGCTCTCTAGTGTTTGATTTAACTGCCATTTGTCTTCACCTCAAACATGTTTTACCGGTTATCAGTACGCTCAATAAGCGATAGCAATCGCTTCTTCAGTTCCCTGCCGGAGAGCTGTCTCCACAAGGCAAGAACATATTGACATCTCAATACTAAACCACTAACTTATAGTATGCAAGCAATCACTTACATTCAAATCCGTGGACGGAGGTTGTGAAAATGATTCTAGTCACTGGAGCTACAGGTAACGTGGGTCGTGAGGTCGTTGAGCAATTGCATAGTATGGGGCAACGGGTTCGAGTGTTGAGCCGCAATCCAGAAAAGGTTCAATTTCCCGACAGTGTGGAAGTTGTGACCGGAGACCTCGCAGATATGGAGACGGTGAAACCAGCGTTAACTGGGGTCAATAAAGTATTCTTGATATACATTTCAGGCGGCGAAGAGGTTCCGAAACTTGCGAAAGAACTAGGAGTAGAACATATTGTATTCCTTTCTTCCGGTGCCATCGAGTCTGCAATTGAGAACGGTATTGGGCGGATGCATGCAGAAGTCGAAGAATTGATTAGGCAGTCTGGAGTTACTTGGACGTTCCTAAGACCCGATGCGTTCATGTCGAATTCGCTGCAGTGGGCAGAATCTGTTCGTACGGAGGGCATGGTTCGGGCCCCATTTGGCGATGTATTGTCAGTTCCCATCGATCCAAAGGATATTGCTTCTGTTGCCGTCAAGGCTCTTTCCTCTGCAGGGCATGACAATGAAATCTATACGTTAACAGGGCCGGAAGCACTCAATCCGGAGGACCAGGCTCATATCATCGGGGATGTCCTTGGTAAAAAAGTCGCTTTCCAAAGTATTCCTGAGGAAGTTGCCAGACAGTATATGACACAACACGCTCCTGAAGAAATTGTGGATGCTCTCTTTAAGCTGATGCAAGGAACTAGAATTAAGCCTCAACCTGTGTTAGACACAGTCGAAAGAATCACCGGCAAGCCAGCACGTACGTATTCCCAGTGGGTGAAGGATAACGCCGGAGCTTTCCGATGACCCATATGAATTGATATTCAAACGCAGAACACCCGTTGGCCGCAAGTGCCAACGGGTACAAGCGCGTATCATCACCCACACGATGGAGTCAGGGGTCAAGTTTTACTTAGTCAGATGATATCAGTCGAAGAAGTCGTTTATAGGTTAATCCGGATTGTTTACCATTCCATTTCAACAGCTTTAAATTCCTCAATCGTCTCAGGAGTGTGTTTTCCGTCTTTTCCTTGAAAGAGATTGATATTGACGGTCACATCCATACAACCAAGGTATTTCCCGTTTTCATCGCGAACAGCCATGAACTTTTGATAGATTTGACCAGATTCTCCAGAACGTTTTGGGAACCAAAATTCCCATTCATCGCGTTTTCCTGAGCGAAAATCATTTAACAATTTTTCAACGTAATTGGCCACTCTTGGATGAAGCTCAAGCACGGGCCGGCCAATCGCTTCTTTTCGGCGACTATGGACACGGTTGGGATTGTCGGAATACCAGCGAAAAATATCGTTAGCATCGCAAAAGCCCATTTCAAATGGCAGAAGTTTGATAATGGAATCCAAAGTGCTGGCTTTTATCGCACCAGTTTCAAAATTAATCACAGCTTCAGGACTAATTAAGTCTGACAATTTTTCTTGAGTCATTTGTAACTCCCCTTTACGAGAAAGAATAATCCACATAGGATTTTCAACTCACTGCAAAGATACCTGCATCCAGTTGGCCAAACGCCCCAAAGAATTCTACTGGATTTTACATATTTTGCGCCTCTAGCGTATGTGTGACTGTGATCTGAATCACAGTTACGAACCACAATTTCGTCATTCGTGTGACTTTCCGCATAAATTGTACTTTGTCTTCTCTGATATATGTCCTCAGGAATCAAACTCATCTTAGGATAGGTCCGCTGCTTGACTTATTCAGCCGCCCTAATGAATAAAAATGACCACAGTCAACGAAAAATTGACTGTGGTCATATCCCCCACTTAATGGCCCTCTAAACACAGAGAATAAGTATTTCAACTCATTGGGGCGTTTGTTACAAACCTATGCATCATGTCAATGGCTGTACGGTAGACTTCATCATTGTCCTCCAATTGCGTCAGTTGCGAACGGTGCAAGTGCAGCCCGTCACATAAGGCCCAGTACAATGTAGAAACTGCTGTTGAATCGACATCGTGACGGAATTCCCCAGTAGCCTTCCCTTCATTTACTGTGTTTTCTAAAAGCTTGATCAACCGATTGTATCTTCGTTGCATAAAATCCATTCTAGATTCATTACGGGAAGTGGACAAAAAGAACTCAAGAAAGACAGAGATCCATTGACGTTGGTCATAACGCAACGGTTCACGATACACTTCCAATAAATATCGAAGTCTATCCCAAGCATTGGGCATTGCAGAAAATACTGATTCAATTTGCTCGAGAAAACGTTCAGTTCGCTCCATAACGAGAGCAAGAAATACTTCCTCTTTGCTTGAAAAATACGTGTAAAACATACCTTTCGATACGCCTGTCAAGCGAACAATGTCATCTATAGTAGTGTTCGCATAACTATTGTCCGAGAAACATTGCAGTGCACTTTTAAGCAGTTCCGACCTTCGCTCATCACGGTACTCTTTTGTGACCTTTGGTGCCAAGTTCCATCACCTCTTCATCTGACGCATCATACTTACCTGCTGCTCTGATATCGTAAATCCTTCTCCCTCGAGTATCCCAATGACTTCGCGGTTCGAGACTGGAATGTTTACTGCCATTCGCATGCAGTCTAATTCGTGCTGGACATACACATCGTGCAACAACCGCCTAAGAGCACTTGTTTTGTTTTGCAAGCTAGGAATTGTTTCACATTGGTATAAGACAATTGACTTCGTTATGCCGCTTTCGTCTGGTGTACGTTTGTATAAGGCATAAGCTATGGGCGTCGCCTCATTGTCATAAAGGATTAAAGACTCACCCCCAGCTAGACTTTGCCACTGCGTCTGCCAAGTACTAAATGGTTGATAAAAAGGTAATGACATGACTTCATGCGGTAATCCGGATTTCACCGTTCTCCACGACCCAGTTTCACCTTCAAAAGCCCGAGCGGATAATGGCCCATTGCGAACTAGAAGAGCTACGGTATTGACAATCTTATATCCAGACTGCTGATATAACCTGATTGCTGGGGCATTTTGAACGAGCGCTTCCAAATAGGCAACGTCAACGTCAAGTTCACGATATACGTCCAGACACGCTTGCATCATACGCTGTCCAACACCCTGTCCTCGATGCTCAGGAACGACAGCTGTTCCTCCGTTCCAGGCAATTCGTTTACCAGAAATGTCTCGAACTCCGGTGAAGATGCATCCTATGGGTTTTCCATCGACCCATGCAATCAGCGAATGTTCAGGAGATAATCCATCATTTGCTACCCTTTTAACGAACTGAGTAAGCGTCATGGTCACATTCACAAAGTACCCCTTGAACCCCATGTTCCATACTTCCAGTGCAGTGTTCAACGAACACTCACTCATTCTCGTAATCTGCACGTGTCCCTCTCCTCTCGTTAAGCTTCCGCCACTCACAACTTTGGGCACAAGTCCACTGAATTGCTCCATCGACCCGCTGCGATGTCCATTACGGCGAAAGTCTCTATGGCACAATCAAAACCGACTAGTCGGTCTTTTTTAACTATAACGGTAGCTGATTAATAAAGAAAACATTTGTATTATTATGCTCCACCTCGACTTAACCAATGACAGCAGGCTAATCGGGCCACTCAACCTGCTGATACCAGCTATCTTGGAATAGCCACGTTGGAAGGTGGCACAACTTTCGTCCACAAAACTTTTCCTCCACGGCGATTGCCGCGTAATCCCATGATAACGAACCGCCAATCCTTACGCGGGACTGGTTGATTCGTGCGTGCGATGAATTTTGAGGCAGCTTGCGAGGTGTTTCCCACGTTGAACCAGTTGTTTACGGTTGCATGAGTCGGAAATGGCTGTAGTCCCAAAGATTCCAAAACAGGATTTTCCGCATTGCGATTGAACCAGCCACCGTATGAGAACTGATTAGGGCTATTCGTTTCCAAATCAGTAACTGGAACATGATTTTTGTCTGTTACAATGAGGAATACCTCACAACTCTTCTTATCATAATTTTGACTCCAATTGGATACATTCACGTCGAACTGAGTCTGATATTCCCCCTTCACTCCACGAAGGAACGGCGCGGTATTGTCGATTGAAAACGATACTGCATAGTTGCTCTGTCGCGGCTGATGGTTTGATATCATCGAGCAACCGCTGAGCACGGAACTAGAAATGACTGTAAGCCAAGCCGCATACAATTTAGGAACCATCTACATCTCTCCTTGAACCAAGACCCAGCCTAAATTTGGCACGTTACTTACCCAAACTCACACAGTCATCTCAATGTAAGCATTCAATCAGCCTCATACTCATAGTCTCTTTCGACTTTGCACACCCTTGTTTTGTATTCGCGATACCAATCAGCCCTTCCTCTATCTTGGGCCATCATGTGTCGCTCATTTCGTTTCCACGCTTGAATTGCCTCAAGAGACGCCCAATACGATACCGTTATTCCTAACCCGTCGTCAGCGCTCTCCACACCTAGGAATCCTGGTTGAATGGAAGCCAGCCGAAACATCTCCTCCGCCACATCGGCGTATTCATCCTCAAAATCTGTTCGTTTCGATGTAAAGATTACGGCAAAATACGGTGGTTTTGGCGTATGTGCAATCTCTTTCATTACTTTCCTCCTCGTATTCAAACAACGACCTATGCTTCTGCTCGGAACGTTTTTCCAAGTTCTTCGCCAAGCCCAAAATAATGGCGAAAGTTATAAATGAGCGGGCTCCAAGCTGCGGTATTGATGTGAGAGTCGTCCAGTACAATGTCTTCGTGTGCGTGCACAGTCAGCGCTTCCACTTCAATAATACCAAAGCGTGCAGCTTCTCCTGTCAGACGAATATCTCTAACCTTTGCCTCAATTTGCAACGGACATTCATCAATCCGACTAGGTAGCACTCGGTGAGATTGAACTACTGTAAGACCAGACACGCTAAATTTGTTTTTCTCGTATCGGAATACCTTTCGCTTGTGTTCAGGAACCGGATTGGCACCGGTCAACGGCGCGAGCGATTCTACTTTCTTCCATGATTCTGGGCTGGGGACATTAACAACACATTCCCCATGCCTGCGCAAATTTGCAAAGCCATGTCCGCCTGCACCAAGTCCAAGAACAATAGAGTTGCCCAAGGCCCATGCTGACGACATAGGTGTAATGTTGCTTGAACCGTCCTCATTCAGCGTTGTTAGCAGCACTACCGGTGTTCCAAAGTACAGTATTTTCGGAGAGATAATCCGAGTTTCCGTGAGTTCATCGATACCACGTGTCATTTTGTTTAATCGCCTCCAAATCCTTTCTCCTGTCCCACATCCATTCTAATTGACGGAGCACTCGACCATCATCGAATGATGTATGTAAGTCAGGTGACGGCCAGAGACGAGAATTTTGAGCGTACTCTTGACAGGTAGTGTTACGTTTGAAGAAAAGCGAGACCTGTGTTAGCCTCCCTGCTAACACGATCGATCCCGTTTGCAATTGCAGCCCTTATCGCAATATGAATAGAGTAGAGCTAACCTTTTAGAGAGGAAGATGGCCCATCCTTCGCAAACGCTTAGCTAATACTGTTTTCCTAATTCTATCTATTGGATTCGTCACTTCTCTCATTCTAAACACTGTTTTTCTAAAGAGAATCAATCGACAACATCAGTACACGCATAGTCTATATAATCATCTCATATCTCATGTATATCTTGCAGATGGAGGCGGGTTCCGTTTTCCTGGTTATCAACGTGCTTCTGTGAATATGAGCTATGCAGCTAACGGGTTAGAAAACCTTTATCTACAGGCCGCGGCTCATAACCAGAAAAATGCCCAACTCATTCAGCAAGACGCTTCTTTTGTCTCATATGTAGCTATGGCTCTAGTTGGAAATAATATGAAGTTTCTAGTAGGAACCAATGATAAAACAGTTGTAACTATTACGCCAAACCAAGCAAAGAAACTTGTTCAAGAAATATATACAGTCCTATCAAAAAACACTGTCGATGGTGCTATACCTCATGACAAGGTAGATATCGTATATAGCTCAATTCATAACTTAATCCCAAAAGACTTAAAGTCGATTGGTGTCTTTACACACTTGTATTACTAGCACGCGTGCCGCTTCCAGAGCACTGCAACCTAGTCATAAATACACTCTCTCTTCCAGTCCTTGAATGACCTCTTCAGGTATCGTTCTGACCTTGACATCCTGACCTAAAAAGAGTAACCAACTTATTATTTCTTCTAATTCTTCGGGATTCTGAACATTCACGAAAGTCTTTAGAACCGCCGTTGTTTGATAAGGATTCGTGTAGGAGAGAGACGCAGTTAACGGATGGTATTTTTTGAACTGAGCAATGGCCTTTGGACCAAGGTCAATAACGAGGTTAATGACATCTTTTTGGCGACTGAGTTCTTCTAAAATCTCTTTCTTGCTCAACGGCCTCTTCGTCGGATAGGGTTCGACACTTGTGAGGTGATCGACGTAAAAAAGTTCCTTTTTTGCAGCCGCTATATCGAAACCTTCAATCAGCCACAGACTCTTTTCACGAAAAAGATGCAATACATAAATTGAATAGGATTTTGTCAGCTTCCCTTCTTGGATGCTAATCAGTAAGCGCCGGTCCCAAAGCAGGGCTTGGATTAACTTCTCTAGTATGGGATGGGGAAGGTCTGAGAGTTCAAGCAAATCCGGGTCATGCGGGTTGGTCCCTTCAAAGACCAAGATCTCATTTAACAAAACAAGCTCATCCTGCTGGTTTTCTGAAATTAGGCCGAGCAGCTTTTCGGCTAAAGACTGTCGACTCTTCAGATAAGGAAGTTGTTGATTTCTTGTAGCCATGAACGCAATAAAAAGAGCTTTCATCTCATCGTTGGTAAAGCGAACATCTGGGAGGACGGAATTGCACATGACAAGATAACCCCCATCCCTCCCAACTTCGGCGATAAGCGGCATTCCCATGGCCTCAATCTCTTTGATATCTCGTATGGCTGTCGAGCGAGAGATGTCAAACTCCCGCATGATTTCAGAAATTGTAAAGCGGGCCCGGTTATTGATGTACCGCATGATGGTATTGATACGTTCGACTTTTTTCATCAGAACTCCTAAACAGTATCGTTTTCTGACATAATTTAAGGTTATCCTATACCCATCAAATGAAGAAGACAAGACATTTGATATACAAACGGAAAGGACGATTGTAACGATGGCCAATTATGCCTTAGAGGAAAAAGACAGCTTCACCGTTGTAGGACTGGGAACTGAGCTAAAGAGTCACTACACAGACTTTGCTGGTTTAAACAAGGAAAAAGCGGATTTTTGGCAGGCCGCAGATCAAGATGGCACACTGGAGAGTTTAAGAGCCATTGCCTCAAATGATTACATTTTTGCTGTCAATGAAGCGGTGAATGGCAAGATGATGCATTACGCTGGTGTCATGACAACGTCATCTGCACCAGAAGGCGCAAGAATTATTCAATTTCCACAAGGGCAATACCTAGTTGTTAAAGGAGAATCAGAGACAGCTGCTGAATTAAATAATACGCTTTCCGGTATTGCCTTTGGTCAAGCCTTGGCAGAAATCAAAAACTACGCCTATGTGGGTGGCCCAAACACAATCGTTGTGACGGGACGACAGGATGACCTTGTCGTTGGTGAAATGTGGATCCCGGTTGTAGCCCAATGAGACCTAAAGGTCGGCAAACGCTAAGGAGCCAAGTAACAACAATGCCGCAACAAACCAGAATCAACCGGCTGTAACGCAAGGCAGCCGGTTTTCATTTTGACCGGAGGATGTGTCCGTTTGGCATGGCTTCGGACCTCATATCTAAAGTTAACCCACTAATTCTGAGTGGATAGTTCTCTAATACGTTCTCTAATACGTTCTCTAATACGTTCTCTAATACGTTCTCAAATACGAAATTGCCCAATCAATTCTTGTAGCTGCTCTGCCATATCTCTAAGCGAAGATGCGGAAGCACCAATCTCTTCAGCAGCGGCGAGTTGTTCTTCAGTAGACGCAGACGCTGTCTGCATACCGGAAGCAGTTACCTCGGATATTTGAGCAATCTCCGAAACAGCATCATTGAGTTGAACGGCCCCAGCGGAAAGTTGTTGGGTTGCGGCCGATACATTCTGAATTTGCTCACTCACTGAGCTCACTGCGAATCCAATATCCTCGAATGATACTCCTGCTTGATTGACAGCCTTAAGACCATGGGATACCTGGCTAGCTGTTGCTGCGGTGACGGACACCGCTTGACTCGTTCCATCTTGGATTTGCCTAATCAATGCCGCAATTTGTTCTGCAGATTTAGATGATTCTTCAGCTAATTTTCTTACTTCATCTGCTACTACGGCAAATCCTCGACCGCTTTCTCCTGCTCTAGCAGCTTCAATAGCAGCATTTAACGCTAATAAATTAGTTTGACTGGCAATACTGGTAATGGCATCAGTTATTTCACCAATTACCTGAGATTTCGAACCTAACTGCTGCACCACGCTGGACAAATCTGTTACGGTATTTTGAATCGAGCTCATTTGTTGTACAGCGGTTTGAATGGCTTCATTTCCGGTCACAGACTTGCGGTTCGCATCCTCGGCTGATATGGCTACATTGTTCGTGTTTTCAGCAATGTGCTGAATCCCGTTCGTCATTTCTAGAATAGATTGCTTTCCCTCTTCAAGGTTCAGCGACTGTTTTTGAGTACCGTCGGCAGCTTGTTGGATGGTAGCGGCGATCTGCTCTGTTGCTTTACTGGTTTCATCAGAGCTTGCCGAAAGTTCTTCCGCGGATGCAGCTACCTGCTGTGAGGACTCACTTACGCTCTGTATGATGGATCTTAAATTGTTTTTCATTCTATTAAATGCTTGTGCTAAAGAGCCCACTTCATCCTTGGACTTAATCATCACATCATCACGTGTCAAATCGCCTGCAGCCATTATTTCAGTTTCTCTCATTAATGCGAGCAACGGCGTTGTAATTAATGTGGACGTAATCACACCGGCTGCAATAGCTATCAGAAACAAAACTATAGTAAGAGATATAACGACAATATTCGTTTTCCGGGATATCTGATGGTTTACCAATTTGGCATGGCTCAAGTTCGCTTGAGTGGTTTTTGCTACACTGGCTGCAACATTTCGCATGTTTACACCGTATTCGAATAGGTTGTTTTTTATCGTATATTGTAATGCAGATTTTGAGTTGGACATTTGAAAGACGTTGTCCGACTCAGCAACAAATTTCTGGTTCATTGTTGCCAGTTTATTTAGTTTTGTGACACTCGTTTTCGTTGGATTCAGGAGCAACGTTTTCTTTACTAACTGGCTTAATTGTTGCGCGGTGCTATGAATCCCCTTTTGATCATCGGGGGCATTCGTTGCAAAGTGTTCTCTAAGTAAACTGACTTCATGCTCAGACAGGTATTCCATTCTGGTAGCATTGTTCAATATGACAGAAGCGCGATTTGTAATGTTTGAGTATGATCCATCTAACTTGTGGTTGTAGTAAACAGAGATAACGCCTATGATTCCACTTAATATAGCTACGATTAAGAAGCTGCCAATGATTTTTTTGCGAAGCGTCAGTGTCATAAACCTTCTCCTCATCTCTATTTAAACGTCGTTTCCATCTGGAGTTTTTTCCCCGCCATTCTCGACACAGCGGCAATAAAAAAGCACCCCCAGGCAGGGCGCTCCCATTACAATCGCGGCCAGACTGTCATAGAATGGGTTTCCCATTGGTTTCCATTCCGTAGACCCTCAGCTTTGCGCCCCAACGTTTCCGTTGGTATGCCCTTTACATATTTAATAATTTCATTGACATACTGAAAGCAATACTACAGATTGTCAAAACAGATTTGTTTGGTTTTTACAATAGAAGATTTATCTGCGATAAAAGTCACAAGAGTGACACATGCTGTAGCTCTTACCATTCTCCCCTGCGCGGTATTGCGCAGGGGAGTTTTACTGTCTCAAATAGAACCTTGATACAAATTAAGATAGGGGAGCACTTGGCTGCGTTGATCCAAAGATGACATTAAATCCATCCGTGTCGGAATCCGGGTTAGACGGATCCGACACCACTGAACCGTTTTGAATCATATAGCCTCCATCGGAGGAAGTGAGCCTGGGGTTTCCACCGTTCACCGTGCCAGGATCGAATGTTGTGGCACCGTAGTTGGCCAAGGTCGCGATGGAGCCATTGATTTGTGGTGCCTCCTGAATCCATTCTGCGGAGGAACCAGGTCCTGAATACGATTGTGTTGTGCTAAACGATTCACCTTGGGTCAAGTCTTTTAGGGTTATGGTCCAAGTCCCATTCCCGTTATTGTGAATATGCGCACTCATGTGGTCGCCAGGGCTGACAGCCATTGTTGGAATAACCGTCTCCGCCGCCGGCAAAATCTCCCACCATGCGTCGTATTGAGCATGACCATTGACATAATCCTGTTCAGTCCCTGTTTGTATCAAGTTGCTGTTGTTGAAACCATCGATGCCAATCCAGGATGACGAGTACGTGTTACCGCTGGATCTCTTGACTGTAGGAACCGTCCAATTACCGGTGATGTCATTGTAGGTGCTCCCGGAAATTGCGTAGCCTGACCAGTTGGATGCTGCCCAACCAAGATTATGGACCCTTCTTGCGAGGTTTGGGGTTCGAATGTTGGTGGGTACACGCCTCATTGGTGTGTTTTTAATGACGACGCCCGGATGAGTGTAATGGGTTCCCTCTGTTGCCGCAAACGTGGTGACAGGAATACATAGGGCCCCAGCTACAGCAGTCGTCATCGCAGCCTGAACAAGTGTCTTTCGAATCATTAATTCCCCTCCAAAGTGAATGATTTGTGAAACAATTCCAAACATATGCAGTCGGAATCCAAAGATATTCCGCTTTTAGGAATTTTTCAACATATTTGTAGTGAGAACTCTGAAGGGATGTACGTCGTTTCTCGATTGTTGCAGTAGATATCGGGGCGTATTTATTAGCGCCAATCGAATGTCTCAAACCACTTCATACGTCTTATTGTCTTTCAAAGCTATCCTCTTTCTACTTGAATTCTCGAAAGAGAGGCTATTGCATAAGCCCGAGAGTACCGGAAACCCCGTATCAGCGCTCTGCATAATTATGTACTTAGTAGCCTGGTAAATCCCATCTCAGACAGACGTACCTATGTGCGCAATAGAATCTCAATTGCTGCCCGAGTCACCTTATAAAATTTGAATCTCCTAGCCTAGATATCTGACCCAAAGTCCATCTACCGTCTCTGTGTTTGTCGAAACTGGCATAATACTTCCTTCCTACCTGAATCAAGTTCCACACTTTGGGGTCTTTTACAAAGATTTTTAAGTACGGATGCAGACTCTCTTGAACACTGGCGACAATCCACTGCTGCGTAACATTCTTAGAGTGTTGTTTAGCTTCGACTTTTAGAACAGAAGTTGATACGAGACTAACCGCATTGGGTCCCCAACTGATGTAATACGACGAGATCCCGAAAACAAGTACAATCGCTATAACTACAAAACCGACAATTATAGAGATTCATTTCATTTTAACGCCCCTGACTACGTATCGTAGTGTTTCTCCACTTTCATTTGCCAATTGCCTTTAAAAATTGTTTATCGAACGTCTGTGCCAAATTCAACAGCATGTGTTTCTTGTCCAGCCGAGAAGATAGGCTGTCTCTGAAACAGATAACCCCATCAGCGTTCGCAAGAGGATAATCTCTCGTTTTTGCTTAGGGATTTCCATCAGTGCCTGCATGACCTCCGATACTTGGTCGTGAAGCAAAGCAATATCCTCTGGCAATGGCTGCGTAGACATCAGATCTACCTGCTGAATATCGGATGTAACGGGAGAACTGCTGGGTACGAACAAAATCCACAGCAAGATTTCGAGCAATGGCAAGTAACCATGTCTTTGGATTAGCTTGCCGCCGAAATTGTACTTGTCCTCCCATAGCTCGAATAAATGTTTCCTGTACCAAGTCATCAACATCCGTCCGCCGAAGGTAATAAACGAGAAACGTCTTTACGTCATCGGCATAACACCGAAACCACTCTTCGATTTCATCTACGTCCATCATTTCACCTCAATGGTCTAGACGAATGAATCTCCATCTAATTACACGCGTAAACACAGCGTCCAACTCATATCGTTCGATTCCACATCCAGACCTTCGGTTTCTCCCGACATCCACCTTTCTATGAACGATAAGAAGGTTTATTTATCCTCTGCATGTAACACCAAGTCCTTATATTTCGTCATGTAAAAAGTACGTACCAAGGGGAGATTTAATTGCATACAAAACGTACTTTATTATTAAGCAGTACCGCGATAACCATTTGCTCAGTATTAGTTGGATGCGGGAATACAACACAAATACACCGCAAAGGCACTCTCTATTCCAGATACTCCAATTCTGTAACACAGGATAGTTCTCAAAAATCAGGGAAGCTTCCCAAGTTGTCCTCTTTAATCGATATACCGACCAATAGCTATTCAATTTGCGTCTCTACGAAATCACTTCATGGAGGCAATTACCCATTTAAAATTAGCAAACAACGCCTCAGTGATGTAGATCTGTCATCTAATGATGGCCGGTTTAAAGAGGGGAAAAACAGCAATGACGTTACCAAATTTGGTTTTATAAAAACTTTATCTAAGGAGAATCCTAAGCAATACTGGCTATTACTTGGTAATAATAATAGTCTTATCATTCATTTCACAACTTGGGCTACGAAAAGTAGTCACTCAAGTGATCTGATAAATGTTGGAATACAAGTTCCTGCGAATTTCATGGAAGTCAGAGTTGTGGGGGCGTCAAATCAGCATGTATCGGTGAATACAAATAGTATATATCCCTATTACCAGTTTAGAGTTCACTCTAGTAGTTGGTATAAAATTACTTACGGATATGGGAATTCAACATCGACTGTACGGGTAAAGTTTTCTTACAAATAAATTCCCTTCAATTATGGTGCGGGGAAACCTCACAATTTCCTTTAGTATTAACTTGGCAAATTGATAGCAGTATTTAAATCAGAATCGTTAGGGTAAATAGATGTCAATTCTGTGGTACTGCTACTGCATCCCAATAGGGTTGCAATAAGTCAACAAAATTAATGCACAGACGTCAGTCTTATTTGATATCGAATGTCCATAAATCTCTCTCCAGCGAACCAAAGCCGTCACTTCAAATTAGACTCCAATTAAAAGAACCCGCCGTAGCGGGTTCGCAAAACCTTGTATATGCATCGCAAGTTTCCGTCACGACAGCGTATTCTCTCTGACCTCTATGCTAGAACTCTGGACGTTCTCAACTATTGGACTTGTTTGGCATAGAGCTCAAGGTTCTTGTCGAGTGAGACGGGTTTTGGGAAGGGATGTCGTATACTAATACTCTTATTGTAGCCGTATACCCAGACCCCGGCGAGAGCATTTCTCTTTTCAAGTGACAAGACGAGATGGGCAGCAAAGTCCGTCACTGTCTCGGCGCAAACCTCCATGAGGATGGGAGCTATATAATCCTCGCCTAATTCCGCAAGAAGGGCTGCCAATTGGGAATGTGTCCACGTCCAATCCGCAGGATGACTGCCTTCGTCACCCACTTCCGTGTCGTTGCCATGGCCCGTGATGCACAGTGGCTCTCCAGATTGGACCTGAGATAGCAAAAGCCTCATCTCTCGATTCGCGTCACTCTGGGTGCCAGCCGACAATTGCCGTATGCTGCCCCAAGCGTCTGCACCTGATTCAGGAGAAGAGGCCCACTCCATAACATCTTCGTCTCTTGTAATTACGATTAACATCCAGGAACTCCTTTCGTATGTCCGCGTCACACTGAATCTCTACGGGTGCAAAGTTATAAAGCGAGTCGACCTCGCACACCTTCATGCCTTGAAACCCCTATTTCACGTAATGATTTCTGTTATTATTCATCAGAGTTGAGACGACCTAGCCCCCGGACCTGCTTCAAGTGCATTGCGTGAACTTCCTCAGGCGATTTGTCCTTTAAGAAGCCATAGAGCTCCTTGAGTTTTTCAATAAACTCTTTAATTTTGTCAATATCCGGCCCAATGAGTTGTTGGTAGAAAAACACGATTTCTTCTGGGGTTAAAGACTTGAGGTTGACCGTGGCCAGCGACGTGTAGAAGCAGAAAGCGTTCTTCACCTTTCCAATAATCCCCGTGCTGGAATAGTTGTATCTCCAGCATTTCACATCCATACGTGTGATGACAAGACCATTGGGTACAATACAGAAGAAATGCTGTTCTTGCTCGCCAGCCGATTCATTCCCCAAAATAGTTTGGAGTCCCACTTTGATGATATCGACAAATCCATTTTTAATACCTTCTTCAGTACCACTAAAGAATTTGTCGATTAGCTCTGAAATCTGACTATCGACACCTTGGCTCACGTCTGCTCTGTACTCTTTGTACGAAGCAACTGCGCGATTACCTACAACCTGAATGCCTTCCTGCTTCTCTGGAAATCGATAGATGTCATTGATTTCAGTAACGAAGGTATCAAGCTTTGCCTTAGCCGCGGTCAACAGGAAGTCTAATTGCTCACGTGTTTGTTGCTCTTGGGACTGGTCTAACAACTCTCTGATTTGGGCCAATTCTCACTTCTCCTTTTCATGAGTTCAGGCTCGTTGCATTAGCTCACAATAATTCGCCTGCCTGAAGATTCAACCGCCTGTTATTTGTGACGGCTGAAAACATTTGTATGCATCTTCAAATAACTTCAGACCTATACAAAAATACCCTTTAAAACATAATCACCAAACTGCTAGTCGAACTGTCGGCCGATAAGCAATCACATCAGGACAAGAGCGACATTAAACACAACGTAGTCCAGAAATGAACAAAACATTCAGAAATTAAAAACCAAATTATCGTCGTCTCTGGGTTTCTAATGGGGCTTTAGTTGCCGCAATTGTTGTGATGGGAAGCTTATTCCTAAAAAACAATGCTCCCTTAGTCAGTCGTGACACTGAGGGAGGCTAAATAAATATGATTATCTAAATCCGAACATTGGTCTGCCAGCGTCCTGATATCTTAATCTGCCGTAATAAAGCAGATACATTGGAACAAAAGATTTATCAATTGCAGATAATGTAACTTTGGTTCGTCTTCTATAAATGTAAAATGCAGGCTAGCAAATTTCGTGAAGTTCCAGCCTCTACAAGTAGCCTTTCTTAGCGAGGGCCTCCCCGGATAAGTACCCAACCTTTTAGTCTCCGAAAATAACTCAACGAGGTCCGCAACTATACACGAATCTCCTCCTCTTCTGGGGGCACACATTAACCTAGTTGGATTCAACAAAAGACCCCATGGCGCGTGATTTTACCAATCGGGCCGAGTGGTTACAAACCTCCTTCAATTTCCTTGATCGTCACTCATAAAAACTTCCCATCGTGCGTAAACACGATATCGCGGTTCTCCAAGAAAACCCGTCATTAGATCATTTGAATACTAACTCGGTATGGCATTTGAGACACCTCTTGTGCTTGGTCATTCACTCGTTACGTTTCAATATACTTAAATATTCTTTCCACGATCCTACGTCGGATCTATATCTCTCTGCCATAACCCGCACGATTTGTGCAAGATGCGTTAAATCATGTACGACCCAGGTAGAAAGTAATTCTCTTAACTTCACGATGCCGAATGCAGGGTGATAGCCCGTCAATTCAAGATGCAATTCAGGTTCGATAAGAACTTTAAGTTTGCTTATGTTTAGTGTTCTTATTGTCTCAAATTCAAGAAACTTTTGTTCAATCGGTCTGTCAGAGCCTTCATTTAAGTGAGAATAACGATCAAATGGGGGAAACGGTTTATTTTCACCTTCTTGAAGAATAAATTCTAATCTTGGAATCCAGTTGTTTTTCTCTGCCTCAATGAGGTGCCCAATTACTTGAGAAACATTCCACGTCCCTTCCCCTTCATTGCATTGCAGCCATCCATCCGATAAACCAGATAGAAAATATTCTAGTGTTTTTGGGGTACGTTCAAGAACCTCAATAGCCTCTTTCATACTAAAATTCATATGACTGCTCCTTTCAGTAATCATAATCGGACATCATTTACCATCCTTACCCTATCAAGTCTATCATGGTCTCATTGAACCTGTGAGTAGAGTAGAAGACTGGGTGCCCAACTGAATAGTTGTACAAAATAAACAACTGTTCTCTGCCACTTTCCCCTCCAACACTTTTTATCCAAAGAAGGAGACCTATGCAGGTCTCCTTCTCGTTACGTGTCAAGTTGATGGCGAATTCTGACGCTTCAAGTGACAGTATCTGATTGCCCTCCAACAAAAAGGGTCATCTTTGCAATCGGTTGGGTGATATGCGTCATTCCTTCGTTCGGCAACCCCATTTCAAAGGATTTTTTCCCCGGAGTCGTCTGATATCCCCACATGTATTTTCCTAGATTATACTTTAAAGTAAACATAACGCTCTGCGTTACCCCCTGCTTCTTGGTAACAACTACATCGCTATTCCACTTTTGAAAGCCTGGGGTTTCGTGGTGAACAACACCGTGCTCTTTCCACGTTATCTTTAATGGTTTAACACTTTTTAGTCCATTTTTAAAGGTGAGATCCGTCTCACCAGTCACCATTGCACCCGCTAACAGCGGTTGGAAGTCATTCCAGGCCACTGTGCTTCAACTTCTCTGTTGTTCGTATGTTAATTAGACGTCTGAAATCCTTTTTGATCACACAACCAAGACTTTCTTCCCAAAAACGAAAGGTTCCATAGACCGCTCGCTACGATTATTCTCGACTTCCAGATTCCCATCTTTCAAGAATGTTACGAGCTTCTCCCATTGGTTCAGGCAATAGTTCACCGTCTCGCCAAAGGAACTCTTCGTACTTACTCATCCCACCGTACTTCACGTTGTATACCCCAGCATGGGCAATAACCCTACTTGTTTGACGGACAAATGCCGATACAAGTCCAGCAGCAATTACGTACGATGCCGTATAGGAAAGAGCAGCGGTACGATGTCAAGGCCCTAAGGTGACATAATATTTGTCGAATTGCTACTACGTTGGACGTGGTGCCAAAATTAGCAATACTCAACTAAGCCCACCCTACCTAGATTTTTAAAATATGGTGAAAAACCTAGGAACTGGTGGATAGAGGTCGATCGCGGTAAGTTTATGCGCGTTGTCGGACCCCTCCTTCCGGAGTGTAAAGTCGGTTGGTCTTTAGCAGATAGAAGACCACTCGCATCAGTTTCCGGGCTGTAAGCGCAAGGGTACGTCCCTCGGCAAATTCCTTTGGCTCCGCTCTCTTCTTGGCATAGTACTCGGCGAAAACAGGGTCGTGCACCCGGACACTGTTTGCCGCTTCAACCATGTAGTACTTGAGGTAGCGGTTGCCAGAATGAATCAGTCGAGTTCGGTTGGCTGTGAATTTCCCGGACTGGTGAACGGTCCAAGCGAGCCCGGCGTGTTTAGCGGCTTCCGCGTGGCTCTTAAACTGGCTTACATCCAGCTCAGCTACAATGCCGGAAGCAAGAATGGGACCGATACCGGGAATGGAATCAAGGGTTTGCGGGATCGTCGCCAAGTGGTCCTCAATTCCTTTGCGTAGTGCCTTCAGTTGCTCTTGTACCGTTCGAATCACGCGAATACTAGAAGCCATTGCGAGATTGACCGAGTCCGACATCGACTGGGGTAGCCGGTACGAGGAGCGAGCAGCCTTCTGTAGCACTTTAGCAACGACCTCAGGATTTTCGAATCGGTTCTTGCCATGTGCCACAAGGAATTCAATGAGACGCTCAAGGGGCATCTCACAGAGTTCCTCAACGGATTCGAATTCCTCCATGACAGCAATGGAAGTTGCCGAGAGCTTGTTTCTCTTAAAGGGACCTGTGCTGCTGTAGTCACTGAACTTGAGATACAAGTTCGTCATGAGGAAGTTGCTCTCTCTAGACAGATCCTGCATCAGGTGGTAGCGGGCTCGCGTCAAGCGCTGCAACGCCATGAGCGGCTCGCTCCAGGTAAAGGGATGCGGGAGAAGGCCTGTCCGAAGCTTAGCTGCGATAAACCAGGCATCTACTCTATCGTTCTTGGGGGCACTCAGGTAATGGGATTTCTTAAACTCCCTGATAAGACTGGGGTTAAAGACGTAGACCCTACGCTGAACACCAAAGTCCAAATGACGTTGCAGATACATGGCGGCATGGGTTGAGTAGCATCCAGTATGTTCGAGACCAAAGAGAATCTCTTCAGCCTGTTTCTGTTTTGCCAGCTTGGAGATACGATCCTGAAACTCTAAAATCCCAGGACGATTGTTGGTAACGGTGAATCGACTCACAGGTCGTTTCTCATCGTCCTGTGTTAAGCAGCAAACCACGTTCTCTTGGCTGCCTACATCAATTCCGACAAACAAGGAGGAAGTCAATATAATCACCTCCTTCAGGTTGGGATGCAGATGCCTGCGACCTCGGGATGACCCTGGGAAACCCATGAACGACAGCCTTGCGAGCTATTGGAATACACCAGACGTCATCGGTGCACGAGCCTCCTTCTGCTGGCAGGAGGGATGACGGACCGGGAAACAGTCAGCGTGTAGGTCTATTCCATGGGGCCAGGGGAACAATCTTTCCTCGGAAGACACCCTCAGATGAGGGGCAACGGGAGGGATAGGAACATTCCCTTGGTAGACACCTACGGCTATTTTCCCAAGATCAGCCCGAGGTCGTAAACACTCACTTTGTCACAGAAAGGTCTATCAACATTTGATTAGGTTTTCAAGGAACAGAAATTTAATAGAGCAACTACATTATGGTTTTACGTAAACCAATTCAGCAGCTGTTCTTAATATACAAGGAGGAGACACACATGTACGGTACATTTGGCGGTTATACACGTTGGGCAGTTGTATTTCTCATCATCTTTGTACTGTTCTTCTTACTTGTACCAGGCTACACGACAACTACAAGTTGTACCACAACCCCTGTTTATTAACATCAAACAAAGTCTTGGAACTTTGATTCCACGGCACATTGACTTCGCTACAAAACACAGAATGTCCCGAACACCAAGGCACCGGCGTTCGGGACATTCGCTTGATTTTATTAGACCGATACAATAAATCGAACAATGGTTCCGAGGAAATTGCAAACAATGGCGGTGTGTCAAGAGAACGGATGGCAATCCTGATTTAGGTCTTTTTCTTTCAGCACCCGTGGGGAATATCCCATTCGATGAGGCAATTCGAACAGTCTGGAAAGCCCTTGAACTCTTTGAAAACCATAGCCAAATGTGATAGGAGTCATTCCAGGTATTAACGCTTTCACGGCGTATAGTCCGCCGTAGGATAATTCCACACTGGTTTGATTCATTACAATAACATCAAATCCGCGTCCATGTAAATCGTCAAGTACTGAACCTAAGACCAATCGAATGTCTGATGAATCGACCTGATATCGTCGAGCTACATCAGTATACGACTCTTCAATTGACAGACACTCACTGTGATTTTCCGTCCCCAATAGAAATTCCCAGCTTGGGTAAGCCTCGGGCAAACCAGCTACTGCAACGTGATCGGGAATATGCTTGATTTTTGTCGGATCCAAGAACATGGCAATTGCCTGTCTACGTCTTTCTTCCGGCATGTGTTGAAGGTTAAGCACTTGGACAGTTAATTCGCGAAGTGACGCATAGACAGCTTGATAGGGATTCAAATGACAGGCCGATCCGCTAACCACTTTCGGATAGTCGTTCTCTCTGTTGATCGCCACAGCACAAATTGCGGGAATGTTAAGATCATGAGATATGTTAAACAGTCGCACTTCGAATCCATTCTCTACTAAGTAATGAAATGCTTCATACGTTTTAGTAGGACAATGATTACCCAGTCTGAGCTCAGGCACAGGTATCTTACCGTACCACATATTCAAAAATCCATCCCGCTCGAGAACTTCGAAAACGCCATGCAGGACAGCTTCTTCCACAGTCCCTCCAATTGCGCACCCATTAGAGGATTCCGCAATAAACCGCTTCTCGTCAGCAGTTGGTCCATAATAGGCAATCTGCTCCGGTATGAGAATAGACTGATTATATCTTGTAGAATGTGCCCAAACCCATGAATACTCCCGTTCTTCATCAAAGGGTTCAAGTGTATGGTGAGGCGACTGGAATAACTCATGACTGTGCAATCCGAACCGCGATGGCTTTACTGCTACGTCGCCCAATTCCGACTGCTTGCCGAAAACGACGGGACGTCGACTTACAGCCTGAAACCCGCAGCTACGCTCCAACACTTCAAGTACTGCAGATTGCTTCGCGTCTGTCATGGATAGACCCAATCCATACCCAGTCAATTCATCCCCAGCAGGCGTATAGATATGAGCATCGGCCTGGACATAGCGCTCTCCAGACCAAGACGCATTGACGGCTGAAATATAACCGACCTTTCTATGCACGAACAAATCTTCCAAACGCTTGAAATCCAAAATTTCAACTCGGAGCGTTTCAAGGTCTTTGATGCGGTGAGATTCGAATTGTATGCGGGCAAGAGCGGGATCGTCTCTTGCAATACAGCGGCATCGAGGGCAATCGTGACTTGGCACGACTGGCACCCACTCGATGTCTTCCGTGTTTTCGTACACACCAACTTTTCCCTTCGTCTTGGCCTTTACAGAGTTCGAGGATTCCAAGATAAGTAACTGTATCTCATAGGTTACGATGTCTGCCAAGGTTAGAAGAGCCGATGGAGACATCTCCAGAGACATGGGTTCCACGATAGCCCCGACTTGCTGAAACAAGTTGAGAAGACTACGATCGAAAGTATTTTCCCACCGCAATTGCAAGCAGGTCGAGCATCCATATACATCTATAAGTTCCAGTGGACCAACTAGGACCGTCGTTCCTCTCCCCAACACAGTAAGGATATTAAATTTGAAATCCCTGCATGTTTCCAATGCCAATTGCTCGAATTCAGAAGGCCCATCAGATACTAAAATGACAAGTACAGGGTGGAAGTTCTCTAGCTCGTCAAGTGAACAGTTGTCCACCAGACGGGCTCCAATACTTTGACTGTATTTTTGCAACCATGTAGTAAAAATGTGTTTACCCAATATCGAGCTATCATGGAGCATAACAATGTTCATTGTATCCCCCCGTTAAGTCAGCCACTTTATGTTTGTCTACATTAGCTGTGAAAGGCTCAGGTATATCGTTCAAATATGCTACTGTAATGTCTATTCGCCCGACCCTGTCCTTTATCCACTACATAAGTTAAAGCAAGTCAGATTTACGAGGAGGGATGTGAATGTACGGCGGAGCCTTCGGCGGGTACACCCAGTGGGCTGTTGTGTTTCTAATTATCTTCGTGTTGTTCATACTGCTTGTTCCTTATTGGGGTGGCACTACGTCCTGCGCTGGTGGTGGCGGATACTAATACTTACCAACGTCACAGCCTCAAGGGAGTGGGGAAAGACCTCCCCATTCCCTTTTTAAGTAGGTCGCGCTCCTATTGCCTCCCTCATGTTTGATTGAGAGTGTAAGACTGAAACTTCTTATCCGGCGGAACCTTGTGGATCAAATTTTTTAGGGTCCACTGCCCTTGGCAAACTTCCAACCTAAACTTTGAACCATCCATTTCCCGTTAATATTTTTTAGTTTAACAGTATAGTTTACCTTGTTAGTCGGACGACCAGCGGGGACGTACTTATCTTTATTCTGTTGCCATTGTGCATAAACTGCCCAATCCTCACCGGCTCCCTTTAGAGTGACAACTCCATTAAATATATTTTTGCTGACCGATGACCAATGTAAGGAAGCCACGCCTCCGTCAATACTGGGATTGCTGCCATTTGCGTTTTGGACAGCTCTGGTAAGAGTCTTCATTTCATGATTGTACGCTGGAGTTCCTTTGATAAATAAGTCGTTGATCAAATTTTGTCCATTATTCAGCCACTGTTTCTTTGCTGCGGCATTGTACTGAACCTTAGTATTCAGGTTGGCGCGACTCGATGTATTAGAATTGGAAGTCAAAGATTTGGATGACCTGGGCACTGCTTGTGTGGTTAACTCTTCAGCCCCATGAATCGCCTTTATTCTCCAAGGAAACGAAGACACTTGGTCAAATACGACAGCTTCCGTTGCAACTTGCCTGACACCGACTGATGGAGGTCGATTGGAAGCTGTAACGGTTTTAGTTTGTACATGACCAGCTTGACGCAGAAGAACAGGGATTGCGACCGCAACGAGTACAGCAGCAACTAGACCCGCTCCCAATGGACCTACATAGGTTTTATATCTTCGGGAAGGATTGATTTTACTTCTCAACATACCTTTAGTTGAGGGAGTTTCATCGATTTGTTTCTCTAGTTCTGACCAAATCTTTTCTTTTTCCGCGGTGCTTATGTCATCTGTTAGAGTATCCAAATTCACTGGAAATTTATCTTCAGACACGATGTGACGCACCACCTTTCATATCGACTCCAAGAAACTCTCTCATTTGCATATTGGATCGATGCAGAGTAGTCCTTACTTTGCTCTCAGACCACCTCAAGATAGCTGCGGTATCTCGTACCGATAAATCCATTACATTACGAAGGATAAAGACCTGACGATAATCATGCTTGAGGCATTTGAGTGCATTTTCGATTTCCATCTTCATATCCGATGATCGAGTAGGGTCTGCCATCACAAAATGGTCACTCAAGCTGGAGTGTTTGTTAGAGCTAACACCATGTTTTCGGAGGTAATCGATTGCGTAATGACGTGTAATGGATAACAGCCATGTTTTGATGGTGGATTTTTGCTTGAAACTATGAATTCCACGAAACGCACGCAGAAACGTTTCTTGAACGGCGTCGAGAGCCTCTTCGTGACTTCCTAATAAATATCGTGCGTAACGATAAACGTCACGATAATGTCGCTCATATAGTTCATGAAGCATTCTCTTCTGTTCTTCGTGCGTCATGCTCTTCAATCACCACCGACCCTCTTTAACCTGTTAGTCGAAAACTTCCTTGGTTTTGTTACAACTTAATCAGAATTCCTCAGTTTTCGTCTTAGTTCTTGTGAAATGATGAGAAGGTTCAAAGTTGAATTCACGGAGATGTTTGGGGAAACTCTCTTTCTATGAGCATATTAAATAATAGAAGCTTTATTGGATTTTGTTGCCCATCACTTACAGAATCCTAAAAAAAACTACTTGTGGAATATTTACTCATGGAACAGCAGCAAATCCGTCCTATTTAAGGCTCAATGAAACATCCATTCGGTAGTCAAAGCAATCGCCACAAATGCCAAGAAGATCAAGATAGACCCGTGACAAACGACCCTATAACCTCTATGGACATGCCCACAACCGCCTTCCCCGATTCACTCAGCTCTTCTACTCCATAACGCAATATCCATAACCCTAACACTGAATGACTTTGACGACACAGTATCCTCCCCATACATTCTCCGCTATGCGATACAACGAAACGTCAATACATACCGTATTTTACAGGGGGATACTCCTTCAAAATAGACTCAACTCCTTTATCAAACTCTGCTTGATTAGTTGAAGTGGGCAATACGGCTGACGATTTGAGTGTCCCTCTGAATGTTCTTCTTCAGTACGATGTCTTTACCAAGACTACTAAGCAACTTTGCAAATTGAGCAGTAGTACCATCGCCTGTTATAGGACGCTCTGTGAAGAGTAAGATATTTTGGGATGAAAATAGCGTTAGCAATCAGAGATAGCAGTCAAAAAATAGACAAGACAAAATATCTTGGTTTCAAAATCAATTATCCCTCCGCATATTACGGCAGTTTCGTGCCCCTGTGCTCCATAAGTACGAACCAATCTACGCTGTATATGCATGCGGTGTGAATAGCCCACTGCAATTAACCGATGAATGTTTATTCAAGCACCAGGGAGAGGCTTACTCTGGATCAGACCCCCCATAGCGACAGAACGAAGAGCCATAAGGCGAGGCTGATTTAAACTATACAGTGTTGCCAATTTGAAACGACCGTCTCTTGATGAGCGTGTAGATGAGTACCATTGCCGACCAGATTGCATTTCCGATAAAAGGCTGTTGATGATGCACTGAGGCTAAATGAAGACTTATCATCCCAAAAACAATTGAGTAACCAACCATCGACCAAAAGCCCCACTTCTTCAGAGAAAAGTATCCAGCAGCGAGTACAAGGGCGATCCCCGCTACGATAAGCCTCACTGGTTGTTCAGGTAAAGTTGGGACCCCAAATCTCGCCGCTATCCCAAACTGGTCTGCGTTGGGATTATAAAATGGACGTGTAGATTAGTACGACGGCTCCAAAGATATAAAAGAGGCTGATGATTACTACACCGATTGGTCGTTTCAATAAAATCCCTCCTCATTCACCACATTACACACTGCATACGGGAAAGATGAACGACTTGTCGAATTACCCTACCCGTTAAGGATGTTACTATTTTATGGTATAAATGAATAAATATCCATAGCCATACGGAACCTCCGATCTTTTTTTGGGAGATACTGTATGACATTAAGTTGTCTTATACAAAAGAACCCCAGGGCACAGAATTGCACCTTGGGATCAAGCGGTTACCAACTTTCTTGTCTGGTTACCAACTGTTGTCCGCCCTCAGATTCACATAAATTTCCGCATCATTTTCTTCCCATCATACGTAAACACGACATCGCGGTTCTCCACAACCGACTGCAAGTGACAGTTGCGGCCCCACAACTGGTGCAAATATGGCATCGTGTGCTCCATATATTTGATATCTAGCTCCACACCTTCATAAGCATGCTTCAAGTAGAGCTCGCCGTTCTGGTTGTAGTCGCCGTCATTCACGGCAACCAACGGGATGCCGCCGTTAGTGCGTGATGCACAAATTTGATCGCGAATTTTTTCCCAATCCTTCTCCACGATACGCCACTCATTCCCGACCTTTTCGTACAGGTAGAGGTCCAGCTCCTCCACCAATTCCTTCGTCAGGTAGTTGCGCAGAAATGACACGTCGTTCTCCATTTCCCTTACCTCAAATATCTTATTTCTACCCTGCCCAGGTTCTCGCCCAAACCGTTCTCGCTCTTCTTTCGAAGGTTTATCCCACCGCTTCTCGATGTCCTGCCAGATAGCCAGACCAATATGGTACGGGTTGATGGAAGTCCGCGACGGCATCACGACCCCTGAGTGCATTTTGGCAAAGTCTACGGCATCTGTCTCAGGCAGATCCAGCTCCCGCATGATGCGCAGGTGCCATAACGAAGCCCAACCTTCGTTCATGATCTTTGTCTCCAACTGCGGCCAAAAATACAGCATCTCCTCCCGCAGCAGAGACAAAACATCCCGCTCCCACTCTTCCAAAATGGGGCTGTGGTGAATCAGAAACCACATCACATCCCGTTCCGGGAAAGGCGGGATTTTCCGCCGCGAAGATTTCGTATCCGCCTTCCCCTTGTCCGCCGAACTGGCCGACCCTGCACCCGTTCCGCCATTCCCGTCCCCCCCACCATCCAGGTTCCACAAATCGTCATATGGGGTTTGGCGGCGCGACGGCGTGGCTTCAGGACCACCAGATAAGGCCGCTTTCCCATCATGTTCTGCTCTCGTCCGCCACTGTTTTCCGGTCCTCGATGCATCCACATGCTGTTGCAACGCCATGCCGGCATCTAGCAGTTTCTCTACCCTGTCGCGCCCATATTCCAGTTCATAGCTGTGGATACGCTGGGCATTGGAGGCCATTCTATCGACCATGTCCCGCGAAGTCATTGCGAAGGCAGCATTGTTGCGGAAGAAGTCTGAGTGGCCGAGAACGTGTGCGGCCACTGTTTTGTTTTCAAGGACGGAGTTAGTGTCCAACAAAAATGCATAACAGGGATCTGAGTTGACCACTAGTTCGTAAATACGGCTGAGCCCAAAATCGTAGTCCATCTTCATTCTATGAAAGGACTTTCCGAAGCTCCAATGGTTGTAGCGGGTGGGCATCCCGTAGGCGCCAAAAGTATAAATAATATCTGCCGGGCAGACTTCAAACCGCATTGGGAAGTACTTCAGGCCAAACTCGTTTGCGATTTCCATAATCCGTTCGATTCCGTCTTGTAAGTCCTGCATCTCTGCTTGGTTCATGCTGTCGTCGCCTCCTTATCCCGCTTGTGAAAGAAGGCAGTGAGTGCATTGTAGATATCGCTGCGTGTCCGAATGACTGTGCTAAGAAACTGTGGTTCTTCAATATTTTTAAATGCATTCAGCAGTGTAGACGATCGACCGTACTGATTGACTTCAATATGAGATATACACAGAGGGGAAGTTTGTTTTCCCATCCTTCAACCCCTACTTGTTAAATCAGAATCAGACGTAGGGGGGTTTCCAGAAGAAGACCGACCAGCCGCCTTGTGCGCATTGTCAAACCTTGTTATCACCGATACTCCTGCTATTGTTTGGATGCTGGACCCATGACTTTTTCGCGAGGCTCGTGATAGCACAATCATAGGAGCGACAGCGCAATTTATGTATATACATTTCAGTGTGTATTCATACACACTTATACGCGTGTTCTTCTTTAGAATAGGCCCGGGCCGACTTACCCCCGACAAAGGGGGCAGTTTGGCGCCCGAGCCTTTCCCCAAACCCAACGTGCGGTAGAGTAGGCGACCGGCGAGTTGCAATCCGAAGACGTACTGTTCCAATCGCCCCTCACAGAACGGAGCATGCAAGTTTCCTATGCACTCCGCTCGCCAGTGATTAACTGTCAATCAACATTAGTGGTTGCTAGTCTCTTACCGTTATATGTACCTGAGTGGATGCTTGTATGACATTCATGACATACGGCGAGTGTTTTTCTCCTCATCGTTATCATCCGCTTCATCCATTCGGGTTTTTCTTTTCTACCGTTATTTTTGAGGTCTTTTAGCTTCTTAACGTGATGCATTTCAATGTTCCCTCTGGATTCACACAGTTCACACGTATCCTTAAGCAGACGGTCAATGAGTTGACTCTTGATGCTGTATACGTTTCCTGTCAGCAATGTGTCTTCAATGACGGTGGCTTTCTTGAATCCAAGCTTAAACCCTCCGAAGTACGCGACCAACGGCTTTTTACCCTCTCGCTCCACTTCTGTTTGGAACACCTTGTAGCTTTGTCCATCCGTTTCACGAGTAGTTCGATACTTTTTGAAAATTTTGTTCACCGTCGTTTTATATTTATTCGCGAGGGTACGTGCTAAAGACAATTCCATGGTTCTCTTGAGACTGTGTAGCTGATGAGCATTATAAGCAAGTAAATAGTATTGAGCGAATCCGCGGAATTCGGACTGATATTGGGCGATAACATCCAAATCAGAGTTGACCGTCCTTTCCTTCCGATGGATAGGCTTTCTACCCTTCATATACTGCTTTCTAGTAGATTCAATATAGATTCACCCTTTAACATTCGTTCTCCTCCTCGAACAGCTTGGTCGTTATTCGAGAAGGGATTCGACAAGAGTGGGTCATTTTCATGCCGCCCCTACTGGGTCAATTTTACTCCGGCCGCTACACTATCTGTGGTTTGCAGCAGACAAAGATGTCACCCTACAGTCCATCGCCCTTGAGGTGAGTCGCGTTCCTCAACTCAAAAACCCTACGACTGAGAAATTCATTCTTTCCGAGGATGCCCTGAACACCATTTTCATCCAACCAGCTGGTAACCGCATGGGATTACGGAACCGGACAATGATGATCTTGCTATACGATAGTGCAGTTCGGCTAGCAGAGATGCTAAACCTTGAGGTAAATGATATCTGCCTGGACAAAAAAAATCCGTATATCCGTGTAATGGGCAAAGGTAGCAAGGAACGCGTTGTTGCTATCCATGTAAAAACAGCCAAACATATCCGGGAATATCTTCAGGTGTATCGCTCGCGGGACAATCCAGAGACCGATTTGTTATTCTATACCATTATTAGAGGCAGGGCTGGGAAGATGTCTGAGGGCAACGTGGAAAGGTTTTTACAGCAGTACGCAGACCAGGCTAGAACACTGTGTCCCGAAATACCGCTACGGGTTCATCCCCATATGCTACGACGAACAAGGGCTACAAACCTGTACCAGAATGGAGTGGAACTTGCACTGGTGTCCAGAATCCTTGGCCATGCCTATCTTGATACCACCCGAGTCTATGCCAAGCCTTCTATGGCTATGATGCGAGAAGCAATGAACTCATTTCGAGTAGCTCAGCCGGAAGATGAAAGGCCACTATGGACCGGATCTGAAGAGGAAATGGCCAAGTTGAACGGTCTTAGGTAAAAACATAATCCTCAGGATTTAAACAGCAATCCCACTAACGATCGGGAGTCTCAATAGGTCCTGAGGATTTTATATTCCTGTGGATAACGCACGGTTGTTATCTATCTCCAGATTCCCATCTTCCAAGAATCTTACGAGCTTCTCCCATTGGTTCAGGCAATAGTTTACCGCCTCGCCCAAGGCACTCTTGGGGAGTACATTGTCTTTCTGGGTATGAAGCCATACCGAAAAAGCGTCGAGGACAGGGCGACTTTGTTTCTGCCGCTCCTCGTACCGTTTGTCTACGCTAGCATCCTTCAATCCCCGTTTGATCTTGAACAGTTTATTGCAGAAGTCCAATCCCTCTTTGGCAGCTGTTGGACCTTTGCGTTTGGCTGTAGGCAAGGCTTTTAATGCCTCGTCAAATTTGCGCCGTGCATGACTCAGGCAACCCGACAGTTTCACATCGGGAATATCGTTGTATCCCGCATACCCATCCACATGAAGGTATCCATGAAACCCTGCTAGGAAGCTCTTTGGATGTTCTCGGCTACGTGTTTCCTGGTACTCGTAGAGAACAATAGGTGGTCCGTCCCGTCCACTGCGGTATAGCCACATGTAGGACTTACTCTCTGCAGCTCTCCCAGCTTCATGTAACACTTGAATCGTGCTCTCATCTGCGTGAAGGTACTTTCTGCTCAGTAACTCTTCATGCATGTGCTCGTAGATTTTGGTCAACCATTGATTCGCTCCATACAGAACCCAGTTGGCCATCGTCTGCCGGGATAGTGGGATTTTCTGACGCTCGAACTGTTGCTCCAGGCGATACAATGGCATGCCCTGTACGTATTTCTTATCCAGGATGTAGGCCAGTGCCGATGGAGACGCCCAACTTTTCGCAATCGCCAGTTTTGGCATCGGTGCTTTCACGATGGGTGTATGAATTTCGTTATGTTCACAGTGGCGGCAACCATAGATGTATTGTACATGCTCTACCACTTTCACCTGAGCAGGAATGATCTTTACTTCCCGTCGGGTGTCTTCACTCATTTCATGCATGGGACCGCCACAGCAGGAGCAGACCTGTTCTGCCTCAGGCAGACGGTATTCAATCCGTTCTACCGGAAAGTCCTTTAGAAGTTCGTCCCACTGGCGGGGTTGTTTCTTTTTTCGTTGGTAAGTAACGGTTTCCTCGGATTCTTCGACGGCAGGCTCGGCTTCAAGGTCTGCCTGTGCTTCCGCTTCGTTGAATAGCCGAGTCTGCAAGGAATCCAGGTCGGTGCGTTCGCTGGAGGCGCCAAAACGCTTATGTTGAGCCAAACGAAGTTTCTCTTCCAGCCACTCCACCTTGGACTGCAATTCGTCGTTTTTGTACTTCAGTGTTGTATTCTCTTGCTGCAGTGCAGCAGTCTCTTCTGCGGTCAAATCTGGTGATTTGTTCATGGTATATATATTCGACAAAAACTCCGGAAACCCTTGTTGTGACAGGGGTTTTCATGCTTTTTCTCTGGCTAAATGATGGTCCTTGCAGTGACTTTTGGATGTGCCTTTTTCTGCTGTAACGACAGTCCGTCCAGCAACCATCGAAGCTCTCGCTGACCCATGACAATGGGTCCCGTGTGAGAGGCATCCGGCCACTGAAACCGTCCCTTCTCCAGCCTGCGGTAGTGGAGCCAGAACCCATTGTGGCTCCAGTGCAAGACCTTTAACTTATCCCGATTTCTGTTACAAAAGACAAAGAGGCACGGCGAGAACGGGTCGAGCTCCAGCACTTCTTTTACCAGGACAGAAAGTCCATCAATCGATCTCCTCAGGTCCGTAGGTCCTGGTGCTAGATATACACGTTGCTCCAGGTCAAACGCCCCAAACATTATTCTGCCAACGCCTGAACAACCTGTTTGAGTAACAATGGATTGAACCCGTTATGTACTTCGACAGACGCTGCTCCTACGTGAACAACAAGTGCTGGTTCCGTCTCCTCAACCGAGTTCTCAGCCTGAACGGACACCAGCTTTACTCCAGGTGCTGTAGCATTCGTGAACGTTTCCTTGTCGAACTTACGAGTCCAACGACGGAACTGTTTCACGTCGAGGTTGCGCTCCCTACACCAGGCCGCAGCAGTCTCACCACTGTCTCGAAACTCCTTAACAAGACTTCTCCAATGATTTCGCACTTCTTCTCTGGACATAAAAAACACCCCTCGAATTGGTCTGAGGCTATTATCTCTCCTCACAATCTAGTCGACGAGGTGCGGTTGATTTGACGCTTACTGAAGAGCGGCACGCCCCTAAATCAGATCGTCTTTCCGATACTTTTCGTGAATTGGTGCACGCTGCCGTTTCCTTATTCACGGGCCGAGAGTAATTGAATCCCTAAGATGCAGTACCTGCACCATCTACGTAAAAATTTAATAGATTTATGACCGAGATCACTTTACCACTCAACCCTCGTGAGAGCGCCTACATAAAAGAGGTAACGAGTGGAAACATTTGGTGCAAGGTTCGCCAAAATTGATACCGGATTGCTGCTCACCCAGTGCTCTGAAGCAGTTGAAAAATCGACTTCGTTTGGAAATCGGCCCATCATCTAATGGGTTTACATACTATGGATCTAGCGTATAGAATCCTTCTCCTTAATTTCGGCTTCCCACACCAACGAGTCCATAAACCACGTAGCACTTCTCTCCAACCGATCTCTTACCATTGATTCATTGTTACCCTGTACAACCAGAGATGCAATTCTATCTATACTAAGTTTTGCTGGTGAAACAATTTCCCCTTCATCCACATATACCTTGTACTCGGTGATCCAGGAGTACCTAGGAGCTAAAGGGATTCCTCGAACCCTTCCTCTTCTCGGATGGATCAAAACTAAGCCACCAAGAGTTCCGTGAGTGATCTCTAAAGTTCTATCTATTTTGCATTGTCCCAATACCGTATACATGTTTAAATCTACGTTGAAATTTTGTTTGAATATTTCACGAAGACGGGCACCTCCAGCTCTCGACGCAATTTCACATAAAACTAAATCATCTGTAGGCGTATGAAAGATCTCAGCATGAAACGCAAATGTCTCTGGTCGAGGGAGTGCATTTAGAAGGTGGTTAGTGAAATTAACTAGACGTCTGAAAAGAATATGATCTTTCGAAAGGTTGTAACTACCACTATAGGCCTGATTTTTAAATGCAAGACACCCGTTTAAGTACTTTGATGGCCAAATGAACTTTAAATCATTGTTTAAGACCAATCCGTCTACATGATACATATCGCCACTGATAAATGTTTCGACCTCCATGCCTTGTGGCAAGTCACGCCGATAAAATGAATCCAATTGTTCTTCATTCTCTAGAACCCGCACCTCCTCAGACGCGCTCCCACATATAGGCTTAACAACTAATGGTAATCCATACTTCGATCTGAACTCCAACAAATCCATTTGACCCTCTAACGCAGTAAATGGCGGAACTGCTACCCCTGCTTTGCTGGCGAGATTTTTCATTACGATCTTATTCCGAAAAGCAAGGGCACTCTCATACTGTTGCCCAATGATACCCAACATACTTCGTAATTTCGCTGCACGAAGTAAATCCAACTCGGAAAGTGCAATGACGGTGTGATACCTAAACTGTTCAAATAGTTCTCTTGCTCTAATTTCGACGTCCTCGTTAGAATAATAGTCTGTAAATCCTTCCATATAAGCATAACGAGTAGTATCATATTGACTCTCAGTCTCAAATGAAGTCAGCAATATCAGGTCTTCGTTACTGGCCCTTAGCCATTCCTCATAAGGCGCTTCTTCATGAGGCAATCTATTAAGGATTAAAACACTCACAGAAATTACCTCCTTAAGGTGCTTCTGTTTGAATGCTACAATATTATTTCAATGCTTGGACTCCGCGAGAAACAGTTGGCTCACTCTGCTCAATCCCTCGAACTGCACCCGAAAGATACCCCCAAATTGCTACCCCACCCCCTAGGATGGCTGAAATAACATACATTAATGATAACCCAGCACCTGGGCCATGCCCAACAATCCAACCGAATATACTTACAAGATAAGTCCCTTGTTGTGCCATAGACGGCGTGAAAAAGTGATCAGCAAGAAAACCCGAGACTAAAATACCTAGCGGATAGGAAATGTCCCCCGCAATGATCCTTGCGGAAAACACCTTTCCTTGAATTTCTTGTGGCACCTTTGCTTGCCATATAGCCTGATCTGAACTATTAATGAGCGGAATCATCATTTGGATTACAAAAACACCGAGTATCCATGTGAATTGCGTGTGTCCTACTCCAACTAGGAATCGGCCACACAAACTACTTACTAGGACGCCGATCAGGATACCATGAACCTTCTTTCTTGGTCCTCCCCATGCTCCTATGACTATTCCTCCAATGATCGCACCACAACCTCCAATCGATACAACTCTCGCAAGAATTCCAGCATTATTGTGCGTATAGACAAGGACGAGCGCAGGTAGTATACTTCCGGAACCCGCAAATCCAACAAGGAAATTAATGGATATACTTATAATTTGAATCCTTCTCAAACCCGCATTACTATAAATGTAATTTAAAGGAAATTTTAGCTCGTTTAGTAATTGCAGCTTGTGTCGCGATTCTAGTTTCTGCGGAACCGAAGCGAGTAATAATGTGATTATGCAAAACAGAAAAGTTCCCGAATCCACCATTAAGATTAGCGATAACCCAACAGAACCAAGCAGTAGAGAAGCCACAAGAGGGGCTACAACCTGCGGTGCCTTATTAGCAAGTGAAATCATGGCATTCACTTTCGAAAAATGCTTTCGACTAGGGGCGATAAGCGAAACTATGGAATCAAATGAAATCAGTTGGACAGCATCACAGAGTCCTGACAGCGCTAATATACCAATGACCACTTCGTAAGATAAGTGGTTTACAATACTTAGGGCGCACATAATCGCCGATAAAAGCATCAATCCCAAATTGCCTAACAGTATGAGAATTTTCCTGTCGAAACGATCTGCTAGAATCCCAGCAAATGGGCTTGCGATCGCCGTCGTAGCAAACTTAGAAAATGTTATAAGAGCAATATAGGATGCCCTGTCCGTTTCATGAAACGCCCAAAAGGCTAGCGAAAATGTTGTCAGTCCCGAGCCAAACATAGAAACAAACTGCCCGCTCCAAATAACCCAAAAGTTACTCCATCCGCTTAAGATATGGTCTCCTCTCCCAGCCAAACGTATATCACCCTCTTTCGTTTAAACTCTCAATAAGTGCACCCACGACCATTGAGTTCTGCCTTAGAGAGAGCCTTCTAAACGACGGAGGTTCAACAGTTTCACTAAAAGTAGGAAGTGTAACTTTGTTCAATACACTGCGTCTCGCAGAAAAACGGTTCATGTAGTATTCCGAGAGATATTTCTGATTTGTCTCAATCCAAGTAGAAACTATTGAAGAGATCTGATTCATTAAGATATCGGTTTCAGCATGACAATCGGTTTTAGTTAATACAGTTTTCAACATGTCTTCAACTAAGTCCACATCGTGCTTGTGTTCTGTAGTGGGACAAATTGTGAATATAGACGCTGGCATTAGTACAAAGTAAATCGGATCTACAGACATAAATGAATTAACAAGGGTGTTACAAATTTTCTTGGTACTTTTTATAGATGATTTCTCGGAAAAATATCCCGTTTTTAGCGGAGGATACCCAGCCATACCCAATGCTCCCCAGTGAAAATGGGGATTACATGGTTGTGTCATAGTAGCACGGATGACATTCCCACTTGGATAATGAGTATTGAAGATGGCGGAGATAATGCTAACAACGTTATTCGACATAACAGGTACTTCATCCGGGAGATATGGAATCCGGTCCGCAAACTCCAAGGGTTCTACTGTGGCAAGGAACGGGATCAGCATGGCATTAACAACTTCATTAATATCTTTGAAATAAGTACCTCCAATTTTATAAGAAGTACCGTCACTGATAATGTTACATCGGCTAACCTGTCCATCAAGACAGGCGACGTGGGAGATGATATCACTGAGGGCACGTTCTTTGTTGCTAGCGCTCTGGGCTTCTATTATGAGTCGTTTGATCATTTCCTGAAATATCTCCCTATTTTCCCACACAACAGATGCTTCCAATTTGAAATTGAATTGCTTTAGATTACTCATTCTTTTCCAGTGAAGAGTAACAAGAGATTCAAGACTATTATTTGACTCGGTGAATACGAATGGAGTAAAATATGAGCGGTTACGATCACGTTCAGTAAATTCACTTCCATTCCACGTGTAGAGCGGTAATTTCTGGCGGTTGCTTCCTTCGACAATTGATCCTGGGAGATAAATCCAATCCCCATTAACAACATCGTCTGTTTCCGTTTGGTTAAATGAGTATATTAAGGCATATCCCAGATTTTTCTCAGCACAGATGGCCTTGTTGTAATCGATCATTCCTGCACGACCATGCGCTATATCACTCCAATTACCAATGTGGCCAGATCGAGGTGGTAGCAGGTCAGAATCTGATTCAAGCACCGAAATAAGTGCTCCCGTGTTTAAACTCGACTTGCCCATGTGCACCCAATCAAAACTTCTTACTCTAGTCGCAAATTCCTCTATTCTTTCAGTGTTCAACTTTGGCAAACCAAATTCTCCGCTGAAAAGCCCAATTGACTCAAGTAACTTAAGTGATTTCTTCTGCTCGTTTATCACTGACATTATTGTTCACGCCTTCTTTCTCTGGAGATCTCGGGGTGTTGGTACTAGGCATGCGAATGGAATACTAATCATTTTCTTGCACTAAGCCTAGCGGTCAGATGATTAGGTTTCTGTAAGAACGTTTAAACAGTGAGGCAATATCCCTCCATTCATGTAATACGTGTATTCGTCAGAAGATTCCACACGCACTCGTGCGGACAATTTGACAATTCGACCATCACTTTTTTCTGCAATAATTGGGATTAATGAGTCCGATACTATACCCTCTATAGTAGGAAATGATATCAATTCCGTTCCACGAAAATCTGTATAATCCCATGTATCATCTCTTATAACTTCCAGTGGCAGAATTCCCATGCGCACTAAGTTGGAACGATGAATTCTTTCAAAACTTTCTGCGATAATTGCCTTAACGCCTAAGAGTGCCGGTCCCTTTGCAGCCCAATCCCTCGATGAACCACTACCATAACGTTTACCTGCAATAACAACCAATGGGACACCTTCCTCTTTGTAACGCATAGCCGCATCGTATATTGGTAAGAGATCCCCAGACGGAAAATGCGTCGTGAATCCGCCTTCCCTTCCTCTCGCTGTCCTATTCAACAAACGACTATTAGAGAAAACACCGCGGATCATTACTTCGTGCGCGCCACGCCGAGAACCAAACGTACTATATTCATTTCTTGAAATCCCCATAGAGTGTAGATACTCCCCGGCCGAACTCGATGGAAGAATAGCTCCCGCAGGAGAAATGTGGTCAGTAGTAATATCATCACCAAGAATTGCAAGAATTCGTGCTCGTTGCACTGTTGTTTGAGCAACAGATGACCCCGTAAATAGCCTAGGTCTCTGCACATAGGTAGAGTTAGAGTCCCATTCGTACAGCATTGTCTTTGTAGAGAAAATACTATTCCACCTATCTTGTTTTGTTTCAAGCGACTTATAAGTCGTTTCAAATAGTTGCGATGAAATATGGTGTTGAATGATATTTGTTATCTCACTACGTTTGGGCCAAATATCTTCCAAATACACCGGATAATTGTCCGGGTTGAACCCCAGAGGATCTTTTAAGATGTCAATGTTCACAGTACCAGCAATGGCGAGTGCGACAACACTAGGCGGGGATGCAAGGTAATTTGCCTGAACAGTAGGATGTATCCGTGCTGGAAAATTACGATTCCCACTTAGAACCGCAGCCGTGTAGATACCTTCTTCTTTGATCAATTTTTCCAAATCTCGATCAAGTGGACCACTGCTTCCTGAACATGTGGTGCAACCATATCCAACTATGTAAAATCCGAGTTTTTCTAAATATCCTAATAGCCCCCCATTTTCTAAATATGCTGTAACTACTCTTGAGCCTGGTGCCATACTAGTTTTTACGTAAGACGGAACCTCAAGGCCGTGTTGAACTGCGTTTTTGGCGAGTAACCCCGCAGCGATCATCGAATATGGATTAGACGTGTTGGTACAGGAACTAATTGCTGCAATCACAACTGCCCCGTCTTGTAAATTCTTCGAATTTGTTTGTTTTGGTATTAATGCTTCCTTACTTTTTTGCGTTCTGACAGATTGCCTAAACGATTGCCCCAGTTTCGAAATGGGAAAGCGGTCCTCCGGCCTATATGGACCAGAGACACTGAGCGTTACTCTTGACATGTCGATCGTAATAATCTTCGAGTAATTAGGAAGTGGACTATCAGGTCTCCTAAATAGTCCTTGATACGTAAAGTAACGTTTAGTCAGACTGGCCAATGAGGAGCGGTTCGTGTCACACATATATCGTATGGTAAAGTCGTCCACAGGAAAATACGCTACCGTGGCACCATATTCCGGAGCCATGTTAGAAATTGTCGCACGATCTGTTACATCTAACTCTCTTGTACCAGGACCAATGAATTCTAATAAGCATCCAGTTAGATCTTCATTTCGTAACACTTGAGTACAATACAGAACTAAATCCGTCGAGGTGCATTGCTCGGGAAGGAGTCCATCCAGATACACGCCAACGACATCAGCAACTCTTACATTCGCTGGAAGTCCCAACATCGTTGCCTCAGCTTCAATCCCCCCCACTCCCCATCCCAACACTCCAAGAGCGTTAATCATCGTTGTATGGCTATCTGTACCCAGAACTGTCTCTGGATACAAGAAAGCCCCCCTAGAAGTATCATCAACTTGAATAACAGTTGACAAATGTTCAAGGTTTAATTGATGAATTATCCCAGAACCAGGAGGCCAAATCTTCACATTTTGAAACGTTGATTCTGCCCATTTCAAGAATTGATACCTTTCGTAATTCCGCTTAAATTCCATCCTTTCATTAAAGAGGATAGAATCTTTGTGTCCAAATGAATCAACCTGAATTGAGTGATCAATAACAACATCCGTTCTTAACATCGGATTGACCTTGGTCGGATCTCCCCCTCTTTCTAGGATTTCGTCCCTCATAGCTGTAAGATCCACGAGTGCAGGGACCCCAGTAAAATCCTGCATAATAATTCGCGAGGGAGTAAACGGAACATCAGTCAATTCATTTGTAGCCAATTTGGTAACAAATGGAGCATAAGAATCATCGTATTTTTTTAAGTAAATATTACGTAAAAGAGATTCGATAAGAATCCTGGAGGAATATGGGATAGAATGGAGGTCAATTTTTAGTACATTAGCAACTTTGTTCAAATCGATAATATAGACATTACCCGTTTCTAGTGTCCATTGCGTTAACAGTGAATCTAGGTTTTTCAGTCCCTGTTTGCTCATGAAACATCCTCCTATACTACATCCTATTTTTGAGTTTCACCCTATCGATTTTTCCGTTATTATTAAGCGGCATTTCATCCACTAAGTTTATGTTTTTGGGAACCATGTAGGATGGAAGTTGTATGCTGAGCATTCTCGTCATTTCAGCAACATTTATGTTGTTTCCAACAATAAAGGCTGTAAGCGACTCAGCCATTCTAGCTTCAGGGGGATATGGGACTACGATCGCTTCATGCACCCCTGGAAACTGTCGGATATGAAATTCAATCTCTTGGGGCTCAATTCGATACCCCATCACCTTAATTTGATGATCGATTCTACCCAAAAAAGAAATGTTCCCCTCTATACTTCTGACGAGATCACCTGTACGAAAGTATTTGGTCTTGTCTGCTGTCTCAAAGAAGTTCTTCTTTGTCGATGCTTCGTCTTTTAAGTAGCCCGGAAATGTCTGTGGTCCGGAAACACAGAGTTCTCCTGGCTCTTCAGGTTTCACCGGATTCAGCTCTGCATCCACAATTAGAGCCTTAAGCCCGCTGTAGATTTGTCCGATTGGTAGTATGTCCTGGTCATACGAGTAGTTGTCCCTATCTCTCAGTCGATAAACACTGCAGGCCAGAGTCAATTCAGTCGGACCATAAAGGTTTTCAACTATAGAATTAGGAGCCGCCAATTTCCAGGCCTCGGCGGTTTTGAAGGTCAATGGCTCACCGCAAAATAAGCTCCATTTTAGACTTGCTAGGCTAGATGGACGTAATAGCCCTTTCCGTTGTAAAAGGTGTGCTACCGAAGGAACTGAAAACCACACGGTTACGTGTTGTTCACGTATGATTTTAAACGGAGATAACAATTGAATGGGTTGGAATGAACATACACATGCACCTGCACCCCACGCCATGAACAGGTCAAACATCGCTAGATCAAACGTAAGGTCAAATGTCTGAGACAACCGATCATCAGGGGTCAATTGATATCTTTGTTGATTTAGGGAGAGAAAATATAGAACATTACGATGCAAAATGGGCACCCCTTTAGGTTTGCCTGTACTTCCGGAGGTAAAGAGAATGTAAGCAACATCATCTGGGCTAAGTTTGATTGGTTGCTCAAGTTGATGCCTACTAAGCATATCCTCTCTGGAAAGAAATGTAGCATTGATGTGGCTGCTCAACTCATTCCTATCTATATCTGGGCAGACAATAAGAGGTGAATTCTTAAGTTTTTGGCACACAGTTTTTAAGAAGGGCAACGAGCTCCTGTCAACAAAAATCACATCTAACTCTGCTTCATGAACTATAGTGGCAACCCTGTCAGTCCCTTGTTTAACGCTAAGGGGAACAAAAGAAGCACCCATTAGCAGAGTTGCAACAACGGCTGCGTAAGACGTAATGTTTCTCGACGCTAGAATCCCTACCCTATTTGGCTCATTCGGTAATGCATTGATAACACACCCACCCCATACTTTTGCCAGGTACAATAACTCCCCATATGTATAGTGCCGCAGATCAACATACAAGGCAGGCTTATCTAGAGCGAGGTCGACTGTGTTTAGAAACATCTCCTGTAGAGTCTGGGCTTGAATCTGTATCTGCAATAACATTACCTCCTAATGCAGCAGTTGTTCTCTTAATTTATCGGCTATAATGTATTGTTCATCATCCTGAACATTTATGGGATTTACAACCAAGTGACCAATGTCTTTGAAATATTGAACAAATATACCTGGGTCCCCCGATAACAGCCCTTCTTTAATTTGATATGGCGACCTACCATTCCAAGTTGTGGAGAATTCAATAACTAAAGTTGGAACGTGATGATTATGGTCGTCATGTTGAATAGTCACATTAATCTTGTCAATATCTTTCAATGATTTGTAAATCGGCTCAAGAAGGCTTTTATAGTGTTCAATTCGTTCAGATTCATCTGAATTTATATAGATTTGCAATGCTGCATATAGACCAACCATATCCTCTTTGGACACCTTATGTGGACGGCCAATTGCATGATTGGGACTCGTATTAGCCAATGCAGCTTCAATGAGATCCCGACGTCCAAACATTATCCCAGTGTTCTGTGGTCCACCTATTAACTTTCCACCACTGAAGACTATGAGGTCTGCGCCCTCTTCCACATATCTCTGAAGATTGCTTTTAGGAGGCAACATTGCTGCGGCATCTACTATTACAGGAACGCCGCGGTCATGAGCAATTGCAACCACCTCCGGCAATGTCAGGCCAGTGCGTGAGACCCTGGGGCCTATGAGGTAAGCAATGGCAGCGGTCTGACTAGTTATTGCATGAGCTAACTCTTCTGGTAAACAGTCATTTACGTCCCCCACATCCACTATCGTTGCGCCTGTGAAGGTGTACATATGGCTATAGCCACCTCGATGAATTCTCTGGATCACGACTTCATTCTTCATTCCATCCGACTTAGGTAATTGGCGAATTTTAGAAATATCGGTTCCGGTCATGCAGGCAGCGATAGAGAGTACGACACCACTGGCTGCGCCACTCGTAATCATCCCGGCTTCGGCGCCTGTGATCTCAGCTATGTATTCCCCAATTTTGCGGTTTAATTCTACTATATCGACAAATGACTCTGAAGCGATTTTCATGGCATCAAATACACTTGGATGTACTCTTGAACCGCCGTGTGTCGTTTTGGTACCGCCTGCATGAATTATTGTACGAACGCCCAATTCAGAATAGATTGGATTGAAATTCACTTTTATCCTCCTTCAACTCTTTTTCCGTAGCATTAATTACTGGGATCGGATAGTGTAATTTTGCTGGACCAACATAGTGTAACAGCGGCCGTATCAGAATATTGTTGTTGAGTTGCTCCAATACCTGTGCCACCCAGCCCACGATTCTACCAGATACAAATATAGGAATAGATAAGTCGCGCGAGAATCCTATACCGTCGTAAATAATGCCAGAATATAAATCGACATTAGGATGAACCCCATGCTGCGAATATCTCTGCATAGCTACTTCTATGTTTTTTACTATTTGCAACAACTGCTGGCCCTTTGAAGATCCCAAACATAATTCTGTGGCGAAATCTCTCAGCAAGGCAGCTCGGGGATCTTTAACCTTATATACTCGATGCCCAAACCCCATTATCGGCAAGTTGTCTTGAAGTCTCTGTTTTACATAATGTTCTACGTTATCCGGAGTTCCAATTTCATCAATCATCTTGAGAACTTCTTCAATTGCTCCCCCATGAACCTTTCCAAAGAAAATAGAAATGGCAGCCGTGACTGCTGAATAGATGTCGCTTTGTGCCCCTATGGCTATTCGGGCTCCAAAAGTAGAGGCATTTGAACTATGATCCATATGGATAATTAAATCTTTTTCAAATATCTGCGACACAAGTTCAGTTGGTATTTTGCCACTCAACATGTAGAGGAAGTTGTCTACATGAGACAAATTGGAACAAGGATTCATTAAGTCTCTACCTAACACGAATGCATGATGGGTAGCAATTATTGTAGGAATTTGTGATATCAGCTTAATGCCAATCTCTCTGTAAACATTTATCGTTTCGGATTTACTTAAATATTCAGGTTTATAATTAGCTGAGATTACTGTTCGAAGGACGACGAGAGGCGGTAAACGTCTCAAGGAATAAATGAAGTCAATTTCATGTTGTGAAAGAGTCCTATAGTCACGAAGTTTCTGGTCAAAAGCAAGACGCTCAGCTTCATCAGGCAGTTTCCCGTATATGAGTAAATATGCCGTTTCTTCAAATTTACTGTTTCTCACGAGTTCATTGACCGAATACCCACGATACAGGAGAACACCATTTTTTCCGTCAATATGTGTGATTTCAGTTCTATCAAACGCAACGCCAGTTAGACCCCTTTTGATCTCCAGATGCTTTGTTGAAGTCTTGGACTCTACTCCGTCAGATTCTCGGTTAAGCCTCTCGCTAATAAATGTCTTTATCTCCCTCACAGAGCTTAAATGTTCCATATCATCATCAGATACGACAACATTGTACTCGTCCTCGAGACGTAATATTAAAGAGACATGTGCCAGTGAATCCCAGGCACGAATATCCTGATACTTGAGATCATCATGAATTAGGTCAAGAGGTAGTCCGAGTGATTCAGCTATAACGAGTTCAACCGCTTTTTCCATATTTACACCTCCCAGACAAATGTACGTTTCTCTCCGAGTCTGCTCCGTCAACGGACTAACGAAGATCACTCATCAACGCTTTCATCCCATTGAACACATTTCTGAAACCAGTCATTAACTTTTTCTATTCTACGTAGAACCTGGTTTTCAGAATCACCTCGAACCAATATGGACGCAATTGAGTTCGTTACGCTGTCGACGGCGCGATACGCACGACCAATTTCACCACTTATGTGTTTCTCCAAGACATAGTCCGGTGGATCGTCATTGGCAAGTTTAGACAAAACCAATGGATGAGGAGGGATTAGAATAAAACCCGTAAAAAATTTCGGCGATTTATTCGATGAAGTTGCCAAAACATCATAAATTCCGCATTGAAATTCTGCCATAGTCTTTTGTAGATTTATGCCAAATGCGTGCAAGAATGATTCTTCTATCAGCCCTCCCCCGACTCGACTGGCTATCTCACATAAGACAAATTCATTGTTCGGGGTATGGAATACTTCAGCATGGAAAATGGTGTATTGCGGAGTTGGTAATGCGAATACCACTTGCTCCACAAACCCTAAGAGGCTTTCAAAGAGCGGATTTGTAGCATCGAGCATATAGCTGCCAAGATAGAGATTTTTTTGGTGTGCCAAACAACCATTGATGTATTTAGAAGGATAAGCAAACGTCACTCTTCCATCCATTACAATGCCGTCAACGTGATACATATCTCCTTCAATGAATTCTTCGATTTCCATAGGTGTTTTTATTGCACTTGATAACATATTTTCCAAATCTATCCTGTTGTTAATAATCTTAGTATCTAAAGACCCAGCCCCTGAGATCGGTTTTATTACAACTGGATATCCATTTTCACTAATAAAACTGCTGATATCAAAGGCATCATTTATCCGCTCGAACTGTGGTACCTTAATCCCTGCTTTCATTGTCAAGTGTTTCATTACCGTCTTATCTCTAAAGGCTAATGCACTTTCCCAATTCTGACCGCTAATGTTTAACATGTCTCGTAATTTTGCAGCCCGCAAAAGATCAAACTCGCCACTAGCAATAATTGCCCTGACATCGTTAGTCTCTGCCAGTTCCATAGCAGTTAGCTCAACGCACCAATTGTCTCTATAGTTGTCAAAACCAATTACCCTTTTATATGAACCTCCCACAAATTCCCCATAATGCTTTCTCGTCGTAAGTAAAATTAAATCCTCATTTAAATGCTGTAGCCATTCATCATAGGGACATCTATCCCGTGACGCACTATTCAGGATCAGTATTGACATTTAACTCACCATCCTGCACATGATAGGTGACGTTGTATCCTCAGACAGCGCCGAGCCCATCGAAAGGTAATATATCAAATCAAGATTTTCGTAGAATCCAGACCTGCCTCTTGCTTGCCTCTGTCAATGGTTCCCCATCGAAAGTACCCCACAGATTTTCGATACTCCAATGAGTCTCTTTGATAAGGTCTAGTATCTGTGACGGAAACAAATAGTACCAAGCTATAGGCGGGTAATGTTTTTTTGACCGGACTTCACCTTGAGGACTTAAGAATTCCACCACCCCATGAACAAGAGTCTTCTGTTCCTCATAACTGTCCACAGAAGCAACCTCGTAAATGGCGTATTCATCGGTTTTACCACGAAACAAAGTGAGATTATTCCGCGACTTTATTTTCGCTAAATCCGGGACAATAGAGTCAAATACGAAGTACCCATCTGGTTCCGTGTTTTCAAATACATTTTTCATTGCCGAAACAAAGTGGTCTGGAGACAAATGATTAACCGAATTAAGTGGGCAGTACGTAAATGTCGATTTAGTATCTAGGCGATAGTCCTTGAAGTCGTAATTAATTAACAGTGGTGTCTTATCCCCCATCAACTCTCTACAGTGTTGAAGCATTACTGGAGACGAATCAACACCGTTGTCGGGTTCCACACACATGGCGACACGCCCAGACCCTATTCCAAGTTCAGTGGCCACACCACCAATTCGGCGCCTTAGTTTCCTATACATCTCTATTTCGGGAGAATCCACAAGATTATCCCACAGTGTTAATAATTCAAACGATTCGTCAAAGGGATTCAATTTCACCTATCCTCCTGATTTTCTATACTTTATTAATTTGTACTTAATTAACACTGAAATGAATTATATATACTCATATATCATATAATGTTCCTAATTCTTTTTTCTGTCAATAGATTTTAAAAAATCTTGGAGTATCATCAACTAAATGACGTAAAACCCACATTAATACATTTATTACTCATCTTCCGCGCCCGTATGGGGATGTTCCTTTGATTTTTGAAGGGATTTAGTGTGTCTTTGGTGAAGGATTCCCCAGTGTAAATTGTGTCATTCCTAAGTGCACACAAGAGCAAACACAAGCAAATGTTGCATAGCTTTCGTGTGGATGTAAAATCCGAAGCGGTGCAGGAGAAACGCACGAGTCGCGGTAGGCCGAGAAAGGATGCTCCACCACCAGCCACCCGTACCCAGTACGGGGTACCGCCAACAAAATGACGTAAAACCCACGCTAAGACATTTATTGGATCGCTAAAACCGATTTTCTTTACTCTAAGCAATTTGTTGGAAAAGAAATACGAGGAGAATTTTCAGCATTAATATACATATATGTGGTTATTTATCCGAAAGTTGACGCATGTTCTTCTGTCGCTAAAGCCCCCGTTTGTATTATGAGGTCAACCAGTTATTTCTGGTTGACCTCATAGTGCTTTGTGAGGTTTGCTACACGGGTAGCCGGGTCGGACGTACGCCCCCGTGGGTCTGCGAACCCGTGCGCTAAACTGTCTGCCCCCTACTTGTGGAAGCATGTTTGAGGCTGGTTGAGACATCGATCTCGTATCACAAGCGAAGCTATGGTACTGCAAGAAGGATAGGGGTTACCGGCGACACTTATTTCAATACAAGAAAGGTGGTAGTCTACGTGAATCCTGTCATCGGTCTTGATGTTGCTAAGGGAGAAACCAAAGGGCAGGTCTTTCTGGACAAAGGAATCCCCCATGGAAAACACTTTAACGTACTCCATACGACCGATGGTCTCGCACGATTTCATGAACTACTAAGAGATATTGAATCCGTTGCAGGTCTCGCACCAACAGTCATTTTAGAGTCAACTGGACACTATCATGTTCCAATCGTGAGGTTTCTAGACGAAGCACAGTATGTCTATATCGTGGTCAATCCGCTTATCTCTCACCAAGCCAAGAAATCGAGTCTGCGTAAAGTAAAGACGGATGCCATGGACGCCTATAGACTCTGTGAGCTCTTTTACAAGGAAGATTTCGAGCCTGTCAGAAAGCGGGGCTTACAACTTCTAAACCTGCGGACTCTCACCAGGCAACGAAACTCTGTCACACACCTGTATATCCAAACGAAGTTACAGTTTCATGCAGTGCTGGACCAGGTGTTTCCGGAGTACAGAGGCGTCTTCGGTGATTTATTTTCAAAGGTCTCATTACGTACGCTGTCGGCTTTCCCTACTCCTGACTCAGTACTCGCGACAGCAGAAACAGACTTAGCCGATCGAATCAAGCAGTTAATTGACAGCAATAGGAGGTACCCACTCTCGAAACCTTTAGCGTGAGGGGGAGATTGCTCACGGTGCCATGAATTCGACGTGACGCACCTCTAACAGGTTGTACCCTGGTGTGGTAGCGCAGCAAATTGGATGCATAGCTGTAGCGGACGCCACAGGCGTCCCCGTTTTGAGGAACGAGACAAATAGGCTGAGGAGATGACAGGCGGTCTGTGAACCAGAGCGGCAGTGGAGACAGACGAGGAAGCAGCGGAGCGAGTGCCGAAAAATAGGGTAGCGGAAGCTATCAAGTCTGTTACGTAATCCTAAGCGGAGCGCGGGATTTCCTAGGGAGGCAGAGCACTCATAAGGCACATAATAACGCACACAATAAGGCACTTAATAACGCATATAGATAGAAAGCAATCTCCGTCAAAGACCTAACAGATTCATAACGGAGTCAGTCACGTCTTCGGTCAAAGGATCGACGTCTGAACGGACAGGGGTGAATTCATCCTGAATTTCGGATCGAGATACGTCTGGGTTGGATAAACGAGATTCTAGCATTGAGTGCAGAACGTCCAGTTTGGCTAAAACTTGGCTGAGTGTTGCTGAATGCTGCGACTCGACATCATTGAAGTAGCGGACCAGTGCTTCCACAAGAATGTGTTGAGGAATCCCATTTTCGAGGTGTTCCATAATCGCCCGATGAACATTCTTCTTCAAACGCACTGAGTAGACTTTTTCTTCTGGAATCTCCATTTGAAACCCCTCCTGGGTAATTTGTAGACAGAAAAATTCCTTGCGTGGAGCCCATGACTGGACGGTTAAGAGTGTATTTGTAAACGAACGTTGTCTACAGGCGAATACGCGTGTCTGCCTTTGAAAAATCAGGGTGAAATCACTTCTAATGTAAACAATCTTTGTAAACAGACGAAAGCCTTATCACAGCGGACTATTTTAGGTATTTTCTTATCACTGTGTAAACAAGGGGTATAATTCCTAAACACAGTTGTTTACAAAACCCCTGATAACAGGCTCAACTAATTGTTGCCACGCTGATTTTTCTTGTTTACAAACTCCGATTGAATTGTTTTCAGCCACTGTGTATCATCACCCTCTATGAAAAATTGATGCTGCATGCTGTTGTCCCAGCCATGAATTTTCGCTATGGCTTGGTACACACGTTCTAGGTAGTTCCTACGGCGTTCTGTAGCCGTTACCCATAAAACGGTGCGCATGTTCGTACCTAGTTCCTGTCTTAAGTGCCAATAGGCCGTGAACTTTCTCTCTAGTTTTGCGGTGGACTCCGTGTTATTATCGTATTCCACCCAAACAGGATCTTGGGTTCCAATTCGTATAGATGCATCTGGACGAATAGCGCGACCTCGGTAAATGTCTTTTTTACCTTGTAACCGTCTCCGTAACTCTAGTTCCTCGGCTAATTCTCGCGTAGAAAGCCACTCAATATCTTCCCTACCAAAAACCTCTACCGCTCTCAAAAGAATGTTGTTAATCCCTAAGTAGTGAACAACTTGCCCTTCTGGAACAACTTGAATACGTTGGTTTTCGTATCCTAACATCTCATAAACGTAACGCATGCCAGATCGCGTCAATGCATAAGCGACCCCGTTTTTTCTTCCACCCGCCACAATAAACCTCTGAGTTGGTCTTTCTCCTGACAATCTTCTGGCTCTATCACGACAATACCTAACCTTTCGCAAGGAAAAATCACTTACCCCTGCGATTTGCTCCCGAGTCATAATTCCCCCGTCGAAGAGTATCCCCAGCAATTGTTCCTCCGGCTTAAAATGAGTGGAGGGCCAATGCAATATCATTTCAATCCCCTCCCGATATCGCAAATAGGAGCAGATGTGAACTGCCCCTACCTATTCGTTCCTGCATGACGTTTACACATGAAAGACATCATCAGGTATCTCTTCTGACAGTCTCAAGGCAGTCTCCGTAGATAGATAGGAGTCCAGCTCCTTATCCACCTCTTCCGCAGATTGCGCGTCCCGTTTCTGCAACTCACGCGCCTTGTCTAAAGCCCAGGTGGTTGCCTCCTGAACCTGATCTTTGTCCCTGAAGTCCACCTGCTGCCAATTGGACAAATACATGTAGGGCGGAGCCGCTTCCACTTCCAGGCTTCTCACCTTTCGGTCCACCTTCGTGTAGACCCCCACAGTGCGTTCCGGCAGATTCTGCAGATACGACTTGTCAAAGTGACCGTTGGTCATACTACTGACCACAGACGCCGCATTGGTCCCAAGACTGCAGGAGAAGATGTTCCCGACGATGTCCATAATGGATTTCTGCAGCCAGTCCTCGAACTGCTCAATGAATTGCGTACTCAGCCCTAAACTTAATCCATATTTTCTGGTTTCAGCTTGAATCTTCTCCAGCACCGGCACCTGCACCAGGTGGGCTTCATCTGCCACAAGCAAATGGGGCATAGAATGTAGGGGTCTGCTTTTTCCCACCTTATAGTATTGATTGATGAGCAACCCTACTCCAAGGCGCATGCGTTCCGGATTCACACCGAGGACGTCCCAGAAGAAAATGTGTCCCTCATCCATATACTTTCGTATCTCCGGCATAAACGATGGTTGTCCAAACATTCGGCGCATGGTCTTGTTCGAAATGAATGGACTCAGTCGATTCATCAACGGACCAATGGAGGAGGTAGCCCCCTCAAACTCATTCTTCCAGAACATGCGGACTACCGGGTCTTTGACATGACGAAGCACCCGAGACCGCCACCTCTCGTCCTGAAACAGGGGCGTTAGCCCGGCAACACTATGCGCCTTACTGTCATCCTCCAGTAAGGTTCTCAACCCGTTTCGCAGAATCCGGTCCAACTGGGGTGTGTTTCCACCATAAGCGTACTTAATGAGCGCCATGGCGTCGTCCGCCACGTCATCTGGATCCTCTCCTGGACGTCGCGCCAACAAATTCAGCCCAATGGGGTAGGCTGGCGATGCCAGACTGATGTAATGCACCTTGGACCACTGTTCTTCCGTCAAGCCATAGTTTAAGAGCCTGGTCATCAGGATGATAATGGTTTCCTGGTGCGGGTCAATGAAGCTGAATCCAGGGAAGGTCGGTTGTTGGAGCCACTGTTGGATCTGGGAATCCAGAATCTCCACCAGTTCCGAAGACTTTCCACTCCCTGTTTGTCCACTGAGGACAAAGTGCTTTGTCAGTTGTTCAAAGGGGAGTTTCACAGGACGGCCACTTTGTGTGGGATGACGCAGCGCCCCCAAGCTGACGCCTTCCGTGAGTTCACCCTCTTTGAGCGTCTTGGCATGCTGCCGAACGGCTGGAATGAACTGAAACACGCTAGATTTAGAATCTGGCAAATGCCATAAACACGCGGCTTCTTCCGTCGTCACCAACATCTCCTGACCTCTCGGAGGAGGACCTTGCCGGATGCTTTCCACGGCCCGCTTACCGCGAAATCTCCAGTTCTCTATGACAGACTGATGGCCGCTCCAGCCAACAAAGCCACCGAGCATAGCCTGAATGCGTGCCTTGCCGATAGATTTCAAGTGCTGGTCCCTCCCGTCGTCCGGGTCCGCACATACGCCAAGACGGATCCATGTATGAAAGGCATGTTCCGTCCCCGTGTACCGCTTGTGAACCGACTGCACCTGATTCTGTACCGATGCCTCTAACTCATTCCATTTGGGCCCCTGTGCTCCTCTGTTTTGTTGGAGAAGCCCTCGTTGACGAAGCTTCCCGTCAGAAAGTTCATTCAACACCTCCTGACCGAACTTCATTCCTGCATCCACCAGACCCGCAGCTGAAGGTGCCTCCGTCCTCGACAAACGTGGATTCAATGCCTGCTCCGCTTTTCGAACGGCGCCTCTCAACGCCCGGTCCGAGGCGGGTGATAGCACAATATCTAGGACGGTTTCCTCTGTGGCCTGCTCTTGACCGGCCCCCATCCCATAAAGGATTGCTGGCAGCGGGTCCCCGCTTCTCAGCGTGGAGAGGGGCAAGCCTGCAGTTTCCCCGCGTTTCGCCAGTTGTAACATGCTGCCCGTATGCACCCGCTGTAAGAATTCCAACTCTTCCGGATTCACTTCCAACGCCTCCAGGCTAGGAAAGGCAGCATGAAAAGCCGCGTAGAACCCCTGCACCCGGTCGGTTGGCACCGCTAGATACCACGCGACCTCTCCCGTTGAAGTCTTGTGAAAGAGGCTTCGGAACATACTCTGTCCCTTGCGCAAAGCGACCACATCCGGGCGGCGAAACTGCCACAATTGATGCAAAAATTGCACGGTCTCTGCTACCTTCAGCTGATGGTCTGCCTTCGGCAACACTCGAAGGTACTGCCAGCTCTCACTAATGGCAGTATGAATCTTTCGTGTATACCGCCGTTCTATATAAACCACCGCTGCGAAAGCCGGAATCAATAACATCCACAACCAATTCATCGTTTTCCCTCCCTGGTAGGAATAAACCCTCTGTCATGAAATCCTCACCCATGTAGGCAAGCTCCCGCCCACGACAGATAGCGGATTCACATTGCCGGTGATGATGAGATGCTTCGTGGTCGTAAATCCAATCAACTGTCCAGCGCTCACTGTCCCCGTCGTGGCCCAGGCCACAAGGCCACCGGAAAAAGTCAAGGAAACGAGCCCAACCCCGTTTTGCCACTGGACGGTATCTCCGGAAGGCTTGTACGTAACGGTGAGCGTGCCAGCGGTAGGCGCATAAATGGGTGCCCAGGCCGTGGTAGAGAGCGTCAGGCGCGTAGGTTGCTGGCTGACAACAGAAGTGCCTTTTTTGCCGCCAATAAACCAATCCGCCGTAGGTCCCATTTTCTCAGCAGGCGGTACAAACCCGGCCATATCTCGCATCACGGCACGCACATACGCCTGTGTCTCTGCTCCATACCAGTAGCTGGCCAGTTTCCAGTTGTGGCCGTACCCTTGGTAGAGATGGCGCAAATAGTGCGCTGCCGCCATGGCTGCATCGGCAGGGGCATAGACACTGGCTGTCCCGTTCCCGTCCGCATCCACCCCGTAACCCCCGTAGTGAGCAATGCGTGCCGGATTCGTATCAAACTCATCCAATGCCGTGAGGGGATCGCCAAACCCGTTCCAGGTACCCGGTTCAAATTGCATCATGCCGCTGGCGTGGGTGCCGGAACCGTGATTCACCGCTTTGGGATTGAACCCGGACTCCACCTTTGCTTCGGCAGCCAGGAACTGCAAGGGCACACGGTACTTTTCTGCCGCATGCTCCAGAGCAGGTAAGACGTGGGTGGGGATGACCCCCGGTTTGACGGACGTGGGCAGCCCCGTCGCACTGACGGTCTGCTGCACATTCACGTCTTCGAGACTCAGCGTCACGAGAAATATTGTCGCTGGCACCACTATGGTGACGTAGAGCGCGACGACTACCAGTGCGATCGTGATTTGCGGGTGCTCCACTGCAAAAAGCAGTACCCGACCCAGCGGGTACTGCTTCACCGCCATCCTGACAGCTGGAGAGTTTTTCACTTGATGCAACGCGTCTCGAAGGCTGGATAGATTCAGGCGCAGGTTCATGTCACCGCAGCCTTTCGCAATGCATGAGGCACATCGTAGTAATACCCTTGTGCCAGCCGTACCCCCAAATCTGAGATAACCTGTGCCTGTTCCGCAGTCTCGATGCCTTCTGCAATGAGATGTATGCCCGCACGCTCACAAAAGCTCACCATCCCCGCCACCACGCTGGAATTGTGCACCACATTAGCACAATTACGCCGGTCGAGCTTCAGGTACTCCGGGTGCAGTGCCTCAATCCGGGGCAGGTTGGACCAAGCGCGACCATAGTCATCAATGGCGACCTGCATTCCTTCCCTGCGAAACGGTTCCAAATACGTGGCCACCTCTTCGATGGGATGCTGAAACTGAACGGCTTCTGTCACCTCCAGTACCACACGGGATAAATCCACACCCGGTGGGAAGGTCAATGCTTTCGCATCCAGGGTCGGCACTTCTACGTTGAGAAAGAGTAACTCCCTGTGAACATATGAACCCAGACTGGCTGCACGCGCCTGGTTGTCCAATTGCACCACGCTGTCTGTTCTTCGAGCCTCTGCAAACAAGTCTCCAGGACCAATCCGCGTGCGGCCTATCCGTCCCCGTATCATCGCTTCATACCCGATGACCTGGGCCGAGGCGACTTCCACAATACCTTGAAATACTGGAATGAGTTCCATCGGTCTCTCCTTTCTCATGCCATCCGAATTTTGTCCTGAGACCTGGCAGCTGCTTTTCGTTCCAGCATTTCTCCCACAATCCGATACCCTTCTGCATTGGCGAATTGGGGATTGTTGACCACCCTCACATTGTTCCACGTACTTTTGCAGGGCTGCTCGACCAAAGGCGCGTTGCGCCCTGCCAGGAACACGGTACTGACCCGACCTGCGTTGTCCCCAAACCGGGCACGAATCCGGTCCATGATGGTTTGCCCCAGCCGTTCCCGCGCCTGGTCCAATTCCCGTGTGGCATTCACTTCTGTCCCGTCGTACCAAAGCTGCCCCTCATACGTCCATTGGTCCTGCACCGACGCTGGGCACTGGGCACCGGCTTTCTCCTGAAACACACGCAGCATGGTCTGGGCCAAGTTGTCCCCGCCGAGGTTCAGGCTGAAGGACAAGTGATCGACCGGGCGAAACTTTGGCTTGGTTTCAAAGGTCACGACATCTGTGGTCTTGTGGCCAGACTCAATCACGACCACCAGTCCGCCACTTTGCAGGACCTCTTTATCTCTCGGCTTCCCGTTCTCATCCAGGACTGCTGCGTACGCGGCCCCATACCCCTGCATGAAGACGGTGACTCGGTCGAACTTCACCGGGACCCAGCCCGTATTTTTGCCCGGAATCCGCACCTTGGCATCCAACTTCCTCAGGTTCTCCTCCAGCTTCGCCTTTTGTGTCTTGTAATGACTCATGGGCAGGCCCGTGACCAGATGCACTGGCCCTGCGTCCTTTCCTGGCCAGAGCACGGCACTGGCTGCGCACAGCAATACCTGTGTCAGAGGATGGTCAATTTTGTTTTCGTCCATGGTATAGGTGACATCCGTCGATTCTCTTCTAGCCAACTCTCCGATGAAGTAAGAATCGGATGTACCGCCACGCTCAATATCCACCTGGATGTCATCTGGATGATTAATACCAAACAGACCGCCAGAGAGCACGCGATCCAGACTCGATCCAATCAGGGATTGACAGAGAAACTGTTCCTGTGAACCTGTGACGACCCCTTTGGTAAACCCGTATCCCAAATCAATACCCAGTACGGCCATGTTCACGCCCCCTTATGAAAGTAATCCTGTAATTTTCGTCCACAGCAGCGTCAAAAACTGGGATGCATAGTTCTGAATGATAGGCCACACCACATAGGCCAGGGCCACCACCAGAATGCCGCCGACGATAAACCACACCGTGTCGACAGCTTCCCCCGAATACACTTCGTCATTGACAGATTTCAGCACCCACTTACGAATCCTGTTTCTCATCCGAGTAATCCTCCCTTTCCAATCATGTGCAGTGTGCCAGCGACGGCAAAGGTCATCATGACGCCGACTACGACAAGGACCAAGAGAAAGATGGCCCCCCCTTGCGCCATCTTCAGGCGACTCATTCTGGCCTCCAGGTAGTTTTGGATGTGTTTGTACTCGTCGTCAATCTGTCGGTTCAACTCTTTCAACAGTTCTTGAGACGTTTTCTCTTCTCCCAACTCCAACGCCAGGGCAAACACATCCAATTCCGGAATGCCGTATTCATCTCTCAGTCCCTGCATGGCAATTTTCATGCTCTGGTCCAACCGGGTCAGATGTTTGCGAAACGTGTCCCCAAATTCGCCAATGGCTGCATCGCCCACGGATTGCAGGGCGTCGGGAATGTGGGCGCCATCGAGCAACTTCATTCGAAACATGCGCTTCATAGCCCGAATTTGCGTCTGTGCATCCAGCCTCCGTTGCTTCGCTTTAGAACGCAGCAGCAACCAGGGCAATGCCATGAAGGCGATGGAGAGCAACAGTCCACTGAAGCGACTCCCGCGCAACATCAGGGGCGGCCAGGTCACCAGGATGACCCCCAGCTCCACCAGCACCCAGTCGGGGGCCTCCAACCCATAGGGCCTCCCGGCCATCCGAACCATATGATTCAACCGATGCAACAGGGGATGAGGGATCCCGGCCTCTATCATGCGAACCAACCCCTTGTAGACGCGCTTTCTGTTTTGTTGCGCTGCCTTGCTGCGTCCTCCTTGAAGCTTGTACCAGGCAATGCCCACATCCGGGAAAGTGTAATACAGCACCCCCAACCCAAAGCACATCACAACGATACTCACACCCAGTCCAATCATGTTGTATCCCTCCTTGTATATTAAGAACAGCTGCTGAATTGGTTTACGTAAAACCATAATGTAGTTGCTCTATTAAATTTCTGTTCCTTGAAAACCTAATCAAATGTTGATAGACCTTTCTGTGACAAAGTGAGTGTTTACGACCTCGGGCTGATCTTGGGAAAATAGCCGTAGGTGTCTACCAAGGGAATGTTCCTATCCCTCCCGTTGCCCCTCATCTGAGGGTGTCTTCCGAGGAAAGATTGTTCCCCTGGCCCCATGGAATAGACCTACACGCTGACTGTTTCCCGGTCCGTCATCCCTCCTGCCAGCAGAAGGAGGCTCGTGCACCGATGACGTCTGGTGTATTCCAATAGCTCGCAAGGCTGTCGTTCATGGGTTTCCCAGGGTCATCCCGAGGTCGCAGGCATCTGCATCCCAACCTGAAGGAGGTGATTATATTGACTTCCTCCTTGTTTGTCGGAATTGATGTAGGCAGCCAAGAGAACGTGGTTTGCTGCTTAACACAGGACGATGAGAAACGACCTGTGAGTCGATTCACCGTTACCAACAATCGTCCTGGGATTTTAGAGTTTCAGGATCGTATCTCCAAGCTGGCAAAACAGAAACAGGCTGAAGAGATTCTCTTTGGTCTCGAACATACTGGATGCTACTCAACCCATGCCGCCATGTATCTGCAACGTCATTTGGACTTTGGTGTTCAGCGTAGGGTCTACGTCTTTAACCCCAGTCTTATCAGGGAGTTTAAGAAATCCCATTACCTGAGTGCCCCCAAGAACGATAGAGTAGATGCCTGGTTTATCGCAGCTAAGCTTCGGACAGGCCTTCTCCCGCATCCCTTTACCTGGAGCGAGCCGCTCATGGCGTTGCAGCGCTTGACGCGAGCCCGCTACCACCTGATGCAGGATCTGTCTAGAGAGAGCAACTTCCTCATGACGAACTTGTATCTCAAGTTCAGTGACTACAGCAGCACAGGTCCCTTTAAGAGAAACAAGCTCTCGGCAACTTCCATTGCTGTCATGGAGGAATTCGAATCCGTTGAGGAACTCTGTGAGATGCCCCTTGAGCGTCTCATTGAATTCCTTGTGGCACATGGCAAGAACCGATTCGAAAATCCTGAGGTCGTTGCTAAAGTGCTACAGAAGGCTGCTCGCTCCTCGTACCGGCTACCCCAGTCGATGTCGGACTCGGTCAATCTCGCAATGGCTTCTAGTATTCGCGTGATTCGAACGGTACAAGAGCAACTGAAGGCACTACGCAAAGGAATTGAGGACCACTTGGCGACGATCCCGCAAACCCTTGATTCCATTCCCGGTATCGGTCCCATTCTTGCTTCCGGCATTGTAGCTGAGCTGGATGTAAGCCAGTTTAAGAGCCACGCGGAAGCCGCTAAACACGCCGGGCTCGCTTGGACCGTTCACCAGTCCGGGAAATTCACAGCCAACCGAACTCGACTGATTCATTCTGGCAACCGCTACCTCAAGTACTACATGGTTGAAGCGGCAAACAGTGTCCGGGTGCACGACCCTGTTTTCGCCGAGTACTATGCCAAGAAGAGAGCGGAGCCAAAGGAATTTGCCGAGGGACGTACCCTTGCGCTTACAGCCCGGAAACTGATGCGAGTGGTCTTCTATCTGCTAAAGACCAACCGACTTTACACTCCGGAAGGAGGGGTCCGACAACGCGCATAAACTTACCGCGATCGACCTCTATCCACCAGTTCCTAGGTTTTTCACCATATTTTAAAAATCTAGGTAGGGTGGGCTTAGTTGAGTATTGCTAATTTTGGCACCACGTCCAACGTAGTAGCAATTCGACAAATATTATGTCACCTTAGGGCCTTGACATCGTACCGCTGCTCTTTCCTATACCCTGGAAACATAGATGAACCAGGTGAAAATGGATCCAAAACCAAGGACGCCAGCGCCGAGGACTGCCGTCAGCCACGGCATCTCATGAAGTTCTGTGAGGACGACGTGGTGAAACAACAAAAAAGAGATGACAGGGAAACTCAGAACCAGGCTAAGATTCACCCACGAATTACGGGTTACCACCTGCAGGGCTTCCCGAAACTGCTCATCCCGTTGCATCTCTGTGATGGATTCAGACACCACCGTGACGAGATCTCCTGCGTCTTTCAGAACATCTGCAATGGACCGGAGTGCAAACGCCAGATGCGGTTCCAGTGTCGTCTCGTTCCAATGGATGAGGATGTCTCTCATCGGTGTCCCATTTCGCTGCAATGCCACCGCCACTTCCACTTCCCGGCGCATGCGACCTTGCGACCGATTGAGGAGCTCTGGCAGTGCATCCTCCATTTGCCCGCCACTGGAGAAGGAGGATTCGAGAAATCTCAAGGTGTCTTTCACCTGCTGAAGATACTCCTTCTCCAGGTATTTCTTCAGCCACAAGGTCACGAACAGCGGGGTACAGAGTCCAACGAGTGCCCCCACTGTAAAGGACTGAAACCCCATATATCCCAGTGCTGCGCCCAACACGGTACCGAGTCCCGTCAACATCCAGGAGGTCCCGCCCAGATGTTTCAACCAGTTCCGGACCCCACGTCCCCATTTCGCCGTCAAAGACTGCTTTTGCCGAAACGTACGCCGGTAACCTGGCAGCATCATACTTTGTTGATGAAGCCGATGTCGGGATCTGAACCAAAGGGTCATCCCCAACAAAAGGGTGATGAGAACAATACCAAGAAACGTCACAACCTCACCTCCATGATTCGGGAATCTCGAATCCAAGTTCCGTCATCTGTAATAGAAAGTGGGCACTCGGCCCTATCCAATGGAAGTACCCACGGGGCTGCCCCGCCTCGTCGACCCCGCGTTCATACCGCATCACCGTATGGGTCTCCACGCCTTGATTGCCCGGCAGAATTTCCACCACTTCATCCACGTACTGGGCCGTAGCAAGCCCTTGGGCTTTCGCTTTCTTATCCAGACTGAGGTGAAACACCATGCCGAGGCGCTCCCTTATGACGGTGGTCAGGTATTCCTCCGTAGGCTTGTCTGGATGGGACTTGGCATAGGTCATGAGCTGCCGGAGTGCAGCGGCACAATTGGAAGCATGGATGGTGGTAAAGGAGCCGTCGTGCCCACTCTGGATAGCGCGCAGATACAAATAGGCCAGTTGATCTCGCAGCTCCGCAATAAAGATCCGGTCTGGGAACATGCGAAGCGCTGCCTTGAGGGCATCCTGAAGACTGAATCCGACCCTGCTGCCCACGTAATTGGGCCTGTCTTCATAGAGCCGAATGGCATGTGGCACCATGGCCTGCAGTTCCGGCGATTCCTCGATAATAAGCGTCACCACGTGCGCTGGCAGATAAGTGGTGAGCGCATTCCCGAAGGTGGTTTTCCCTGCGCCCGTCCCGCCAGCAATGAGAAAGTTGATGCCCATCTCCATGATGACGCGAAAATAATCCATGGTGGCTCTATCTACTGAAGCGTCCTGGTGCACGAACCATTTCTCCGGTATCTGCAACCGGTGTTCTGCCGCGCTATAGAGTTTGGGCCGCGCTGTCATGTCTCCAGAATTGGTCAAGTCCGTTGGGGTGAACAGTTTGCCGAATCGGCGAATGGAAATAATGAGACTCCGGACAAGCCGGAACCCCGCCTCAGAATCCCAAGTGGAGTACCCGGAAGGTCCGTAGACCGCATGGATGCGAGAGCCATCCGGCATGGCCCCGTCCACCGTCATGGAGGCCGGGTCAAATCTCTGTCCGATACGTGCTAACTTGTTGTTGAGCCAGTTGATGGCGTGGGTCTTGTCTCGAAACCGGCCTGAGAATGCCTTTCGTACCCCGTTCTCCACGTACTGAATCTGATGTGTCTCCGTATCTGCTAAGGGAACGAAAATCTGAATGTCCGTGACAGACGGCCGGTCGTACAGTTCCTGGACCGGGCCGTACCCGTACATATCGTCCAGGACCGATTCAATGACGTCAAAGTGTACTGGACCGGGTACGGATGTTTCGGAAATCACCTGATGGAGCAAGGTGTGCTGTTCTATCCGCGTTCGTTCACTTGGCGGCTCCTGCAGCAGCCGGTCAATCAGTTCTTGCTGATACGTGGCCAGTTGACCCAGATCGGTCCTGCCCTCTGCCGATGAGACTTCTTCAACGGCCAATTCCTTTTGAGATTCCTCATACTCCTGAAGCCGCAAAGCCTCCAATGTATCCCAACTTGGTTGACTCACTGGACTCCCTCCTTTATGTGGGTTGATGGATGTTGGCCGTTCCTGTACGGGTGATGGTGACGGTGCCAAAATGAACCTGTGGGAATAGTTTCTTCAGCGGCCACAATGGAAGAGGTGTAAAGGTCACGGCACCCGTGGCGGTCACATGGTCCGCGTCCACTGTCATCCTGACTGAACCTACTGTGGTAAGCCCGCGCAGATGCTGCATCTGCCAAGTTTGTGCATAGGCAGTCTTACCCGCGTTCAAGGCCGCTGTAGGGTCAAGGACATACGTGCCGCCACTTTGCAGGATGGCTGCAGCCGCAGTAAGCGCCGCGTCGGTCGTCGCAGCAGACGCATCTTGACGGATGATGTACAACTGCCCTAGGGTCAGAAAAACAAGGGACATGACGACCGCTATTAACAGGCTGTACAACATCGCGAGGAGCCCGAACTTCATGTCCACCACCTCGGCGCAAGATATACTTTGGTGAGTGTCAAGGACGGGTGGAATTCATACTGTGAAAACACACCTAGGTCCGGAATGGGCAATTGTAGTGTTGCGGACACATCCACCTGGTCCCCATCGTGATCATTCACGCTGACACTGGGTACAGTGCTGATTCCTGCATCTTTCACCGTTTGCATGACAATGGTTGAACCGATTCCAGGACTCCGTGATTCTGCCTGCGCACCGTCCCACACAGCGACCGCGAACACAAAGTTGGCCCAGACGACGTAACAGATGATCACGGTGACAAACACAGCCATGAGAAAAATAGAGACCGCATAGGGGGCAAAGGCCATGTCCCCAACAAGGCTGTTGCCCGCCTCCTCCTGCCAGATGCGCTGGAGATACCTCTTCATGACAACCCTCCTCCCATCTATGACAGAGTGCACGACAAAAAAGGTCCAGGCACACGCTTGGACCTCGTTTGACATGGATTCAAAACGGCGAATATAATAGTGGCAGAAACAACATTGCGGTAGTTTTCCCGTATGCGACTGCAAATCGCATGCGGTTTTTATGTAGGATCAGGATTTGCTGCATGACCACCATAGAAAGGGAGCAGACAGTCCATTATGGCCATTAGTAAAAAGGATTTGCATGATCTTATTGAACGCCTTCCAGAACCAGAACAAAAAACAGCCTTTGACTTCCTTCAGTATCAGGTAGAGCGTTCGGGAAAGAAACCTGAGATTTGGAAAGAAATTGACATGCAGAAACCAGACGACGAGCCATTGACTGAAGAAGAATTTCGTCAATTAAACAGTGATGCAGGATATGTTGCCGGAGAGGATGGCAAACGTGAGCACGGCCTACAAGGGGGCACGTCACGAAACGGATATTTCTGCACGCTAAGCGTCTTGTATATTGTGAAACGCCTTCGCACGTCTAACTTAACAGCAATACTGTCTAAATTAACTATACCTCAATCTTACGTAAGGAAACCCAGTATAACAGCGTCAGAATAGGGTTAGTTGGAGATTTTTCTGACGTCATGATATGGATGACGTCTATGACTTCAATCTGACAGGACAGAGGCTTAACGTACGATTTGTTCCGTTTCGTGACGCGACCCCTTACACTTGTTAATATATGTGAGTATGTATATATACATCAATGTAAACTCCAGTAAAGGATGTTCGTCTTGATAAATCGACTTAGTGTTATGAAGTGGACCGTTTTACTTGGAACTCTATGCCTCTTTGCAATTGTTGCTGCGACAGAGGTCATTCAAAAGAACTATTTCTTTAATCCAATTTCTTTTTCACAAAACGATGTATTACATCTATCTTGGAAATCGTACACGAAACCCTTAAATATGCAAATCTATACTTTGACGCGACCGTACAGGAGTGTCATGGTAAAAAATCCGTCTCAGATTAGATATGTTTTTACAAAATTAGAGAAGGGTATTACGGGGAAATTTCATATTAACCAAATGTTAAACCCAACTGGGCTTTCTTACGGTATCATGATTCGTACTAGCAATGGTACCGTTCTTGAAAATGCAACCCTCTATCCAAATGACCGCGTGATTCAAATAGATACACAACATGGTAGCTACGCTGGTAGTGAGTTTATATCACTTAATCCCGCATTGTTGCAGTATCTGGACAAGAAACTTAGGAAAAGTAATTAAATACGACAAAAAGCCTACTGTTTGTGTTGATATACTTGACGCAGATTTGTGGACGGAAATTTAAAAATCAAATGAGGTCGACCATTAAAGATGGTTGACCTCAAAGTAAATGCATCACACTAAATTGTAGTTATCACTGAGTGCTCTTTATTGCGCGGGAGGAATGATTGTGTCATATTGATCTCCTGTTGTAGCATTATACCAATATTTCCCCATCCAATGTCGCATGCTTAGAACATGATCCAAAGGCAATACAAGGTCCCCGGCTGTATTTGATATCGTAAAACCAGGTTCTTCATAGTCTCCATATTCTGCGGGTCCAGACCATCCTTTATAAGACGTGTTCCATCCATCGGTCTTATAAGCTGTCCCCATTAATTGCACATACCGTGAACTGATAGTGTAATTCCATTGTGTACCAAAACTTATCGAACCGGTTCCTCCCTCCATCGGGCTCAAGTTAACATTTGCACTTACACTCTGGTTGTAAGAACTATTTTGCGTTCCTGGTTTGGCTTGTAGTATTTTCTGAACTGGGTAGTACTCTGTATTGTTTATTCCCTGCCAAGTTGCTGCATTTTGCCAGGAACTGTTCTGGGGATAGGTATTCATGTTTAATTTAACTTCCCATTCACTATAGCCACTTTGATAGTCAGTTCTTTGAAGTCTAGTGTCAAACTCGATCTGACCAATCAAACCCCAACCTGATTCATATAGGTTATAGGAGTTTGTATATCCATAATAATTAGAATTATATTTGTGTAATATGCCTCCTGTTTGTGAAGTGCTCGCACTCATGGGCTGAATCGATGAAGAAGTCGTTTTTCCAGCAATATTGTTCTCATAGAATATTTTGGCGCTCTTTAATATATATTTTATGCCCACATTCTTCTTATTGAAATTAAACGCCACAATTCGTGCACGGTTAGTCTTGGGGGATTTATACAGTCCTAGAGCTTGAAAATCACTGGAATGAATTTCTTCAGCGCCAGAAGTATTAAAGAGCTTATATATCAAAGAATCGGTTAATTTACCATCATTATTACCTGCTAGTACAATCAAGGAACCATTATTATATGCATTTCGGAGTTTTTGCATGTATGGGGAATTGTAAATACTATTAAATGCCTTTATGTCAGGTTTCCCTTTTTTATATTTTCCTGGTAAAGTCGCCGTTGATTGTCCTGGGATCAAGTTTCTGTGCACAACAATTATGTTAGCATTTAAGTTGAAATTCGAACTCTTTGTTTTTGGAGAATAGACTCTGTCAACTTGATTCTTAAATTTGCCTGAATTATCCGAATTATTCTTGACCAAGACCGTACTTGGATTCGAATTCGTTGAAGCAGCAAGTGTTGGGTGAGATGGGAAGGCCAATGCTCCTAAAGAAAGAGTAGCCAATGAGCTTAGTCCTAAAACAACTTTTTTCATAAATGCAAACCTCCCACTATAAATTAATGTTTTCTCCTATTTACTCTCTTATTCTCACGATTACGCACCTTGACAATTTGAGAGAGATTACCAGAATGCTAGATGTGCCAATTTTCAAACGGGTAGTCCGTAGCAGGAACAGAGATTGGTGCTATTTTACCAATACATGGAACATAATTATGTTCGCACATTTGGATGTCCACACGTTCCCTTGCGGTTTACCCTCCCATGTCACACTGGGTCTATGCCCTCACATTCCTTCGTACTACCTCTCAAGGGGTGGATGCCGTTTCTTGCTCCTTTACTGGGTCGTTGCCCTTATGGTGTAGATACTACGGCTTATCCGTGCTTCTGTTTGTCTTGGCGATTCATCGTGTACAAGCGAGTAAATCGAACTGACGAGTTTGAATCAAATCGGTTAAGCTGCCACCTGTAGTTGGGACCTCCGAAGTGGCCCCAGTAAATCCTCAGCGTTGTACTGAACTTGCTTTGTCCCCAATGTGTGTAGAACACGAATGAGTTTTCCACACAGCGCAATCAGTGACTGTTTCTTCTTCAAGGGATTGCACGTTCGGGTCGTGTAATAATCGTGCAACGCCTTGAACTCGGCGTTCTTGGCAACCATCGGCAATATGGCTCGAAAGAGTAGTGCCCTGAGCCGGGAGCGACCCCGCTTCGAGATTCCTGTTTTCCCTTTCCTCTTGCCAGAACTGTTCTCTTTCAGATTCAGTCCAGCGAGCCGGATAATCTGCTGTCCATGGTCGTATCCCCGTAGGTCGCCCACTTCAGCCAGGAATCCGGCAAGTGTCGTAAAACCCATTCCTGGCACACTGAGCATTTCTTCTGTGCCTGGAATTTGGTTCAGTAGTTGCTCTACCTGAGCCATGATTTCATCACGCTGCCGAGTGAACATCTCATACTGTTCTAGCAAAGCCATTAGTTCCAACCGAGCTGCCGTAAGCCCCTCTTTCAGACCAATAGACTTTTTAGCGGTACTCACAAGCCGTGTTGCTCGCTTCATACCGACAGCCCGCTTCACACCGCCCCTTTTCCACTGACCCACAATCTCGCTGGCGCCGAGTGAGACGAGGTCCTGTGGAAACGGAGACTTACGCAGTGTGATGAGTGACGTCTTACCTTCCCAGTCCTTAAACACCTGGGTGTATTCCGGAAAGAACCGGTCGAGCCAGTTCTGAATCCGCATTTGCACTTGCCCCAGATTCACCACGACCTTCTCTCTCAGGTTCATGAGGATTCGTAAATCCGCATAGATACCTGTTGGGAGTTTAGGCTCGGTGTACTTGCCGTCCTTGACGAGATTCGCAATAACCTTGGCATCCTTGTAGTCGTTCTTCGTTGGCGAGTTATCTTCCAACTCTTTGCTCTTGTTGACGTGGTGCGGATTCACTAGCACGAATCGAACACTCAAGTCTTGCATGAAGGCACCTAACGGAAACCAGTAGTGTCCGGTCGGCTCAACACCAAAGACGACATCCGTCTTGCCGTGCAGCCGTTGCAACTCCTTCATCCACGTTACGAGTTTCGTCAGGCCCTCATCGTCATTGTTAAAAACACACTCTTTACCGAGCTCAATTCCACGGAAGTCAATGGCTCTCGCCACATGGGTTTGCTTCGCAATGTCGGCTCCCACAATGATGGTAGTGTCGGTAATTTGTTGAATTCGTTGATTTTGCTTCTGTTGGATCTTATACTTCACGTTGAGCGTCCTCCTCAATTAGGGAATGAATGTGTCTGCATTCGGAACCCAGCATACAGGAGGCGCTCTTTTTGTTACAAACCCGAAATTAATTCATTACAGGAATGGCTCCATATACCATATTAATTTCTAGTATAACATATTTTAACTAATATAGTTATATAGATTATATTTGGGTAATTAATATTTTTATTAGATTTTTTTAACATAATTGTACGATGATACACGTGTTTAGTCTCGGATTATGAGTCCGGTACAGGTCAGCGGCTTAACGCTTGTAGCAGTATAAAAAAGACACTAAGACATTTACCCATTTGTAGAAGTCAAGTTTTTGTTGCGAGTTTTGATTGGAGTAGAAAGCAGAAGAATTCATGCATGAATATGTCTAGTATATATGTGTTGATCCGGATTCCGTACGTGTTCTTCTTAAACTCCCTCACTCATTAGGTATTTTCTAACGAATACTCGCTCATTTGCAAGATTTCATCACCTTGTGTATGGACCAGGAGTCACTGAAGGATTATACTGCCGATTCCGATCCGATTGAAGCGCATGCGGAAGCAGAAGGCGCTCTTGAACCTACAGCATCTTCCAAAACAATTCTTATACTGCACGCTTCTCTCCACATGTTCCTTGGAATCTACACTCCCACATCTCAACGGGTCGGTACCCTTACATTCCTTCGTCCCATCTAACCAAGGTGTGAAGTCCGATTCACGTTAACGCAACGGGTCAGCGCCCTTCAGTACAAGAGTCTCGGTACTCCGTGCTTTCTTTGTGAAATCCTGCGAATGAACCAATCTACGTATACTTAACTTCTCAGAGTTTATGCAGCTTTCAACTGTACCCTCTCCTCTATAAACGGCTGCCTGTCTCTCGCCATCGCGACAATCATTCGCGCCAACTTTCCAATCAGCTTCATGATAGATTGCATTTTGGTCATTCGTCTTACACTCACGTTTTCGACGTGCAACTGCTGAAACACAGAATGGTACGACAGCATCTGAGTAACTGCGAGATACAGGTGCTTTCTCAGAAGTGAGTTTCCTCGCTTGATTCTGGACGCCAAGAGTACAAATGATTCAATTGTTACGTTTCAACACACATTTGCAAAGAGCCCGTCGTACATTATTGGATTTGCACCAACGCCTAATCTACAAATCTTCTATCAAACAAATGAGTCTTTTCACTAGCGGGCTCCGGTTTTCCGTACAAGTACCCTTGGATTTCAGTACAACCATTTTTCATTAGAACTTCTGCCTCGTCCATGGTCTCGACGCCTTCAGCAATGGCATTGATACCGAGTTCCGATAGCAACTGTAATATCATCTTTACAATGCCGCGATTTTGATGCTCATTTTCCTTATCATCGTGGATAATCGATTTATCTATCTTCACATGGTCAAATGGAAAGCGTTTCAAAACACTTAGCGCAGAATACCCCGTCCCAAAGTCATCAAGACTCACCGAGAAGCCTGCTTCTTGTAACCTATGCAATTTTTCTCGCACGTCAGTTTCATTGCTCAAAAGTATGCTTTCCGTAATTTCGATCTCCAGCAGCCTTGACGGTATTCCATACTCCCGTACAACACGTAGAAAGTCTTCAGTAAAGTCCTGTTCATCTAGTTCACGCGGAGATATGTTCAGGGCGACGCGAATTTGATGGCCATTTTCCATCCACGAAGAGATTTGCCGGCAGACTTCCCGCCGAACCCACCGTCCAATCTCCACAATAAGTCCTGTCTCTTCCGCTATAGTAATAAACTCAGCCGGATACAGTACCCCACGGTCCGGATGATTCCATCTCACCAGGGCTTCGACACCTGTCACTTTATTTGTTCTTAGATTGATGCGGGGCTGATAATGCAAGAGCAAACCGTCATTTTGAAGGGCGTTATTCAAGCCTTTTACAGTCGCCGATCGTGTCTCAATTGCAGTGTCCATAGAAGTATCAAAGACTGTACATTGCCGCTTCCCTTTTCCTTTTGCCACAAGCATCGCGGTCTCTGCATTTCTTAACAACTCAACTAACGTGCTACCGTGCGTAGGATAGATCACTGCTCCCATACTGATAGTCGTTTTCGTTTCCCGACCATCAATAGAAATAGGACGAGAAAAGGTGTCTTGGAGTTTCTTACTGACGATCTTTAGTTCTCCCGTTCCCTGTATCGTGGGCACAAGTACCGCAAAAGCGTCGCCACCGATTCGAGCAATCATGCCAAGCCCCTTCAATGTTTCTTCCACCCGTTCAAGAGCAATTTTAAGATATTCATCCGCATAGGTATGACCCAATTGTCGATTTACTTTCTGAAAATCATCCATATCCAGGACAATGAGTCCAATTTCACTCCCGTTCTTCTGTGCACTGTCCCAAACGGTATTGAAAGTTTTTGCAAAGAGCATTCGATTAGCGACCCCTGTTAAGGGATCGTGATACAGAAAGCGAGTGATTTCTCGCCGGTCGTTTTCCTTTACGATTGCTACGTTGGCTAGATAAGCAAACGTCCCCATTATACGTAGATCATGCTGACTTGGGGGTTCAGGAGAGCGAGAGTAAATGTCTATCGTTCCGATGACGGTTTCATTTTGGTCAACAATCGGCTTGCACCAGCACATTCGAATATTCGAAGCACGGGCACTCTCCTGAAACTCTACCCACCTACTGTCGGTCAAGACATCTGCAACAATGACCGTTTCATTGTTATAGGCGGCAGCCGTCATTGGATTACACCAAGACCCTAACTCGATACCGTTCAGATTATTAACGAATTCCTTGGGCAAACGTGAACCAGCCCAGCACTGCAAAGTTTGCTGTTCCTTGTCCACCAGTGAAATAGAACAGAGTTTCCCTGGGAGTATATTCTCTACTACTGCTGTGATTTCTTCAAGGATATGGGTTAGGGGTTTCTGGAGTGCAATCATTTCGGAAATTCGAGATTGCCCGCGTATCTGTGTCAAACCTTGCTTTCGCTCGGAAATATCTTTTACAATGCCGTATGCTCCTACAACCGTTCCGTCCTCAATGACCGGCAAACCAATTAAACTCACTGGAATGTGATGTCCATCTTTATGGAGGACCTCTATTTCGGTGTCAACTGTGTCACCCTTCATCACGCGCGAAAAATGAATATCCATATCAGAGTGATATTCCGGAACTACAAAGCGGTAGAATGATTGACCCGTGATCTCGTAATATGTCTGCCCTATGAGAACTTCACAGGCCACATTACATGACAAAAGTCGACTGTCAGGAGCCACGGATACTACAGCATCCGGATGATTATCAAAGAGAGCACGATGCCATCTCTCAGTCACCGACAACTCTTTTTCGGCTTCCGTTCTCCTTGTAACATCTCTCGCCATGGCGACAATTTGAGACACCTGTTCATTCACATCGACTAGGGGAATCCAAATCACCTCAACCGATAACGGGGTACCGCTTGCACGAAGATATTGACACTCTACTTTGGTGGACTGCTTATGTTCAATCATCTCCACGAACTGGCTTTGCACTCTATCCTGATCCCAAGGATGAATTTGAGTCCATAACGAGTGTCCAATGTACTTCTTGGGATCAATGCCTAATAAACGTTTATGAGACGGAGAAGCGTACAACACAAGGCCGTTCTTGTCAACGATAGCGAACAAGTCTGACATATTCTCTGTCATCCAACGATATTTTTCCCCATTCTCGGACTGAGTCAGAGTTTGAAAATGAGCAACTGGCTGACATATCAGGTACGACATTACCTGAGTTAGTCCCTATAGTTTTGCGTCAGTACCTTCCGATACTTTTGCCGTTTATCAATTTGGCGCAACTTGTTACAATTTGACGATAATTGTAACAGAATATCAGCGGACTTCAATCAAAGCTTCCTCAATGTAGTAATTAGGATCAAGTAGCCACACCGGATTATATTGAACTTTCAATGTCATATTAAGAAAATCCCAATAATCAGATTCGCTACACAGGACTGCCGGTTTTGTCACTTGGACTCCATTGACATTGCATCTATAACTGATTGAGTGTATTTGAAAATTGTGGTAGATTGAATAAAGATCAAAAAGAAAAGGTAAACCAGCCGAAAGGTTGGGACACAAAATCACGGGGCTACCGCTATTTAGCCATGCTGGCCGGATTGCCGTTATAGAGATACAGAAGATATAGTGGCACATCCGGATGATGACGGATGTGTTTTTTGATAGGGGGACATAAGGGTGCAACAACTCAAAGATTTAATTGAACAATCACGGCACTGGGCCTCAGTGGAGCGTGGTACAATCCTCTTTTCACAGGTCGCACTGCTTCTACACGACGACTTTGGGCTGGATGCGGGAATGATGATCTATCGCAAGAAATTCATTCCCGAGGAAGAGGACCCTCATGTCAAAGTTTATTCTCCCTGGGGAATAGATTACACTGCAGAGGAATTGACACAATTCATATCCAACGGCAAATGGTTTTCAGGGAGTTCCTATAACATTTCTCAAAGGTGGTTCCACGTGTCAGAAGGTCCTCCCGTCTGGAGAAAGGTATGGGAAGAGGCTGGCGTTGAATATGTTAGCGCGTGGCCACTAACTGTAAAAGAGGAACCGGTAGGAGCCATCGTTCTTGGAATGTGCAGAATGCCCAGTTCTGAAGAAACTGACCTTGTATCTGCTTGTTCTACATATGTATCTCTTGTTCTTGAGATGTTGACCCTAAGACGAATCGCTGAGCACGCCAGTCGTCACGACAGTCTGACTGAGATTCTCAATCGTAGAGGTTTTACTGAAAAATTCAAACAGTTGGTGAATAGAAATGTTGCTAATCTTGTCGTTGGAGTCCTCGACGTAGATTATTTCAAGAAGATCAATGATACTCACGGGCATATTGCTGGGGACTCCGTGCTACAAGATGTGGCGCAATTACTGAAAACATCCGTTGGCAGCCAAGGTATCTGTGCTCGATTCGGAGGAGATGAATTTGTCTTCGCCTTGGAAACGGAGCCTTTAGACACTAGAGAAGTGACCAATAAAGTTATTGAGTGGTTTAAGGACAAAGCGTACACCGTCAGCGTTGGATGCGCAAAGTTAGGAATAGACGGGCGTGATTGGGATTCCTGTTTTCGATGCGCCGACAAGCGCCTTTATGAAAGTAAAATACCCAGTATTACGGATTAAAGACCAATGCTTTAACCGAGGACACGAGGAACATTAACGAAAATGGATTTCATCACCAACCTACGTTTCTGACTTCGTATGTTTCTTCTGTGAGTAAGCCGAGATAATCTTCGGATATTCCAGCACAATAGAGTATACATGAGGAGTTGGCAGATAATCGCTCGTTATGAAGAAATCCCACGTATTTCGGTCTGATTTTCCCCTTTTGATCTTCCAACCTTGAATACATAAAACTGGCTGAAAAATCGAGGTCTAAGTGCCTCTATCTTTCATCACGACAAACGGCATGGATAAATCCCTGTCGTTTCGCGGTCAACGTAAGAGCCGCCCGCCCTTTACCTTCCATAATTTCCCTAACGATTGAAGGACGCTATAGCCCGCAGCGAGGTAGAATGGGTAATCACAAGAAGAGTGTGTTTCCATCGTTCGTCCTTCATCACATCGTCATCAACCTATCACTCTGCCAGCAAAACCGAGACATATGGGGAGTATGGTACAAATGACACGGACGATCCATGGATCACCATGCATTTCTGCACTCGTACATTCAAGTCTTTTCGACGATTGTAAATCAAGAGACATTTTTGACTCGGATTAAGAGTGCTCTACACTTTAAGTGAAAGAGGGTATAAAGCCGGCCAAGTAGACCGGTTATGATGTTAAATCCTCTTCGTCGGTGAGAGAGGGACGCTCAAACACCCCGGTATATCCTGCAATTAACGCCTGTTCCTGTACGGTGAATAGATCAGCAAACAGCAAATCTAAAGCCTTTTCAATTGTAATTGATTGATTACACTTCAACCGTTTCGTCAAAGCATCGAGCATCTCACGATGAAGGCTATCGAGACGTAATGCAGTGCGTGGCTGGATGCGTCACCCCCATCAGCGATCGTGCTCGTCTTCTCCACCCTCTGAATCAATTTGCGCCTTTCTTTGCGTTCTACAATACATGTTTTATACATCTGAGGTTGAGTAACTTTACGAAACTGTGAGCGTGGCTTCTCTTTTCCGCACTGCTCGCAAGTAACAAGTTCTTCTGCCATATTTATGACTCCTATGAAACTAGATACACCACCATAAAATCTTGCTCTATCACATAAAATGGAACCTTCAGCACGTGTTGGATACAAGACACGGAAAAAGGAACGACACTCATGAAGGCATGATACGAGGGCATACTATAACGGGAACACGAAATTCCCAATGTGTGGAAATATCCAAGAAAAGACGTGGACTTTGGCACGATTACGCAGGAACGTCACTCGCCCGCATCGCGCACAAAATAGGCACACACGAGAGCACCTGTTGGTGAAAAATGTAAATCGTATTACTCGTACGTGAAAGACGTAGAAATGTCTGCGCGATATGAGTCCGATACCGTGATGACTGGTCGTAGGACCGCATCACCGCTTCGAAGTCCCACAATTCGTCCTGCAAAACATCGGACGGAATTTGCGAAGCCTGAATTATCTCGCCCAACTTCTGGTCCCGACATCCGCATCTTTCCGTGTTTTCTCCTTCATGAAATCACCTTCCTTATCTCGGTATGATTGCTCTTTCATACCTTAATCCTAGTCGCGCTTGACACGGGATTTCAAGAAAAGTTTCTGTGATTTGGCTATCGGTTTCATGGAAGATGTTCGTCTGAGAGTAGAGAAATACGAGAAAGCTTGCGTCCTTATATAGACGTCATGACGGTTCGTCACGTCATCGTCATAAGATGAAACTCTGCGACCCCAACCAGAAGTTTTGTAGATTCTCCACATTCAACTTGAAAATTATAGTTTGGATTCCCGATAATCCCACAAAGCAGGACATTGCCGATGAATATTCATGCGGAAATTGCCTACAACAGGCTTAGACACTCACCCTTACGTACCAAGAACACATCATTAAATACCTATGAAGTCTTTAAAGCTTAGATATGATGATATATGGCATTTTCAAGCAACCACAAACTGTAGCCGAACATAAATAGAAGTGGACCCGTTGCAAACAATGTCAGAAAATTCACTAAGTTTGTGTTGCGTTTGCGGACTAAGTAAATGATTAATCCAACAACAAGTTCAATAGCAAGGAAATCAAGCCACAGACTCTTCATTCCCAAAGCCATCATCAACCCGATCAAATTCCCTACAAGGACATTTCCCAACAGAAATCCGGTAACTCCATACCAAAAACCCTTAGGCAATAGTCTCTTCCACTTAAAAGCAAAGAAGAGCATACCAATAGTGACTAGATAACTCAACATCACCTCTATGCCTACGCCTATCCACTTCTCGGGGGTCATTGAAGAAGCGACAAACTTTAGGAAACCTCCAACAGACGTACTAATCAGTAATGGTATCAAACAAATCAGAAACGCCCAAAAATACCAGTATTTTTCTGATTTGAGTGGTTTAAGACGCACTGCTATGACGGTAAACAAAATCGGAAAAGTGATATTTCTGATAACAAATTCCGGCAAGCTCAAAGCGACCGCCACATGCCTATCGTAACCAATGATGTACCAGAGCCATCCTGCCACAATGTCGAATACCAACAACGTTAGCAAGATTATAGCCAGCAATTCAAATAGACGTTTCACCAACATACCACCTCATATGTACCTTAGTTAGGCTTAGGCACCCTTATGACGTCATCGTCGCCAATGTCGTATGTACGTTCTCATTCATGGCTCTGTTGGAATCTAGCTGTATTCAAGTCACACAATGCTATATTGATGAAGTCTTGAGGATAAGGCAAGGAATCATACAGGATATGACACGTAATCTGGTTGGCAGGTGCCTCCTGTAATAGGTCAGCATCCGCCAACCAGTTCAATCTACATCGTATTACCGAAATTGTCTTACGAAATCTATCAACTTACCACCATAAATCGTTGTTAGCAGGGTTCCACATCGTAAAAGAATATCTACTTGGGTCCTCACGCCAGGCGTCATATTGCCAATCATATCCATACAACGCAATATCGACGAGGTTGTCTTGCTCCCAATTTGGGTTAACATTCTTGAAATACCAAGGGTTTATGTTCCCTTTTGAAACGATGTTATTTGTCATTGTTTCACAGTCCCATTTATATGGCCAGAAGAAAGGAAGACAGTACTGTGGAGTATTATTCCACCAACTGAGAAATTGAGAACTCATTGCACTACTTTCACTCGAACTCCTTTTAATAAACACAATATTATTCAAATCGTATCCAGTAGTCCCGGTTTCAAGCCATTTCCGGAACTTATAAACGGAAGAAAAGTAGATGCCGCCACCATATTCTGTATAGGAGGAGGCGAGATCCCACTTGCCTGGTGCACCTCCCCATACATCACGCCAGCTATCTTGAGTAGTGTCGAAAGATTCATACCATACACCACCATCTGACAGAAGAATCCCTGCACCGACATGCCCGACGATTCCATACCCGTCGATACTGAAAACAGCATTACGGTTATTCAAAATGAATATTCCAGTATACGAAGAAGGTAAGTATTCACTACCATCAGGCGTAATAGTGCTCGATCCTGCTTTACCGCTTGTATGATTGGTTGATGTCTTGCCGTTGCTCATAAAATGGAGCGGAAGATTAGCCAGTCCCTTTTTTGCTTCGATGGCTTTGGTTGTCTTAACAGCCGCACTTTTCGGGCCAGAATTTTTATATTTATTTGTTTGAAAAGCGTCTATATAAACATGCCCTCTACTTAGAGGGTCAGCATCTATACCAGGGTCAGTCCATGTTCCGTTAGAAGTTACTGCCGTTTCTCCTTTAACAGTGTGTCCGTTAGAATCAGTCAATGTAATGTGTACTAAACAACCGGGGGTGCCTGTGCCAGATACTGTGTATTCTGTACTATTGGACTTTTTGATTGTTTCTTGCTTTTTTGACACTGTTGGAGCAACTGGGACTGTCGTATTCTTGGTTGTGGAGAAAGTCTTGTTTGTCACTGTCATTTGTGTAGAAATCTGTGTAGCGGCAATCTGGATCTTACCATCACTTAGCTGGCTTACATCTAGATTTCTAATAATCCAAACACCATGACTCCCGACTTCAGTGGTCCGCCTGACTCGATTCCCATGATTATCACTTATAGTCACGTTGATGGTATCACCAGAAGTCCCGGAACCTATAACTTCGTATGTCTTATAATTCGCCAGATTAATCGAGGAAGCGTAGATATTCATTGCTAGCGGTGTTGATGAGGACGATGAAGTCGTTGAGGTCTGTGTATCTGCATATGTCGTTGTAGGAACCACTAGAAGAGTACTCATAGTGAGAAGAGAAAACAATACTGTTATTCGAATTTTCTTACTACTATAGGCCATTTACAAGCCCTCCCCATTTTATTCAATTTTGCGAAACAACTCAATGACACTCAAGACTCACATTTACTTCTCTTGAACCGCGTAACTCACCTACCCCGCCGAGAGATATGGCTGCGATTCTAGACTCAGGAGCGTAACACGGCAAAATACAACATAGCCATGATGCTGTTACCGCAGAGTAATTTTTCACCCCCAACAAACTGTCTATTTATATATGTAGTATCTATCACAGTAAAACAATCCAGCGTTTACCATATCAGAACATAGACTAACTATCTATCTATCTTGAGAGTATGAATTTGCGAAAAAATTTGTTAAAATCTGTTTTAGAAGAGCATGAACTCGGGAATTACTTTAACATCGACGCAACAACCTTTTTCAGCGTTGCCTTATCAACAACAACTCGATTGATTGGATTGAATCCGTTAACTTTGTATACAACCTCGGTCGCGGGGTCTTTCCAAGAATATGTCAAGCTGACGTTTGTTCCAGTGCCATTCGGCAGGTTCTCTTCGCCGAAATACACTTTATGTCCATTTATCACTTCTGATTTAGCGTTCGATATAGCATTCGGCGGAATGATTCCACCCTGATCTGGCATCGTGTAGTCTTCATGAATATCAATAGTTGCCTGTCCCTTGCTAAATGAAATACTAAAATGACTTTCAACAGATCCTTGGGATTTGATTCCTGTTTCAGTTTGCCCAGAAGATGGTTCACTCGGCAGAAATCCAGGAACTCCGGTTCTCTTATCACTTGCTCCCATGGGTGCATCACTACGATTCGCCACTACCCTAAATCCTTCAGGAATGAAAGTTGGTACAGTGGGCTTGAAAGTAAGTGCTTTCTCGGCATCTGTCAGTGTGCCATATCCATTTGTACTGATTTCTGTTGGTTTATCCTTCTCCGGCACGCTGAGACTCACCAGAATCTTAATCAACTTATCGGTACTGTAACCCGCGGTGGCAGTATTCTTCATTGCACTAACAGAGTAACGGACCCCGCTCTTGGAAAATCCGACAGCTGTTTCGCTGCCGTCGCCTACTGATGGCATGTGAAGGATAGTTATCTTCAGCCCATCTTTGGTGACGTTTCTCTTCTGCATTTGAAAACTTGAACTAGGAGGTGTTTTTTGAACATGTACGTGTGGAGGTAAATTCTTAACAATTGCATGAGGCGATCGGGCTTGAAGTTTATTGTATAGTGCTTCTGGCATTTCTCCGATGGTGATTTCAGCTGGCATTTTTGCAGTCGTGTTTGGTTCAGACGATGCAACTTGGTTGAAAGCCTCAGATCCCTTATGCACAGAAAAACTTGGATTATACAAATCAACCGTGAAATCAACGTAGTGTCCGTCGGTAGTATCATCGCTAATCGCCACTGTTGAATGCAAGATTTTAAGTCCACCGGGAAGGTAACTTGGTAACATGGGTTGAAACCCCAGGGTTTTGATATAATACGCTTTCACTGCGTCTTCATTCGCCGGTTTGTTTGAAGTCGCTGATTCACTAGAAGATACATTACCTTCAGAATACAGGGAGGCAGAAGCTGTCTTTTTAATGTTATGCGCCAGAACTGAGAAGACTACGACTGCGAGCACAATTGAAGTAACAACTATGAACTTGGCTCCGTGAAAGAACTTGAAACGGTATTTTGGCAAAATCCAAACACCTGCCTCTCTTATTATCCTAAAATAAACAGCTTTTTCGCTTAACAATCCAAGCAAACAAGATAAATATACTATTAATGTATAATTATAATTTATTTATTATTTTATTTATGATTATCTGTCCATTAGTCTGGTTACCATATTATAGCATATTCGAAGCCTGAGTAACGTGCAGATGCCCTGTACAAAATTAGTACAGGCCAAAATTTACTCCATGAGTTATGCAGTTGCTGTATGAATTTAGTTTTTGAAAGCAATGAAAATTTTGCGAAAACAGTGAAATGGACTTGACTTTTCTGAAACACCCCAATAATCGCCGAGGAGGCTACTAACTGCCTATCTCTCAGTGATGTGGGTGTGAAATATGGCTCCTTTATGTGAACCACAGTTTAAAGACCTCTCGTCTTTCAGTAATGTCGGTGGTGTCCCGGTTCTCCGTACACTTTGGGACCGCTTCGACTTTTCTCTACTCTTGTCTCAGTCAGCTATTTTTAAAGTGCGTGGCGTGGCCACGTGGGTTCTCGCCTTTATCTATGTCGTTGGACTCATCAACCGCTGCCAATCTGTGAATGCGCTCACCTCATTCTTCAGCAAAGATGGATTGCTCAAGCGCATAACCGACATCCAGAATGTTACCTAGTCAGCTCTAAGTCGATTTCTGACGGGATTTGCGGGGTGGGATAAGTTCAACCAAAGACGCACAGCCCGTCTTGAGGAAGACTCAGACACCGCCCTTTCTGACGGTGATGTCCTGGCACTGGACGACACGCACGCTCCACACCCGTACGCCAAGGGAATCCCTTTTGTCTACTGGCTCTACGATAGTTCAGCAAAACTCTACACCTGGGCAATGAATATCGTGGCACTGCATGCCGTTCGTAGTAACGGAGTTGAGTATCCCTAGTCTTATGCTATCTGGAAGAGGCCCGAAAACGATGGAGACAAGAAGCAATCGAAACTAGATTTAGCATGGAAAATGCTGCAAGCTGTCCGCAAACAGGTCACGTGTCGCCTATGGGTGGTCATGGACCGCTGGTATTTTAGCAAACCATTCCTTGTGCAGTGCGAGTCAGTGAACCTGGACTGGGTGACAAAAGCCAAGCGGAATACACAATTGTTTCGCCGGATGGTTGAACCGGGGACTGGACGTGAACGCTTTGTTCCCATCCGTCCAAAGGCGCTTATTCAAGAAGTCTACCCGCTACTTATGGCACAGACACATATGGATGTCGCCTCCGTCGCCTGTGAAAACATCTTTATCAAGATGCCTGTGGCTTCAGTGAATCGACGGGGTGAGCCTTGTACGAAAATGAAATATGAACAGGTTGCCATAGTTGTTGGCAAACGTATGAAAACAGAGGAGAACGAGACCACCACCAAACCAACCGAACTGAAAAACCCGAACGCCCCAGTAGAAACGAACGACATAGCGGTAGAGTACAAAGGAGAGTACCTTCTGATCAGCAACCGCTACGATGCCCCCTCGGAAGTGATGGGAGCATGGTTAAAACGCTGGCGAATAGAAGTTCTATTTCGCACTGCAAAGCAAGAATTGGGAATGCTCAATTGCCACTCACCCAACGAAAACCACATTCACGCTCACCTAACTTTGCTGTTGACAGCTGAAACGCTTGTCCGGTACATAGCCTGGGAACAAAAAACAGCGGGCGAAGAAGATTGCACCCACGGCCAAGTGATCCGCAATCTACTCTGCATCCGCTGTCGTACCCGTCAAGCCGCTCGACGAAACGAGCAAGACTCGATTACGCTTGATCTTGACACAACAGCAAAACGTTTTGCAAGACTCATCCGAAAGTTTTGGCCACCAAAACTGGAATTGAGGTGGTTTGAACCTTCTAATACCCAGTTATTGAGAGCAACTGCATAACTCATGATTTACTCCTTGCAAAAGTAAGAAGTTTACAGAATGAGTTTGTTGCAGTGAAATCAATACCTATTATACCCAACTTGATTATAGATTCGCTATTGACTCCGTTAATTATACTTCCATTTTATAGAACCTGCGAATATTCATCCATAATTGAAGACAAAATCTATGCATTTTTCTTGAGAGCCTATCCCGATAAGTAAGAGGAGACCGATGGTGTACGGCCTACACCATCGGTCAAACGGTTATCAAAATCGTTTTGTTTTGTGTGTTTACTCTTTACGGTCATTCGTATCAACTGGAGATTTGTCTTAACGCCTTTTACGGATTGCCCGGATTGAACTTTGCTTTTCCCGTCACCCATTTCGCCGGACCAGGACCAATGTAGTGCCACCGCCCGTCTTTATACACCCAGTTCGGATTATAAAAGGGTTTTTCTCCAAACATGGTTTCTCCAGGCGGATTGGAAATGACATAGGGAACGGGCTCAGGTGCATTTCCTTTTGCCGGATTGGTGGGAACCGATATCTGCACCACGTTATCCGCATATGTCGTTTCTACCGGATTGTGTGCCGGGTTCACATAGGCCGTCCAAAATATCTTATAGTTCGGGTCCTGTTCCCACTTCGGCAACCCAGCTGCGTTCAAGCCCGTAGAGATGTAATCTGTACCGGCTGGCACAGTCACCGTCAACGGTGTCGAATCATGTGCACCGAGGACAATCGGATAGTCATGTGTCGCCTTCACAGGTGTGTCTTGCCAAATCTTCATGTCTCCGTCTTGTACCTGTTTGGACTTCATCCCTTGGTACTGGAATTGAAGTACGGTATCTACAGGTACAGAACCATCATTGGACACATCGAACTTTTGAACATAACTCTTTCCCTGGTCTATATATTGGGGAATACCCGTTGCATGTAACACCAGGTTCAGTGGCGAAGTAGCTGTACCTGTGTCCTTCGTCCAGGTCACGGTGACCGTGCTACTTTGTGTGAGAACTTTGCCGTTAGAAGATACCACCTGCGTGATATACTTATCAGTCTGCGGCGTCTTTTTGCTATCCGACTCGGGCAACACTTTTGACCACGTGAAGTCCTGCGCAGTATAGGTGCCCAGGATTTTGTTGGATGAAACATTCCTGATGATGAGCTTGGCTTGTGGTGGAATATTCACACCAACCGCCTCTAATCTCGTTTTCGCCCCGACCGGTAGTGACGTTGGAGAGGCACTCAGCTGCACCGTTGGACTCGGCCAGTTCCAGGTGACAGATGCGGTAGCATGGCCACCTGCAAGATGCCCCTGACTGCCGTCGATAAACACTTCATACACTTGTGTCGTCGGTCTCGATTCCGCGACACTGGCTGTCATCGTCGTGACACCCCAGCCACCATAAGCCACGTGGCCACCGGTCGTTTTGTCCACTATCTCCAGTCGTTCTCCGGAACTGAGTGTCCCACTCTGGACACTCGCGGTCAGGGTTGAATGATGGTCTACCGTCAATGTTTTCGGATAGGCGCTGATGGATTCGGACGGCCACTGCCAGGAGACCGTAGCCTCGGTGCCGCCGCCGTTCCATGTGGTCCCACCAGAGAGCCAATTTCCATTCCTATTGGTGATAAATGCCTCACACGTCTGTCTCGTTGGCGCAGACTGTGTAACTTGACCCGAAAAGCTGCTCACACCTTCTTGACTCCATCCAATCACGTTACCACCGCTTGTCGTATCCCAGATCGTAAGCTTGTCCGTAGGCGGGAGTGTTCCAGATGGAACCGAAGCGGTAACCGTCGTAGATTGATTGGTGAGCAAACTGGTCGGTGACGCTGTTACTGTGATTTTGGGCCATATCCACGTCACCCAAATCCTGTTCCCGCCACTTATCCAGTGACCGGCGCTGTTGGTCACGTAAACCTCGTACTGGTGAGATTGTCCACTTTCATAACGAACGTTAGCCGTCACCTTCCCGCTGCCCCAGCCTCCATACGCTACGTTTTGCCTTGCAGAAAGATCGTAAATCAAGAGCCGCTGATTGGAAACAATTGGACCGGGCACAGTCCCGGTGACCTTCGACGTTTGGTTCGTGTAGACAACAGGTGGCGACGCACTCACCTGCGTAATCGGATTCACTGTTCCAGAATACGTCACATAGACTTCCCACTGCGTGGCAATGTTCGGTAAAGACACTGTACTCGAGTATTTCTGCCCCCACGTCCAATTGGGCCGCTCATAGGTGATGTTGAGACCTCTTCGATACTCGTTGTAATATCCCGTGTCGGACACCCACCAGCGACGATGTACGCCATCATGATAAACATAAGTTGTTACGCTCGGCCAGTTGTTGGCATTCTGTGGCGAAGAGTCTGCCCAAGTTTCACTTATGGCAGTCCAGCCTTGCGTACTGTCAGGCCATTGACCATAGTAATTAGGCGACCCGTTAGGGCCGTAGTAGTCATGTACCCACTGAGGACTGTTACTGTACCTAAATGGACCCCTACCGTCACCTCGATACAACGTAGCACTGTTCGCTAGCCATCCGATGATAGGATAACCCCAAATGCTCAACTCTACCGGATACCCATTACTACCTTTTACAATACTACCAACATACTTCGTCGCACCGTAGGAATAAGATTTCTGTTCGGATTGAGATCCAGATACCTTGTACGGAGAACCAGATTTACCAAGACTATAGGTGCCATGCATTCCACTCGCAGAATCTGTATAAGACATTTCGTAAGTATCAGGGAAGTTAGCATCTGTACCTGAGTAATATGGTCCTTTCTGAATAGTGTGTCTCAGCGTAGTGCTACGATTAGTGATGTCATTCCTTGGTTTCAGAGTTACAGATGTAGCATGTAGAGTACCTTGATAGCCACCCTGATTGTAGTTGTATGTCGATGAATATTCCCCCCAACTCGCAGTGGAGTAGGAATCTGTGATAGAGCTTTGGTAAGTCATACTTCTTGAAATACTACCTTCATCAACCTTAATTGAGCGCGTGTTCGCTGCACGTGCCACATTCGGATGAAGTGTACTAAAAGCCACGACAGACAGAGGTAAACTTAATACTCCCAGTAGAATGCGAGACCATTTCACGTTTATCGCCCCTTACGCAGAGACTCTGGAGTGAATTAGGCACCCGTTGAGACCTTCGGTGCTTCTAATCCAATCTCTAAGAAAGCAAGAGTATATTTTTTAGTGGTTGCGTTATACCAGACATAGTAATGCCAATAGCAAGATTCTGGATTAGTGGCTACAGGAAGTGTTCTGTTGGAAAACCAATTGTTTATACCAACTTGAGTGTTCGGTATGCTAGAGAAATTCTTAACCCATGTTCGCTCTTCACTTACAGCCCATTTTTGGGTTGTACCGCTAAGAGTATCTTCCCAAGGAGTTAGGCTATTCAGTGCTGTTTTCACTGCTGATTGTGACTTCGTACCTTTAGCCATATCGGACGTTAAATTGTCAAAATAAGATATTTTCTTTCCCGAATAAGGCATGGGATCGCTATTAAGATAATTCGTAGCCCACACATCTTCACCGGAAGTCTTGGGCTTCGTGTTCGTCGGCATTGAACTGGTCTTTGACGTACTTCCCCCACTGGTACTCTTCGTCGTAGTCTTCGTTCCCGACGATGATGTTGTATGATTGGACGGACTCGAAGAGGTACTCTGTGTCGACGTAGCTGTCTTGGACCCGCTTGAAGACGGTGACGTCGGTTTGGTCGTTGCAGTGCTTGTACCACTGCTATGATGACCCGAACTTGACGAGCTGCTGGTTTTCGTTTGTGCTGGCGCAGTCGTGGTTGTCCTTGACGTATGCATGTCAGTAGATTTCGAAGAGGACGGCTTGGCTGGTGATTTGCTGGGTGTAGACTTCGTCGAGCCCTTTGTCTGAGATTGAGATGTGGCCTTGTTGAGCGTGGCATACATCATGCCGTGCAAGTACTGGTCTTCAGTCTTCTGCATACCAGCAGTGTTTGTCACAGCACTGATAGCAGCACGTGATGTCACATTGTTTTTCGCCTGGCTGGATGCTGCCTGCGTGCCACACCCGGATATCAGACCCACAATCCCCAATACCACCGCTACACCATTCCAACGCTTCATGACAATATGCCCCCTACCGAAATTTACAATTTCTCACACTTAAAATGCCGCATATTCTTATTTTTAGATAATTATGATAGATGTCACCTCTCACCTACCCTTTCGGTACGACATCCACACGTACATTTCCATCTATGGCAGCCTGTGAGGCAGCCGTCGCATCACTTACTGGCACAGCGACGATAATCTTGTTTGGCGCGGTAGAATTCGCTGTGATCACTTGCAGGATCCGTACGTCAGAGGCAATGATACCGCCACTTGTGCCACTATGAGCCCCTTGCGTTGCACCTACCAGGTCTACATGCATGCCCGGTCGAAGGTCTTGGATGCTAAATCCCGAATTATTGAGTGCAATGGCAACAGCTCGTTCATTGGTAGATAAACGCATAAATACAGACTTGTGAGATACCGTCCCTGGAAAGACCATCTCTCCTGCAACCAACCCCGTACGGGTGTACTGTCCAATCACGTTCGTTGTCTTGGTCTCTGGACGCGTGTTCAAGTTCACGAGGGCACGATTCTCTATCCGTACATCTGCATGGGTGATTTTTTGATACGGCGATACATTTCGAACCGCCACGACCACGGGCGTGAGATGCTTTGCATTGAAAACCTGTCTCTGCCCAAGATACCCGTTCCAAGGCCCACCACACCAATGATCCCGACGAGAACACCTGTTGTCTTATGCACGTTTCCCCCTCCACTTCTTCTTCGGTTGCACGACTTGAGAGACAACATCGACCTGCTCATCCTCCAGGACCTTGCACGCCTTGAACAGCTTCTTGCCAACAATCCGTTGCATGAGGCTTCTGTCGTATGGCAACCCGGTCACCTTATACCCTTGTAACAAGGCACGTACAGGCCGGTCCTCTATTTTGCTATAGGGTTTGTTATAGTTCAGCACAAATTCCACAGCAGACACACCTGGCTCTCCCCCTTCTGTTCTCAACTTCCGAACATATTCTTCAACGCGCTGATAGCGTTTTGTATCCGGGGTCACCACACAAATGTACTGTGTGGCAAAGTCCAGTGCTGTCCGATGCAGGGGCAAGAACCCTTGCGGCAAATCAATCAGGATGACCGGATAGAAACGACGGTATTCGATGATCGCCCGCTCCAGCTGCTTGCGGGAGATATGATTCATCCTTTCCCCTACGGGGCTCGGGAGGATTCGAATGCCAGTTTCTTTGTCCATCGCCAGGAGCGTATCCAGATACGCTTTCTCAGATTTCACGCTATCAATTTCAGCGATGGTATGAGATACATCCAACCGGAACGCATTGGCGATGTCCCCCTGCGCATCCGCATCAATAATGACCACAGGGCCATGCTTCGCATAGTGACTGGCCAAATGCGTGACGAGGGTCGTTCGCCCCTCGCCGCCTTTCGGACTGGTCACGCAGATGACACGGGAATACGTGGGTTTGTGATCCAATTGTCGTCGTGCAGCAACGGCAGACATGGCTGTGTCCGGGGGCCCTTGTGTTTGCGGTGTAACCTCTTGCTTTATCGATTCAAAGTCAAAGCCCACCAGTTGTGCGATTCTGCGTGCCGTCAAGGGATGGGACACCAAATCCCGTACACCCAGCTCGACGAGCGGGCCCCATAAACTCACCGGGATCCGTTCCCCTGTTACGTACAGCAGTGCCGTAGGATAGACCCGGTGAAGCCGTTCCACAGTCCCAGACAGGTCCTCCGTGGCATCCACATCCAGGAGAATAGCGTCCACATGCCCCTGTTGTTTCTGGATACGTAGGACACCTTTCAATTCAACTGTAGGGAACGCGTCTCCTTTGGGGCTCAGCAGCTCGCACGTGGCCCTCGCCAGTTCCAAATTCGGGTCAATTACGATGAACGTTGGTCTTTCCACAGTTGTCCCTCCCGCTGTTTGGATAGTTCACTGTATAAATGCATCATCTCCTGGGCCAAGTCCTCCTGATCCACGACCATAGGTCGCCCTGTCCAGATCGACAGCACTTGTTGCGTGGGCGCGTCGGCCAATGTCAAGTTAGGCGGGGCCATCAGGACATCTTCGGCCTGAATCGGCAATCCGTCTGGCACTCGGTTCATGACGACGAAATGCGGCGTGGCATCTACATCCAGGCGCTGATTGTGCGCTGGGTCACAGTCCCGTACATCAATCCATGTTTCGACCCGTTCCAATGGCGGCTCGGACATCTTCGTCAGGTCCACAATGACCGTTTGCGACAAACTCATCCGGGCCGCCAGGACCCACTCCTCCTCTGACATGGGCGTTGTGGCAATCCCCACTTTGACACCAAAGTGCCTCGCTTCTTCTCCCTGTCCTTTGAGCACCATCCTGCGGGTCTCCTTCAGATGGGTCCACGCGGCCAGTGTGGTATCCTCTGCATTTATCAACACCACCTCTGGATTCCCCTGCTTCGCTAATGCGGTGGCAAAGTTCCAGGCGAAATAGCTGCCCCCTGCTGCCCCGGACGAAGTCACACCAATCAGATGATTGTCCGGAATGGCGGGTTTTCCGCCGAACAAAGGACTGCGGCGTTTCCCCTGAGTGTCCTTCATCGGCAGCTTGACTTTCGACTGCTGTAATTTGGCCTTTCGGTTCACCCAGTCATCGAAATACGCCACGACCTTTTCCAAGACTTCTTCTCCGCCAACACCCTCTCCATCACTGGTTAACACAGCCCAGGCGTGATGCGTTCTTGCCACCTCCACCGCCTCATGCCCTTCTTCATCCAGGTTGCCAACAATCGCAATCACATCTGTCCCACCAGCTGCTGCTGCCTCAAGCGTCTCTCCAAATGCTTCAATCCCTACATCCGAGCCAGCTGCCCGTCTGGCCACCAGAACCAGGTCTACGTCGACCCCAAGAACGTCGTCAGGTGACCGTATCCCCTCCGACGCCACCTCCATGAACTGGCCCAACTCCCCGCGCAGCCATTCTTCTGCCGGCGGATTCTCTACGGCCAGTGCCAGAATGGGGGTCTTCCGTTCCAAATTCACCATGCTTTATGCTCCTTTCAAAACAATCTGTAACGCCAGTAACCCGTCTGACGCTTGTCCATAAACGCGATAGGGCAATATCGTCAGTGCACCCAAGCCACCAAGAAGGGCTATCCACGGACTCCATGGCAGCAGGCACAGCGCGAACGCCAATTGAAAGACCGGGCCTGCAAGGGGGACTACCACTGAAATAGGTTTGTCTCCCTTTGTTCGTGCGCTCACAGGGAGTAACCGCAAAACAAAATACTTGGACTTCAGCAGACAGGGTCCCCGTCCCAGCGCAATACAAAAACGCAGTCCCAACCAACTTCGTGCCACTGCATGGCCACTCTCATGAACGGCCACACCCACCAGGAAGGCGAAGATGCCCCACATCGCTACATTCGCAGCCATTGAAACACCCCGAATTCCACGCCCATGGTGATGGAGGCAGAGACCGCCAACACAGGTACAAATGCCAATGTCCGCATCGGCTTATGCAAGGTCAGGGACGTCAGACGAATGACGGCTAACAGGATGCCAGCGCCAAAGACCGTGATCACGACGCCAAACCACCCCAAACAGACCCCCATCACAGCCAGGGTCTTGGCATCTCCCATCCCCCAGCGACTCATTCCGATAGGCAACCGTTCTCCGAGTAACCCGACCAACATCCCTACGCCAAAACCCAATAATGCTTCAAGAAACCCATGTGCTCCCCCAAATCCAACACGCAGTACAAAGCCCACGACGGCCCCTGTAGCAAACAGCAGATTGGGAATCCTTTGTGTACGGATGTCTGCCCAGCTGGCCGCAGTTAAAACCACCAGTAGAACTGCCCAGGACGCCCCCAGTTGCATCCACACCAATACCACCTCCTACCGATGTCTCGCTGCATGACAAAAGGGCATGAACAATGAAATTGGTAACTGATGTTCTATGTCAGAGTGCAACAGGCTGTAAGGAGAGTTTCTTATCACCTATCCTGGTCTTTTTCGTTGACCCAGTTAGTTCCTAGAGTTTGACTATGACACCGATGTGGTGGTTTACCATGTGAGCATCTGAAGGAAGGCGACCAACTGTGCAGATCTCTGAACTGTCACGAAGAACTGGAGTTAGCGTGAGCTCTTTGCGTTACTACGAACAAGAGAATTTGATAACCCCTCAGCGCTTAGAAAACGGGTACAGAATGTTTGATGAGATTGCAGTAGAACGAGTGAAAGCTATTCGATTTAGACTCAACACAACCCAGATTGAGAGAGTCTTAGACTGTGACGAGAAGAATACACTTCCAGAAAGAAATCCAGTGTGTGAAGGAATGTGATCACTTTACGAATTAATAAAACACCTGTTCTTCAACTTTGACGAAACATATCAAATCGGTTTCAAATCATTCTTCGAAAAAATGCAATGAGCCACAACAGCGCAGGAATGGCAAACAACAAAATGGGAAAGACAAAGGGTTGAACAACAGATTTTGGATAGACAATGCTTGAGTCAATCATGCTCCGAGGGCTCATAGCAATCAGAATGCAGGCCGCTGTAACCCTCCCTAATATGGTTTCTGACCGCGTTCATTCGATTAGCGTTGTTTTTGTTCTTGTCGGTCTATGGAACGGCACAAAGGCAAAAGTGAAAATTACGATGGAGACCACAAGAAGGCCTATGACTTCTGTCGTGCGGCCAATGGATTGAATGCCATTCTTGTACAGCATGTAAACCGCAGTCAACGACATGGAAATGATGAAAAGGTATGTAGGCGTTTTGTGGAATTGAGAGGTAATTAAAATGTCCGTAATCTGACGAAGGACAAATCCGGTTACAACAATCCAGTTTACGACATACAAGATGCCAATAGAGCCTTGCCTATCCAGCTGCCCACAATGTCGTTCACGTACTCAACAAATGTCTTGTCGGGATAGTACAGACTCAAACGAATTTCAATCCAAGCAGCGGTCATGCTTAAAAGGCCGCTGATGGCCAGTGAGATCCATGCGTCATTTTGGACACGTTGAATCGTTGGAGAAATCATGACAAAAGCCGCCATACCTAAGTCAAACATGCAGGTAATCCAGAACAATTGACCGCCCGTAATTGGCATTCGTGATTTCACGGTTACCACTGGCCCCTTTCTGCTTCTTTCGGTGATACAATGCTTTCGGATGTTTGTCCGACAGCCTGTATCTTTATTCGGGTGTTTACCTGAACTGGAACATCGGAAAAGATCTCTGTCCAGTGTCGCTTTGCTGTTTTCCACTGACGAGGATACTTTCTTGCCAAGGCAAGATCGAATCCAAAAATATCGGTATGATATTGATGCTGTACCTTCGCGATAAGGTCATTTACGCGCCATTTGACTTCCTTTTCTGCCTTCTTCTCAACCAGATTTATGTCTTCAGGGGACTTGAACTTGATGTTGTTTTCAGATTCACGCAGTATTCCTTTTCCGGTGAGATTGACAACGTAATGCAAACGTCCGTTCTGAAATACTGGATTAATGCGACTGTGGAACTTAGAAAAGTCAATGGTGGCATATCCTTTGCCCTTTGCACTATCTTTATCTGTATTCAACTTAAACGTCGCCTGGTATGTACTTAGTGTATTGAGTACCCAAAGGCGATAGGCTGCCTCTGAGTAATTCAAGTAACCGATTAGCTTCAATTGCTTGTTAAAAACAGCTCTACCCATGAACTGGAATGTTGTTTTGTTCGAGTGCGGAGACTCGGGTACGATTTTCATCACCGGAAAGGTTGGACTGCTTGTAGGATGTACGGAAGCCATCAAAAACGGGAGCAGTGTGGTTCCGATATCCCCGCCGACAAATTTCCGACTCTTCATAATGGCCAACGAAGGGTACTGCTCTAGTGGAGACCGGATGTGAAGTGCATGTTCCGCAGTGCCATTTTCGACAACAAAAACATCACTGCGCAGCCTGACATCTGGATTTCTCGTGAATTCATCCATGATGCCGCTGAGTCCGTGTTTGGCCAGTTTTTCACCAATGAAGATGATTCTGCGGTGACCGAGGAAATATTTTCTCGACAGTTTTGCTTGCATGTTTTGTCCTGCATCAAGGATGTTACGTCCTGTAGCCGAGACAGTAATAAATTGCTGGCGCAGTGTCCCAAGTCCCTTGGACAAGTTAATGGGGAGAATGACCTGGTCGGTTAACAATAGGCTACCATCGTCCTTCAAATCAATACCGGACGCCATCACCAGCGCTCTATTGTTCAGTTCAATCCGATCCCAGCAGCCACTAGTGAGAAAACTCATTGCAATGAGAACAATGATGTTTCCGAAGTGCAGCATCTTCATGTTGAGTTCGCTCCCGATTTTTCAGGATGGCCTTTGGCACGCGGATTATCCTGATGAGGGCGGCTTCTCTGCGGCAAGTACCTGCGCGGTGCTCGTACCAAGACATCGAGTAACTGCCTGGGATTTCGCGGAGATAGTGGAGACATGTATGGAACACCGAATGAACGCAGGTTCAATTGATGCGTGAGAATGACAATAAAACTGAGCGTAATTCCGTACAACCCGACCGTTCCAGCTAAGAGCAATACAAAAAACCGAAGAATTCTGTATGAAAATCCAAAATTGTATCTAGGAATTGTAAAGGACGCAATGCCAGACATCGCTACGACAATAACGGTTGGCGCCGAAACAATGCCTGCCTCTACGGCGGCTTGTCCAACAACTAAACCGCCGACGATACTCACGGCAGAACCCACAGCTTTTGGAAGACGAACACCAGCTTCACGCAGGCCTTCAAAGATAATCTCCATCATGAAGGCTTCCAGGACGACGGGAAAGGGACTGCCATTGTGAGATGCTGCAAAAGTAATGAGTAAATTGGTCGGCAGCATTTGTGGATGGAAACTGGTCAGAGCTACATAAACGGGTGTAAGAAAAATTGAAAGATTCAGCATCATAAAACGAATCCATCGAACCAGCGTTACGTAGACTGAACGTTGATAATAGTCGTCAGGCGCCTGAAATCCGTTCCAAAAGGTCATGGGCACAAGCAGTACGGTTGGAGTTCCGTCAACCACGATGGCAATCTTTCCTTCAAGCAGTGCGGCAGCCACCACATCAGGACGTTCTGTATTCTGAACTTGAGGGTAGGGAGACAACGGAGAGTCCTCAAGGAACTCTTCAATGTAATGGGCATCCAAGACAGAAGAAAGGTGGATGTTCTGCAACCGCCGATGTACTTCTTCAAGTACTGACACATTCACAACACCGCTCAAATACATGATGGCAACATCCGTCTTGGAGCTCTCCCCGATAATCATAGCTTCGGTTCTAAGTCGAGTGTCGCGCAATCGCCTTCGAATCAATGCCGTCGTATCTCTCAACACTTCGTTAAAGGCTTCATGAGGTCCTTGCACCGAGGGCTCGGACTGCGATTCCTCAATCTGTCGGACTGGCCAGCCAGCCATTTCAGCCAGCAATGCGAAGCGAGTTCCAGTTCCAATTACTGCAACATTCCCTGCTAATAGTCCGTCAATCACTTCTCCAAGTGTACGAACATTTTTTACGTTGGCAACTGGAATGAGTTGTTTGGAGACGAACTCCAAAACACCATGAGGCAGCCATCTACCGCGTGCCTCTGATGGGGCATCAATCACTAGAGCCTTCAACAGGGTTTCATTCAATGTCTTTGTGTCCACAAGTCCAATCACATAGATAATGAGAAGCTGCTGATTTTTGGGTAAATTCACTTTTCGAAAGACGAGATCGGCGGAATCTCCTAACGTGTTTCGCACTTTTTTTTCAGTCAAATCGATATTCTTGTCCAGTACAGCGGATAGGTCTTCGCGTTGCGGCTCCAATCTGCGATGTCGATGCTTTTGATGGCTGAAAAAATTGAAAAAGCTTCCGTAACTCATAAGCATCTCCTATATGACAACCTAGGGACTTGTCAGGAATGGTTTGCGGTCCACAGATTCCTGAGATGTATATACTATACCCACATCGTGGTATTTCCATCACCCTTGAACATTCATTTCGAAATAAGGATAAAGAAACGGCCTGGCTGGGAGGGAAAGTTGTGGCAAACAAGGAGCAGCGAACGCACTCTTCCCGGAATGGACTTGTCGCACTGCAATATTCCATTGACTTTGTCATGGCTATTCTACTGTTGATCGGACGAATAACGACTTCTGGAATTTTCGTTGTACCTGAGGGTTTCTTTCTAGGTGCAACTGTTCCCATTTATGGCGGCGACTTGTTCGAGGGGAAATCAGAAGAAATGCAACTGAGGATGCGGGTAGTCAATGTCATTACGGCCATCTTACTGATTCTGAATGTCATCAGAGTCACAGGTACGTACGTCTCGAGCGGTCGTCAAATCATTGGGTTCAGCGGTGAGATCATTGGTATTAAAGACATTGCTGGAGTATGGATTTCGATTCAATGCGGTCGCATTTCTTGTTATTTTCTATTTTTCCTTCACTAAACCTGTCAACCACTCACGTACCTTTGAGAACAAATAGGGAGGAGTTGCAGATGTCCTAAAATTTGCGCGAAGCGCTCGATTGAGACACGATGCGTCTACGTTGCTGCCCCAACCACTCGTTGCTGTGTCTTATGCTCCAGGATTAAAAGCACCAACGACCATGGACAGAATTCACGTAAGGTACTCGTCTCCAACATACGACTGTATCCTGAGTTTCAGGATATATACGTGGTCAGGATGACAACGCCAGTCAAGAGCATCAGATGAAAGGTCGGTAAGCATTGACTGCAAGCCTTCGCGTTCGACAGTCACTTTCTCTTCATCTACCTTGGAATCACTAATTCCTTTGTCTTCGTCGCATGTACATAAGGTTCGATGTCGTTGTCGGCGCAACAACGCATGATTTCATCACGCTGGTACGCAAGGCTAGACCCTTCACGCACCACCTTGTGCCCGTATGTATCCGACTGCTTTGGTCATTGCTGATTCACCTCGTGACCATACTAAGACCGAATGACCAAGTGAAGAAAGAGAAGGAAGCCAGACCCCGAATTAACGAGGTCGACTCCCTTCGGTTACAGCACTTGAAATTCGGTTACCTACCAGCGTCCCTTGAGGTCGGTTCAATCAAACCCATGACTTCTCTCTGTGCCTCCGGTCGGATTTTGTCTAATAAATCTTCGTCTACAGAGCCTTTTCTCAACCAGATGGTACCTAGTGACTCCCCACACGTAGAACAAATCATTTCGTCAGTATTCGGATCTTCCGCAACAGAAACCAACGCTTATGACATCGTCATATGCCGCGAGATCAATAGCAGCATCGTCACGATCCGAGTCGTTAGCTGTTTTGTCGAGAAGACGCCTTATCAATTCTTGCTTTGTATCCACTAAATCACCCCAATGGAATGTGAGTTCCTACGTTTCTACCACCGATTTCCCCCTTAAAGGGGTTAATGTACTGCCCTTCACCTAAACGAGCGTCAAACCTTGATGTCTATCGCTGTCAATACCAGACAATGTTCCAACCAGGTTGGGGTCATTTGGATAGACGTCCCACAGATCGGTCTCAAAGCCGAGATTCTCAAGATATAACTGAATAAACTGCTGAGCAGCCATCGAATTTCTTGCTGGAGGACTTTCTGTTTGAAAAGCTACCAATTTTGCCAATAAGTCGAGCAACTGTGCACGGAGATCTTCAATATCTTGATAGACCTTGTCCAAATTCGTTTAAAAGCCTCCCAGTATACTGTTAATATACAAAGAGTAGTCAATTTGAACATTCTCTTTACAGCCAAAACACCAACCTTATTGGCATGAACTTTATTACATTGTACTAAAAGAGTATGCTTTATGAATAATTTAGTTAGGGCATGCTGATAAAAATAATTCTTCTTGAAATAATTGCAATTTGAAGATAAAAATGTATACATAATGGAAATGCATATCCCCAGATTATTCCACAAATCCGAGTTCGTAATACTTGCGTTTACTGACGATATCAATTATCGGTAGACTAAGTAAGTGGCCTCCCCATCCTGTACCTAATATGGTTTCACTCTCTCGAACAATATATACTGATATAAGGATGAACCTCAATGCAACAGTAGGTAAAGGACGAGCAATATGACGTCAATTTGGATAGTTCGCCACGGAACAACGGACAAAAATTTAGATTACTACATGATTGGTCAAACAGACAGTTCTCTGGGAAACATCGGACGCAGCCAGGCTACGGCAGTTGCTGTTCGGTTAAGAGAGACTCCTTTTAAAGTAATCTATTCGAGTCCGCTATCGAGAGCCAAGGAAACTGCTGAAGCTGTATCAGAGGAAAATATGTATCACCCGACAGTCATATTTCATGAAGACCTACAGGAAATTCACCTAGGTGAATTTGAGGATGTTTCTTCATTTGCAGCTTACGAACAACACCGCGAACTCATGGATAAAGCACTTGCCCCTTCGCTCGATGATTTTTCTTTTCCAGGAGGAGAACTCCGCTCTACGGCAGCGGTACGTTTTCAAAACGTCATCTTGTCTGTTGCATCTTCACATCCTCATGATGAGATATGCATCGTCAGCCATGGCGCTGTAATTGGAAGTTGGCTAGCATCCGTTTACGGTAAACCGTTGGGAGCTTTTCGCCAATACCAACCCAGTCACGCTTCCATTAGCAAAGTTCAAGTATCGTTACAATCTATTCTCCAAAATCAGAACGACGAGAGGAAACAGGAAGTCCATGGTAAAGGTCAATCTGTCCATGTCACCATTGAGATATTTGACGATACCAGTCACTTGCAGCCGTCCAAATAGTCAGTAATCGCTTTGTATAATATTTCATTCTCATTATGAGTTCGAATTGCAACCCGATAGAAACTGGCACCGAGTCCTTCGAAATTCCTACAATTTCGGATCATAATGTTTCTGGTTCTCAGAAACTCTTCTACTTGACTTCCCAGTTCAGTATTCTTGAAGTGGAGTAAGAAGAAGTTGACTTTACCCATATATAAGGTCAGTTTCGGATGGGCTTCCCATAGTCGTACAACATGTGCCCGTTCTGTCTCAAGCCATTGATGTGTTTGTCTTTGAAATTCTCTATCTTTATATGCAGCAGAAGCAGCAACCTGGGCCAACTGGTTTACACTCCACCCGTCACGATACCGTTCTATTTTCTGAAACAACGTCGATGAGCCAATAGCAAAACCAAAACGAAGTCCTGGTATAGCGTAGAATTTTGTTGCAGAACGAACAACAAATAGCGATTCAGAATCAGTCGCTTTCGGTATAGCTGTATACCTTGTTTCATCGGATAGAAAATCGAGAAAAGACTCATCTACAATGACACGAACCCCCTGTTGCATCCATTCTTGAGCCAACAGGTACCAACTATCTAAGTGAAAGCAAAGACCCGTTGGATTATGGGGTATATTCAACACCACTACATCCCCTGTACGCAAAACCAACGTGTAGCGTCTAAGTGATTGTTTCAGCATTTCGTAATTATAAAGTTCAGTAGGATTTGGTGCGGATTTGCCCTGTACTCGCCAGAGGTTGTCTTGGGTCTTCCATAAAGGAACTTGCAACACAGGAATCCCATGCCTTTTTGCTGCTCTTTTATATTCCGAGAAAGCCGGTTCAAAAACAACAATACGTTTTGGATTCAACGCTTTGAACAACAAATCAATGATCTCACTCGCGCCGTTGCCTATTAAGAAATGTGAACTCCTGAGACCAAAGTAATCTGCTAAAGTATTCTTTACTTCACTTTGGGTTGAATCCGGATAGTGAACTATCATTGGAAGCGCACGTTGGATCGCAGTTGTAACGGAAACTGGTGGTCCGAGAGGGTTAATATTCGCACTAAAGTCCAAGACGTTGGTGGGATGAACCCCCATTTGCTTTGCTTGATGATAAATCATTCCACCGTGATTGAACGATTCTTCAGTCATAAACTTGCTCTCCTCAGCCATGAAAAAATATGTAGAAACCCCAAACCCAGCCCAACCATTCTAAAATTTCATTTAACGCACCATAAGTGTCTCCGGTCATTCCGCCAAATCGATGGCTTAAGTAGACCGTAATGAGGATTGACAGCACAATCAGTCCAAGCATTAACCCAAGACCTAAGAAGACTGAATTCAGTCCAATTGAGAGCAAGCCAGTAATCGCGATTGAATACGCGAGGGACTGATAGGAAATTTTTTGTGCAAACATTCCAGCTAGTCCATCTTTCCCGCGTGCAGATGGAGCGATTGCCATCGCGACTACCATGCCGAACCGGGATAACACTGGCACGACGATAACAACACCCCAAGCATTGCCCGGAAGCGAATAGAGTACTGCTGCCTTTCCTAGATAGACAACAATGGCACTGATTGCGCCCATGGCTCCTACACGGCTGTCCTTCATGATTTCCAGTGCCTTATCCGTCGACTTACGACTACCTAGCGCATCGAAGGTATCCATGAGACCATCCAGATGAAGAGCTCCCGTGAGAAACGTATACACCATCAAAGACAAAGTCGTGCTGATGATATTTGGAAAACTAAGGCGAAGGGTGTCCTGTATTCCCCACAATATTAAGCCTAACAATGCTCCTACCAAAGGAAAGAAAGGTGCTGTCTCACGTATATCTTTTTCGGACACGTTTCTGAAATGAGGAACTGGGATAATCGTTAGGAATTGGACTGCGAGCAGGATTCTTTTCCCGGTTTGCAAAGGAAGCGTTATCAAAAATGACATCCATTTTGACACAACAGCCCACCCCCAATCATAAGTCCTATCAGAATGACGATATACCAGGACACGCGGTGCATCAGTGTCATCGTAGTGAGGATATCCATCGAGGACAAAGGACGGACGCTATCTCCCATTGTTGCACGTTCACTTACAACGCCCTGGTAGAAATTCGTGCCGCCCAGTCGGACAGATAAAGCACCGGCTACCATGCTCTCGGGTATGCCTGCGTTCGGACTTGGGTGATGAGGCGAATCTCTGCGGAGCATGTTCCAAGCCCCCTTTAAGGAAAGACGAGAAACGTAGACGGCGGCAGATAAGAGAATGATGGTCAAACGCGCCGGTAGGTAGTTCAGCACATCATCTAGTCTGGCAGACGCGCGTCCAAAGTAGAAATAGCGTTCATTTCGATATCCAACCATAGAATCCAGGGTATTCGCGGCTCTGAAAGCCAGAGCCAAAGGTGCACCTCCAAGTACACCAAAAAACACAGGAGATACAATCGCATCAACAATGTTTTCTGCCACAGTTTCGACTGTGGCACGAATTACTTCACTCTCGGAAAGGTGCTCAGTATCTCGTCCAACAATCATTGCAACTTCTATACGAGCAGCTTCTAGTCCCTGTTGTGTCAAGGCGTGATAAACAGACTTCCCTGCATCCGCGAGCCCT